>JAMBLJ010000183.1 GCA_023336815.1 Actinomycetes bacterium
AAGACCGCGCAAGGTGACCCAGAGGGACAACTGCGTTTGTACCGTTTTGATCCCCGAGCGGGCGAGTTCATGGAGGATGCGCCCTTCCGGCGATATCAGCTCTCCGAGGAGCAAGGTCACTATATCGGAGCGATCTGTGCGTTGAACGAACAGGAACTCGCGATCGTCGAACGGGACGACTTCCAGGGGGAGGAAGCCGCGTTCAAGAAGGTCTTCGTGGTGAAGCTCGATGACCACGAGAACGGAGTGTTGCGGAAGCGGGAGCTGGTCGACCTGTTACTCATCCCCGATCCCGTGCTCCTGGCCCGCGAGGTGGAGGGCAATCGGGTCACGGGCAGTTTTGCCATGCCCTTCGTCACCATCGAAGGAATCGCCTGCCTGGACGAACACACCTTGCTCGTGTGCAATGACAACAACTACCCGTTCAGCGTGGGGAGAAACTTGCGGCAACAGCTTCCCGACGACAACGAGATCGTTCTCATCCACCTTCGCTGACGTACGGGGACCAACTCCGGACCGAGGGCCTTCACTTCATCCAAGTCGGCCATAAATAGGAACGCCCCCTCCGTGGGGAGGGGGCGTCTCGCATCTCGATTCGGTTCGGCCAGGGAGCTAGAACTGAGCCTTCAGAGTGCCCCAGGTCGAATCCTTGCTGCTCACCGGGTCACATTCGAAGTTCTCCGCGCAGGGGCTGAAGATACCTTCGATCCATCCCTGCCCGGTGCAGTACTGGATGCTGTAGTTGTCCAGTGCACCGCTGTCGGCCGCCGAAGTGGGATTGTTGAGGCATACGGACCCACCGGCGGCCTCGTACTCCACCTCGTCGACAATGAGAAGGGTATCGCGATTCCGGATGAACACTCCATCCGGAGCGCCGTTCTGAATCGCGTTGGTGGGAGGGAAGGTCACCGAAGGGTCTGCGCAGGGGTAGTTGCCCACCACGACATATCCTCCGGCCGGGATGGTGATGGCATCCAAATCGTAGTTGCCGTATTCCGTACAGGTGCTGCTGTTGATCATGACCAACTCGAGGTTGACGAGCGACATGGGAACGGCATCTGGATTATGCAACTCCACCCATTCCATCTCGTCGGTTCCGGGCTGATCGTAATCGATCTCGCTGAGAATCACCGCGGCCTGGGCTGAAGCGATCATCAGTAGTGAAAGGGCGATGGCGAGTACGGGGACCATTCGCAAACGTGCCATGCATTGTCCTCCAAGTAGGTGGGCGTGCCCTCGGAGTCCAGACGGATGCAGCGTGCTCCGAGGGGGGGATGTCGAGGAGAGAGTCTAGCACGGCCCTCTTCTCCAGACAGGACGAATCCGGACAAGGTGATTTCTGAACGGGCGTCAGGGTAGGTTTCCCCCGAGAAACCGCAGAATCTCACGGGCTACTTCGGCGTGAGGAGCCGCCTTCGCCCCCCGTACGAGATTTGCATCGGCGATGGCGAAGGCATCAGCCCATTGCTGTCCAAGGATTCGCCACGCTTCTCGCACCGAGTAGCGGGCGTCGTAGATGTGGGCGGCTTCACCGGTGAGACCGTTCAGTTCGAGAATCTTGAACTCGCGTCCTTCGCGCAGAGATCGTTCGCTCACCGCACGCAGGTCGAAGCGTCCGAAATGGAAGCCTTTGAAACGGCGGGCGATCTCGTCGATGCGCCGCTCGAGTTCTGGAGTGATGAGGTGATTTCCGTCGCGAAAGATGGCTCCCAGTGAATGGGTGCCCAACTCGACCAGGCGCACCCGCTCACCCTCAGCCGGAAGCTCGAAGAGTCGTTCGGCCAGTCCGTCCATGTATACACGAGCCATGCAGACGGCACGTTGGTCATCGAGGATCAATCGCTCGAGGGTTCGCCGACCGTCCCCGATGACCTCGGGTAGT
>JAMBLJ010000184.1 GCA_023336815.1 Actinomycetes bacterium
GATGATGCCTCTGCCGTCTGCTGTCTGTGCTCTGACATCTGTGATGATGCCTCTGCCGTCTGCTGTCTGTGCTCTGACATCTGCTCAACTATGCCTGCTTCCTCGCTACTGTTCCGTTCGCCGCACCGGGTGGAGGCCAACGCTTTGACGTTTCCCCGGGATTCTGCGGTTGAGATTCTCACCCGGTCGGATCGCCTCTCTCGACCGAATCACGAATTCGTTGGCGAAGGCGCCACGACGTGACCGAGATAGGCACATTCACCAACCGCCCATTCGGGTGAGGACATATCATGACGAAAACTTTCGATCAGCTCGGGCTGCCTGACGCCATCACGAGCACACTCAACAAACAAGACATCCACGAACCGTTTCCCATCCAGGAAGCCACCATCGCGGATGCGCTCGCCGGTCGCGATGTCGCGGGAAGGGCGCCAACGGGTTCGGGCAAGACCCTCGCATTCGGCCTTCCGATCCTGGCGAACGTGGGAACAGCGAGTCCGCACAAGCCCAGAGCACTTATCCTCGCACCAACACGCGAACTCGCCGCGCAGATCAGAAGAGATCTTGCTCCGTACGGCAAGGCGACACGGCGCCAGGTGTTCGCGATCTACGGTGGTGTGCGATACGAGTCACAGAAAGACATGCTCCGGAAAGGCGTTGACGTCCTCGTCGCGACTCCCGGCCGCCTTGAGGATCTCATCGAACAGCGATCCGTCGATCTGAGCGAGGTGACGATCGTCGCTATCGACGAGGCAGACCGGATGGCAGACATGGGGTTCCTCCCCGATGTCAGACGGATCCTCAACCAGACGGCGAAACAACGTCAAACACTCTTGTTCTCCGCGACACTCGACGGTGATGTCGCCGTCTTGATCCGTGAGTACCAGACAGATCCCGTGAGACACGAGGCAGAGGCGATCGAACCCGAGACAACGGATGCCGAGCATCACTTCTGGCTCGTACAGAATGAAGACAAGGTGCAACACACCGCAGACGTCGTCGGTGTCGCGGATCGATCGATCGTCTTCACACGGACACGCCACGGCGCTGATCGACTTGCGAAACAACTGTCCAAGCTCGGCGTAGGCGCGGTTGCCATGCACGGCGGCCGCTCGCAGAACCAGCGCAACAGAGCGCTGCAATCGTTCTCGTCAGGGAATGCCCAGGCGTTGATCGCGACCGATGTTGCCGCACGCGGCATCCACATCGATGCAGTTGCATCGGTTGTCCACTTTGACCCACCGAACGATCACAAGGACTACGTCCACCGCTCTGGAAGAACTGCACGCGCGGGTGCATCAGGGAACATCGTGAGCCTCGTGACGGGGAACCAACGTAGGGCCGTCCGCAAGATGCAGGACAAACTGGATCTCCACCATCCGATCGAGAAGCCACGACTCGCTGCGATCCTGCCCGATGGCGACACGTACACACCGGACACGAAGCGCGATCACTCACACCGCGAACCCAGCCGTGGTGACTCCACACACGGATCGCGCAACGACAAGCCAAAGAAGAAGCAAGCAAGCGCTGAGCGCCATCAGACGCCGAAGCCGAATACGACGCAGTCATCCAAGGCCAAGACGAAGACCGAAAGGCCGGAGCGACGTCAACGGCGCACACCCAAGGCGACTCGACAGGGCGATCAGACAGTCCACGTCTCCAACCTCCCATGGGGGGCGACAGACGAAGACGTCGAGGTCATGTTCAGCCGGTACGGAGATGTCCAACAGGCGGTTGTGATGATCGACAACCGTGGACGTTCGAAGGGGTACGCACTCGTCGACATGCCAAAGTCGGCCGCAAGTCGGGCGATGCACGCACTCGACGGGTCGCCACTCGATGGACGCACGATCAAGGTCCGCTTCAGCCGCACCTGACCCTGTCGTGGCATGAGAACACGAGAACGGGGCCCCATGTGGGGCCCCGTTCTTACGTTTGTTCTTGGTGAGAACTACCAGCGGCCGCCGCCACCACCGCCGCCGCCGCCTCCACCGCCGCCACCACTGCCGCCGGTGCGACGTGGCTTGTCCTGTGCCTCATTGACACGCAGGGGGCGTCCGCCGAGATCCTTGCCATTCAACTCGTTCATGGCCTTCTCGGCACCTTCGTCATCGATCTCGACGAAACCGAAACCGCGGCTGCGGCCGGTCTCACGATCGGTGATCAATGCAACTGACTGCACGTCACCCATCTCGTCGAACATCTTACGGAGTTCTTCCTCGTCGGTACTCCACGGGAGGTTTCCCACATATAGCTTCTTCATCTTCAGGCTCCAATCGCCGTTCTCGCAGAGCTGGTGCTCTGCACTTCTGCTTCGAAACGACAACTGATCTGATCTGTTTGAGCGAATGCTCAGCAAAGCCAATCGGAATGAAACGGTCCTCAGCTGTTCAGAATTGTAGCCAGCCATCGACCAGACCGCACCACTCATCCAAAGAATCTCTGAACGTCCCCTCAATGGGAGGACACACCCGCGAGCCGCATTCGGCCGGAACGACCTCTCGATGTCGCTATGTACACCAACACGAACACACTTGCCTGCGTGAGAACGATCGATGCCCCGGACGCTATGTCCAGGTAGAACGAGAGATACATGCCAACAAAACCCGATGCGACACCGACAACCACAGAGATCGCAAGCATCGTGCGAAAACGATCGGTGACCATACGTGCGACAACGGGAGGGATGACCAACGCTGCGGCGATGAGGGTGACACCAAGCACCTGCATCGTGGCGATAACGGTGGCAGCCAACAGCAATGCAAAGAGTGCGTCCAACCGAGCGGTCGGCACCCCGAACACCGATGCCACATCTGCATCGAACGTGAGGAAGAGCATCGGTCGGTACAACGCGATGAGAATCCCGGCCACCGCAGCGGCCACGACGGTGACGATGATCACGTCGGAACGATTGACTCCCAGCACGTTGCCGAAGAGCGCGGCCTCGAAGTTGCGGGTGAACCCGGCGTTTCGCGAGATCAGCGCTACTCCGAAAGCGAAACTGGCCGTCGTGATAACTCCAATCGCCGCATCGGCTCCGATAGATCTACGTCTCGCTACACGGTTGACCATCAGGGCCGAGGCGAATCCCCATGCTCCTGCACCGAGGTAGAAATTGATGCCGACGAGGAAACTTGCAACAGCACCTCCGAAGATCGCGTGGCTGAGACCGTGCCCTATGTAGCTCATGTTCCGCAAGACGACATATACACCGATCAGCGCGCAGATTCCGCCTGAGATCGTCGCAACGATCAGACCGTTGCGAAAGAACTCGAACCGAAACGGATCGAGAAGGACCTCCATCAGCGACCGCCAACCGATCTCGTGGGAGGGTGTTTGTCGATCACGATGGGATGGCCCTCGTGTTCGATCAGTTCCATCTCTGCGCCGAACGTTTCGAGGAGAACACTCGGTACAAGAGTTTCGCCAGGTGGACCTTCAGCGACAACCCGTCCCTTGACACACACGATGTAGGGAAGATGAGCAGCGACGCCGTTGAGGTCGTGTGTAGTGAGGACCACAGCCACACCCTGATGGGTCAGATCGGAGAGGATCTCAAGGACATCTTGTCGGGTCTTCACGTCAACACCCGACATCGGTTCGTCAAGGAGCACCAGATCAGGATCTGCCATCAACGCCCTGGCTATGAACACACGCTGCTGCTGGCCGCCGGACAGTTCTCGGATGTGTCGGTGCTCGAAGTGCCCGATACCAAGGTCGTGCAGGAGGTTGTGCGCCCTATTCCGTTCGTGTTTCGTGTATCCGATGCCGATCCGCCGTTCTGGACTCCCCATGAGCACGACCTCGTCAACGGTCACGGGGAAGTACCAGTTCACCGTTTCGACCTGCGGTACGTAGCCGATGCGCATACCCGCGGCCGCAATACGGCTCCCTCGGATGGGGTCCAGTACACCACCAAGGATCTTCAGGAGGGTCGTCTTACCCGAACCACTGGGACCGACGATTCCGACAAGGGATCGCCGGTCGATTCCGAGGGTCACCTGATCGAGGACGACGTCCTCGGCGTAGGCATATGCCACAGACTCGAGATGCACAAGCGTGGGTTCCGCCCCCTCATCCATAGGTTGCCAGGTCGCACAGGTTCTCCGTGGGCACCGAGCCAAGCGCGGATGCATCCCCGCCGAGTGCCTCGACCATCGTCGTGAAATCGAAGACCATCAGACCGAAGTACGAGTGTTCAGGGTCCCCCGGCTCACCCGGTAGATCGTCATCTCTTAACTCGTCGACATATCTGGCACCTGTTTCTGCCGCTATCTGCTCGAGGACGGGGCTTGAAAAGACCTCAGAACCAAATATTGCAGGTACCTCCTCCTCTTCGATCTGATCGATAAGATCTGCGATGTCTCTTGCTGTCGGCTGAGCGAAGTCCGAAGGTTGGATCGCTCCGATGACCGTCCAATCGTATTCTCGGGCGAAGTATGGGAACGAGTCGTGGTAGGTCAGGAGACGTCTTTGATCTCGCGGAATCGTTGCCGTCGCCTCCCTGACCGCACTGTCGAGGGTTTCGATGCGGCTCTTGACAGCTGCGAAGTTCGCGTCGTACCCGGCGGCACCGTCCGGATCGAGGGCAATCATCGTGTCCTTGATGAGTTCTGCATATCTAAGGGCGTAGAGCGGGTTCGTCCACAAGTGAGGATTCGGATCACCCAGATCCTTGGGGAAGGAGAAGTCAAAGATGTATTCGTCCGGTGTCATCGTCTGCTCAGCGAGTGAGACGATCTGCACATCATCGCCTGAGTTGGCCTGTGCCAGCTCGATCGTCGGAAGCTCCAGGTTGAGTCCGTTGACCACGACGACGTCGGCATCAGCAAGAGTTATCGCATCAGAGGGGGCGGGTGCGAACGTGTGGGAATTCACGCCTTCGGGTACAAGACCGATGACATCGGCCTGGCCGCACACGACATTCGCAGCAAGATTGGTGATCGGCGAAACCGTTGTTGCAACAAGCGGTTTCGATGCCTCCGCTAACCGGCTGTTCGATGAGCACGCAGCGGCGGTCACCGCGATCACCGCGATCAGGCATGTGGTCTTGAGTGACCGTTTCACACGCATCCTTATTGCGACAGGTTCGCAATAAGGATAGTTCGTCGCTGAACGGTACGTCTCTCAGCTCACGTCAGGAAATCGTCAGCCGGTTGTGCACACCGAGTTCACACGTTCAGCGTGGTTCGGGTCCCTCAGCTGTTGTCGCCGTCAAGGAAGTCTTTGGCCTTGTCCGCTGCCATATCGATCTGGTCGCTCACCTTGCCACCTGTTGCCGATTCGGCTGTTTCGGCGGCCTTGTCGATGACAGTCTCGACCTGGTCGGGGTTGTCCTCAGCGAGATCCTTCGCCTTGTCGAACATGTCTCCGATTCCCATGTGAACCTCCTCAGGTCGAACAATTCCAGTGTGTGCCAGGACTCTACATCGTCACGACACACTGGAAATCACGGCCTACGATGGACCCATGCCACCATCCGATCGCGACCACTGGAACACTCGCTACGCCGAGCGGCCCTGGCCGCAGAATGTGTCGCCATGGCTCGTTTCACAACGCGATGCCCTACCCCGTCCGGGAACCGCGCTCGATATTGCTGGCGGCACAGGCCGCAACGCACTCTGGCTTGCGGATCTCGGTTGGTCCGTCACCATCACAGACGTGTCAGATGTCGCACTCACCATGGCATCGAACCGTGCCGCTGTGTCGGGCACGGAGATCGTCACGAGACTCATCGATCTGACCGAATCGCCACTCCCGCACGGCCCATGGAATCTCATCCTGTTGTTCCACTATCTCGATCGCAACCTCATTCGGGCCATCCGCCCGATACTTGCACCCGATGGGGTTCTCATTGGAGCGCTTGCCACACGGAAGAACCTCGAGAGAAACGAAAGACCCCCAGCGTCGTTTCTGTTGGAAGACGGCGAACTCCCACAGGTCTTGGTGGGATTCGATCTCATCGCGTACGAAGAGGGTTGGCAGGACGATCGGCATGACGCCCGATTCATCGCACGCAGAGGCAGCGACTTCTAGAAGTCGCCGGTCGAGGCGATCACCGCCTCAGGTTGACGAGCCGTACCCCATTCCGATAAGCGCCGTATGGATCTCTCCGAGGATCTCGGGATCATCGATCGTTGCCGGCATCGTCCAATCGGAGCCGTCAGCCATCTTGCGCATCGTCCCGCGGAGGATCTTTCCCGAGCGTGTCTTCGGAAGCCGCGAGACAACGGTTGCTTGTTTGAACGAAGCAACGGGACCGATCCGATCCCTCACCATGGAGATCAACTCCGCTTCCACCTCACCAGGGTCGCGGTCGGCCCCGGCCTGAAGAACCACGAAGCCAACCGGAACCTGCCCCTTCAGTTCGTCGAACGCCCCGATGACGGCACACTCCGCAACATCAGGGTGTTCCGAAAGCACCTCCTCCATCGCACCCGTGGAGAGTCGATGGCCAGCCACGTTGATGATGTCGTCGATGCGGCTCATGATATAGACATATCCATCGGCGTCCTTGAAGCCAGCATCGGCCGTGAGATAGAAACCCGGGTAGCGCTTCATGTACGCCTCAACGAACCGTTCGTCTGCATTCCAGAGCGTTGGTAGACACCCAGGCGGGAGCGGGAGGCGCACAGCAATAGCGCCGATCTGGTCCGGGTCGCAATCGTCACCGTCCTCGTCGAGTACGCGAACGTCGTATCCCGGAACAGGCAACGTCGGCGAGCCTGCTTTGACAGGAAACATCTCGATCCCGATCGGGTTGGTAACCATCGGCCAGCCGCTCTCGGTCTGCCACCAGTGGTCGATCACGGGCACACCAAGCTTCTCTTCGGCCCAATGCAGCGTGTCGGGATCACACCGCTCACCGGCGAGGAACAGGGTTCGGAATCGAGAAAGATCATAGGGTTCCATGAATTCGGCCCCTGGGTCATCGCGCTTGATCGCCCTGAACGTCGTAGGTGCTGTGAAGAGGACATTGACACCATGCTGGGCGATCACCCGCCAGAAAGCTCCGGGATCAGGTGTCCCCACGGGTTTCCCCTCATACAGAATGGTCGTACACCCGTGGATGAGTGGTCCGTACACAATGTACGAATGCCCAACAGCCCAACCCACATCGGAGGCGGCCCAGTACACATCACCGGGCTGTACGCCATACAGAGCATCCATTGACCATGCCAGCGCCACAGCGTGGCCACCGTTGTCTCTGACGATTCCCTTTGGTTGGCCGGTGGTGCCAGATGTATAGAGGATGTACAAAGGATCAGTTGCAGCAACATCAACACAGTCGGCCGGCGAGGCAACCTCGACAGCGTCCGCCCAATCGACGTCACGCCCCTCGATCATGGATGCAACTGCCTGGGGTCGTTGCAACAGGAGAACCGACGACGGCTTGTGCGTCGCAATATCGATCGCCTCGTCGAGAAGAGGTTTGTACTCCACGATACGGTTCGGCTCGATCCCGCAACTCGCAGACATGATCACGTGCGGCTTCGCATCATCGATTCGTGTTGCGAGCTCGTTCGCTGCGAAGCCGCCGAACACGACCGAATGAATCGCACCGATTCTGGCGCATGCGAGCATCGCCATTGCCGCCTGGGGAACCATCGGCATATAGATGATCACCGTGTCGCCCTTGGTGACGCCCCTGTCAACGAGTACACCGGCGAGGGATGCCACCTCGTCGCGAAGCTCCCTGTAGGTGTACGACTCAACGGTGCCGGTCACCGGAGAGTCATAGATGAGCGCAGCCTGGTCCGCCCTACCGGATGCAACATGTCGGTCGAGCGCGTTGTAGCACGTGTTGAGCACACCATCGGTGAACCATCGATAGAACGGTGGTGCCGAGTCGTCAAGGATGTGTCGTGGCTTGGTCTGCCAGTCGATCAACGCCGACGCTTCCCTCCAGAAGTCCTCGGGCTCGTTGAGTGATCGCTCGTATACCTCGTAATAGCTCATCAAGTCCTCCAGCCTCGCATCTCGGTGTGGCCATTATGGCTAACGAGAACACGACCTGCACAGGCGGTCGGGTCGGCGGCGAACAGGTCTTGAGATCTACCCTCGCGGACCCGAATCGATCACGGACTGTGCGACACCCGCTGAGTATTGCTCGAAGTTCTCGCGGAACATCCCTGCGAGCTTCTTGGCCTGATTGTCATATGCATCCCCGTCGTCCCACGTGCCCCGAGGAAGCAGTAGTTCTTTTGGTACGCCCGGTATGTCCTTCGGTACCGAGAGTCCGAAGACAGGATCCTTGACGAACTCGACATCGTCAAGATCACCGGCGAGTGCTGAGTTCAACATCGCCCGCGTATGCGGGATCCTGATCCGGTATCCGACCCCGTGTGGACCGCTGGTCCAGCCGGTGTTGATCATCCACAGCCCAGGTCCGAACTCGTCGATCTTCTCCGCGAGGACGTCCGCATAGTCGGATGGTGGAAGTGGCAGGAAGGGCGCCCCGAAACACGGTGAGAACGTCGCAACCGGCTCATTGATTCCCCGCTCCGTTCCAGCAAGCTTCGCTGTGTACCCCGACATGAAGTAGTACATCGCCTGCTCTTTGGACAACCGCGATATCGGTGGCAGCACACCGAACGCATCGGCTGAGAGGAACACGACATTCTTTGGGTGACTCGCAACACCGCTCTTCACAACGTTCGGGAGATGCGGGAGCGGATAGGAACAGCGGGTGTTCTCCGTCTTGGAACCATCATCCCACTCAACCTCGCGACTATCGGGATTCACGACGACGTTCTCAAGAATCGTCTCAAACTGGTTCGCAGCCTCGAAGATAAGGGGCTCGTCCTCGGGACTGAGGCTGATCACCTTCGCGTACGATCCGCCCTCTATGTTGAAGATGCCATCGACACCCCAACCGATCTCGTCGTCACCGATCATGTCTCTGGTCGGGTCTGTTGCAAGCGTCGTCTTTCCCGTTCCAGACAGACCGAAGATCACGGCTGAATCGCCACCCTTGCCCACGTTCGCCGACGCGTGCATGGACAGGGATCCAGCTTTGGGAAGCAGATAGTTCATCACAGAAAACACGGACTTCTTCATCTCTCCGAGGTAGCTCGTTCCACCGATGAGCAGCACCTTGTGGACGAAGCTGATGATGATGAACACCTCGCTGCGAGTGCCATCACGTTCTGGCACCGCCTTGAAGTTCGGAGCATGCACGATCGTGAAATCGGGCATGAACGGTTCGATCTCATCGTCATGTTCGAATGTTCTCGCCAGACGGAACATATTGCGACAGAAGTGAGCATGCCAGGGGCTCTCGGTCACCACCCGTACTGACAGTCGGTACTGCGGGTCGGCAGCGGCGTATACATCCTGAACGTAGAGATCTCGCTGGCCAAGATGCTCGGTGACCCTGGCGTAGAGGGCCTCGTACGTCTCATTCTCGATCGGATGGTTGACCTCTCCCCACCAGATCTCGTCTTCTGTGGTTTCCTCCCGGACGATGAACTTGTCCTTGGGGCTCCGACCGGTGTACGGCACGGTATCAACCACAAGAGGACCCTTGTGTGCGAGGGTTCCCTCGCCGCGCCGAAGGGTGTGCTCGATGAGAACTGGAGTCGTGAGGTCCCAATAGACCTCGCCTTCAGGCTGGATTCCGTGCATGGACAGATCGTGCATGATTCCTCTCTGAGTTATTCCTCTTATAGGATACGCAGGTCCCGGATTGGGAACTATTCGAGTGGATGTACGTGGAGGACGCGCGGAAAGGTGAAGGCTGGCGGGACAACACACAGTGCCGCGAAGCCTTGTATCACGTAGTACGTAGTACGAAGTACGAAGTACGACCGGCATGGACGCGTGGACTGGCAATACTGACCTAGCCCTGAATCAGTCCTACTCGCTGATCCTCGTACTACGTATTGCATATGGGGTTGCCCGTAGTACGTATGACGTATTACGTAGTACAACGACCCGTCACGAGGTGCAGCCCGGGCGCTCGAGGTCATCAACACCGATCTGTCACCTATCCGGCGGCTTCACACAACACGATTCGTATTGCATATTACGAGGACGTACTCCTGCTCGAAATCTCCCCAGGTGCTCGTCCCGGTCCGGTCGTATTTCGTCGTACCTACTGCGTGATACGTTGAGGTATTACGTATGTCCAGATATCCGCTCGAACCGGATCGAACTCAACGCCTCGTTGATAGCCGGGATCATGTCCACCCGGTCCCTGTGTGATCCAACCACGATGTACAGCGAGAACCCTCGACCCTCCGCCTGGAAGAACAGTTGGGCAGCTGATCGGTTCGGGATCGCACGCGTGATGGTGTTGGGATCGAAGTCGTCGGCTGTCAGGGGCAAAGGAATGCCCTCAGATGAGAACAGTTGCTGATCCTCGGTGAGAAGGCCGAAATCGATCAGGGAGATGAACACATCGATCGGACCCATGTGCGTGAGCAGGACGCCGCCATAGTCGCCACGGTCCGCGGGGAGTTGGAAATTCGCGACATGCATGATGGTTGGAGACTCTTCGCCATCCTGGCCGAAACCTGCTGTCTGACTCGACCGAATATCAGCCTCCCAACCCGGACGGAGATCGATAGCGACACCTGAGGCGCGTACTTCGGTCATACGACTGCAACCGCTATCACGGCAATGATGACCACAGCGCATTGTGCGACGAGACCCGACCGTCTGACCGGTTTCGCGAGACGGGACATCGTGCGGTGGAAAGACCGCAACGTCTGCGGATCTCTGACCCCGGATGTTGTCAGAACCGCAAGGCCACGAAATAGACCGAACACGGCGCCGATGACACCGCCCACGACCGCAGACGCGGTAAGTATCGCGACAGCGATCATCGCAAGCACACCCATAGTGGTCACGTATGTGAGGAGACCACCGCCGAGTTGGAACCCGAAGCCAATGCCGTACACCCAGCCTCGATACGTCGTCAGCCAATCTTCGTTCACCTGTCTCTCCGGCCAGGGCAACGCTCGGGATCCCCGCACCACATCACCAAGGGTCGCAAGGGTCACGGCGACAGCTGCAACGGCGAAGGCGGCCGTTGCTGACCAGGCGACGAACTGATGGGCGACCCAGCCCACGGTTCCGGCGAGCGCACCAAGCGCTGTACCCCCAATAATCGCACCGACTATGAACGAGACCGCAGTCACCGCCCACGTGTTGTGTCGTGTCCGTTCACCGAACGGATGGATGCTCGATAGCATCGACTCACCTCAAGGGGACCAACTCGACCGAACAGCGGCGATAGTCCCGGTAACGAGTCCAAGAGCGATCAATGCTCCGATCACGACTGCTCACCAGGATCGTCGGTCCACAGACTCGGATCGCCAGGTTCGATGCCGGCGCGGCTCAGATCTCTATCGATGCGCTCATGACGTGCGCGCGATGACGCTGAGTGGCGATCCTCCGTTGCCTCATTCATCAGATTGGCAAGTTGCGCCCAGTTCGCCGCTGCCCCCTCACCGATAACGGAGCCGCCACCGTCGACCATGATGAAGTATGGACTCACAGGGACCTGATAGTCGGACCACGCCTCCGACGACATGAGGAGCTGATGTTCCTTTGGGGCAAGCCGTGCAACAGCGGACTCGCTCTCCTCACCCGGGCCCTTGGTGACGATCACGAGACGGGTTTGATCGTCTGGCAACTCGACTCGTCCACCGAAAGCTTCCCAGAAACCGACACAGACGGAGCAGCCGCTCGAGAGAAACGCAAGCAACGTCGACTGGGGGCCAGCCATTGTGATCTTGCCAGCTCCGCCGCCGGGTCGTGCTCCTGCGATGTCGACAGCCTCTATCGTCCCAGACCGCGGTCGAGCGATACCCTCACGAACCGCTGGTGCGGTTCCGTGATCGTGATCTCCGTCCTCGGACAGCCCGAGTCGGTGAAGTTCCCTCAGGATCTCGGCATGGCTCCTCAGCAGACCCACCACGAGCACTGCGAGGATGAGGATGACGAAACCCTCGAGTACGACAAGTACGGTCATGCGGATCGTGGTCCTTTCATGCGAGCGGCGGGCACGTGTTGTTGCCGAGACGAGCTAGCTCGTCTGCGGTTGGCTTCGGAACGAATGAGCGAGCAACGAGGAGCACAGGGCCACCCTGGGCCGCGGCGACAGGAGCGACGGCGAGCGCATCGGCAAAGCTCTCCCCTGTCACAATGAACGCGAACTCTGAGGCACCGGGAACGAATACGTCCTTACTCACTTTGGCGGCCGTTGCGTATCGGTCACTTCCAGAGATACGCCGAACGGACCTTGCCAGTGGGCCGAGAGCATCGAACACCCGCCTTGAAACCGCTGCCTCACCCCCAACCACGATGATCTCACCCGGGCTGAGCCGTTCGATCTCCGTTCGAGTGACGCCTGGGAGCTTGTCGGGTTCAACGAGAAGAACGGGGGCGCCCGCCGCAGCGGCAACCGGGCCAACAGCAAGGCTGTCAGGGAAGTTCGCTCCCGTTGCGATGTAGATCTTCGACACGAACTGTGGCTCGAAGAACTCCCTGGAGAGGACCGATGACGTCTCATACCTGGTCATACCGGAGATCCGTCGTGTCGATGACGCGAGCGCATCGAGCTCGGCAAGAACGGAGGGTGAGATCACCGAGGTGCCTCCGACCACGACGATCTCCTTGGGTTGAAGGCGGAGGATCTCCTCCCGGGTCGATGAGGGAAGAGCGGTCTGCTGGGTGAGCAAGATCGGCGCTCTCGTCATCGCGGCAACCGGCCCAACCGACAGCGCATCGGGGAAGTTCGCCCCGGTCACGATGAACACTTTGTCGATCGCTCCGGGGTCGGGGTTGAATTCTCGACTCACCGCTGCGGCGGTCGAATACCGGCTTCCCCCCGAAATCCGTTTGACGCCCCCGAGGGCATCGCAGGACGCGAGGTGTGTGTGGACACGATCTTGCACAACAAGCGTTCCACCGATGATCCATGAATGAAACGACTCGGAGTGGAGACACGGCGCATCGTGGAACTTGGTGTTGTTGTCCCTCAGCGTTGCTCTCGTACATGAGGCGTCGATCTCCCATGGCGGTGTGCAGGTGACAACGCGACACAGGATCGGCCCGAGACAGGGTCGATGCTGGTTACATTGTCCGTAACGGAATTTCACACAACAAGCTCGACGGTTTCGACAATCCCCATCGGCGCAGCCACAACTGCAATCGACACACTCTGGACCACAGACACCTTTGCTGTTACAACCACAGGAACAGTTGTCCTTGTTGCAGTCGAGGTAGTACCTCGGTCTGGCGGCACCATCGGTGTCACAGAATCCCGATCCATCGGCCTTCCACCAGCCGGCGGCCACCGTCCCCGGTGGGCAACTGTTCGAGCCGGTGATCGTGCAACAGAACTCGGTGTACCCCCTGCAACACAGATCACCACAGTTACAGTTCTCGCCTCCGCATTGACAGATCGCTGCGTACGCTGAACCGGGCTTCATGATGTAGGTCCACGGGGCAACGGTAAGAGCTGAACCGATCGCCGCGATACCTCGAAACAGCCCGCGCCTGCTCACACCGGTTCCGATGCGTCGGCTGATGACGTCAACGAGTTTGGCGCTCACGTCGCACTCTCGCTTGCGATACGCATCAGCCTCGGGAATTCGGTCAGAACGACCATCGACAGCCAGACACCCATGAGGACAAACCCGATGTACGGCATGCCAGCAAGCGGTTGCACCGCCAATACAGAGGCGAGGTCAGGAACGGGCGAGGCGACGGCAAGGAGCGCGATGGCCGCAGCGACGAGATCGAGGCCCACATGGATCCTTCCAGGCGGTTCCTCGGTCTCCTGGCCGAAGCAACCGCAGCCAGCCGTTTCGATCCCGCGAACGGAGAGCATGATGACGAAGACAGCGAAGGCACCGTAAAGAAGTGCGATCCCCAGAGCGGCTTGCCATCCGCCGAAGACGAGGGCTGTGGCAGCCGCACCAACCTCGAGGAGCGCAAAGATGCGAACCACAGCCTGTGAGGCCGGGATACCTGCGGCACGTGCCACATCTGCGGTCGCAGCGGGTCGAGCGAGTTTGGCCACGCCTGCAATGGCAAGTAACCCAACGACGATATGAAAAGGTCCAGCAATCAATGGCACGGCGGTCGAGTGACTCCAGCTCTTTACGGTCTCGTTCGTATGCTGTCACCATGAAGAAGCGGCCTCATGGTCACTCCTTCGGCGCCAACACGCCGGTCACCGTACCAGCTTGCGATCAACTCTCATCAATCGTGGCTGGTGGACTACCTGAACATGCCGTGGGTCATGGCAACCCGAGGTGGCCGAAGACACAGATTCGAAGTGTCGATTCCTACGATATCGTGACAGCGACCGCAGATCAGCCTGAGCCCGGAAGGAGCGCGCACGACATGACATCGTCCGTCCTCTTCCTGTGTGTTCACAACGCGGGCCGCTCGCAGATGGCTGCAGGTTGGCTGCGACACATGGCAGGAGACACAGTCGATGTGTTCTCTGCCGGGTCCCAGCCTGCAAACGAGACCAACCCGACGGCCGTGGCCGTAATGGCTGAGGTGGGAATCGACATCACCAATACCTCGCCAACCCGTTGGACGGACACATTGATACGTTCCGTCGATGTCGTCGTGACTATGGGATGCGGAGATACATGTCCGATCTATCCCGCAACACGGTACGAGGACTGGGATCTCGTCGATCCGCACGGTCAATCGATCGAAGTCGTACGCACGGTCCGCGACGACATCCACCAGCGGGTGAGAACCCTCGTCGCGACACTGGACGTCGACCGCAGGAACCCGAGCTAGTGGTGACTCGCACCAGGCGCCACGATCGGCGGTTCGGATGACCAGGGGAAGTTGATCCACAGGTTCGTGCGACGCCACACGTATTCGCATGAGATCACCGATTGAGGCTTCTCATAGAGCACCGCTGCTCTGGCGCTCGCAACCTTGTCGGCCACGAACTCGTACACCTTCTGCAGCGTATGCCCTGTGTCTGCAACATCGTCAACGATGAGTATGTTGGCGTGTTTGAGATCGACGAGCTCCAGATACGGCGGCAGGATCACCGGAACGTCGAGCCGTTCGTCGACGTCGGTGTAGTACTCGACATTGATCAGATAGCAGTTCTTGATCGAGAGGGCGTATCCCAAAGAGCCCGCGGGTATCAAGCCACCTCTCGCGATCCCGAGAATCACATCGGGCTTGAAGGAGTCGTCAGCGATCTGGCGGGCGAGGTCACGTACACCGGTTCCGTAGTCGGTCCACGTGAGAATCTCACGTTCATGTCCAGTAACTGCTTCGGTCATCGAACCTCATCCTCGGCGATGCACCGAACATAGACACTCAGTGGGCCCTACGGGTTTGCTATGCGTGTCCTGGTCGCAGCGGGAATCGATACTCGACGACCTGAACGGGGAGCCCGTACCAGATCTGTTCCTGAGTGTCTCCGTGTGCCTGGATCCCCAATCGCTTCACCTGACTTCGGAATCGTCGATTGTTGACATACACATGACCGACGATGCCGCTCGCATCAAGCGATCGGATCGCGCCGAACGTACGCGACACGAGCCGCCTCCCAGGTCCCTTGCCGATCGCTGCTGCCCGTACGTAGAGCATGTAGATCTCGGTGAATCCATCGAGTCCATCGACGTTCGTCGGGCCGAACACGGACGCACCGACGATCTCCCCTGAGTGCTCCACGAGGAGACTCCCCGTTCCGGGTATCGCACCACCGAGCAGGTCACGTAACATCTCCGCGTCGGCCCCAGGGTCTCTGCCGCTAAGGGTCGACATTGGCAAGATCTCCGAAAAGGTCTCCCTCCACGCCGCATCGATGGTCTCGGCAACAGCGTCAACGTCATCTGCTGTTGTGGGTCTCACGACGATCGGATCGACCCACACCGGCTCATCCGGTTCGTCGAGGGCTGGATCGTGGTTCCTCATAGCCGCGACCTTCGCGATGAAACGTTCACATCGCACCGTGTTCGCGTCGCTGACCTTGCCCTGGTGCCAGGGGCCCCAGCTGGCTTCGATAGGTACCGAGGTTCCGTCAAGAAGCTCAACGGAGATCCCGGTGCCTGGTCCGCTTCCGGTCTTGCCTACCGAAAGCCCATCGATTACATCCCATGACAACTTGCGGTTACGGAAGAGGTTGCGAACGTCGATGCCGTCGATGCCAGCGATCGCTACGACCTGAATCGCGCGGTAGGAATAGGCGAGTACCGCTCCGAGGAACACGACGAAGAACAACCCGAACACACCTCCCCCAACGTTCGTGAGGAAGATGAGAGCGAGGAATCCGGCCACACCGGCGAAAGAGAACACAATCACCTTGTTCGCCGTGGGTTGCTCGATCCTGACGGTGGCCGGACGTTTCGCCACCACGTGACGACTCCTTCTGCAGTGTGGGGGAAGTATGCACTGTCATGACCGGATAGACAGTGATTATGGGGCGATCAATTGCAGAGATACATAGTAGCGAACTATTGATTTATCTCTATCTTCCCTATCATCCCTGGTGAGACCGATGCGGTCCGGCGTAGCGAGGGAAGGGATCCACCATCGACGACTCGGAGATCATCGAACAACCCGATCCGGAGCCCGATTCTCCTCCCGAGAAGAAGAATGGCCGGCCGGTCATCTCGTTGTACAGACACCCCCTTGCCGCCGTCGGCGGAGCCGTCATCGTTGCCGGGATCATGGCGTTCGTCTTTCTGGTGTTCCAGGACGCGACCGCTGCCGTCGAGAACCCGTATCGAGCCATCGTCACCTTCATCGCGGTGCCATCCGTCATCGGCCTGGGTCTCTTGCTATTCCTCCTCGCGATACGTCTCCAGGTCGTGGCAGCACGCAAGCGAGGCGAGAAAGCGCGGTTCACGCTTCGCGTTGAACCTACGGATCCGCAGTACATGCGCAGCCTGTGGCTGTTCCTCATCCTCAGTGCAGTGGGTGTTGCAGTGGTCGGCTTCGTCGGTTTCAAGGCGTACGAGGCCACCGATTCGACTGCCTTTTGTGGTGAGACGTGCCACGTACCCATGGAGCCAGAGGCCGTGGCGCATCAGGAGTCGGCACACGCGCAGGTGATGTGCGTCGAGTGCCATATCGGACCAGGTACCGAGGCGTATGTTCAGGCGAAGGTCAACGGCATGAAGCAGCTCTGGGGTGTCCTCACCGACTCGTACGAACGTCCGGTCGAAACGCCCATCGAGATGCGAAGTGCCGAGGAGGTGTGCGAGGAATGCCACTGGCGAGACAATGAGTGGGGTACGAAGGTCTGGAGCAACACGTACTACAGCCTCGACGATGCGAGCACTCCGTGGACCGTCAACTTCATGCTCGACCTTGGTCGAGATCGCTCGACCGCAGACGCTCCTGGAGGCGTTCATTGGCACACGAGCGAGGACGTGACGGTCGAGTACATCGCGTCGGACCACGAACTCCAGGACATCTCGTGGGTTCGTGTCATCGATGAGGAAGGGACCGAACGCGTCTACACGGCACCGGGCGACTACGTACCTCCACTCAACGACCCCGATACCGAGATTCGAACCTTCGATTGCCTCGATTGCCACAACAGGCCTTCCCATACCCTTGAACCTGCATCGGAGTCGATCAACAAGGCACTGTCCGCTGGAGAGATCTCGTCCGACCTGCCTGAGATCAAGGACATTGCAATGGAGGTACTCCTCAACAGCTACGAGGACCGCAATGCCGCACATGAAGGTATACCCGCTGGTCTGGATTCGTTCTACGCATCTCGTTACCCCGATGCGAAAAGGACCTACAGCGCCGAACTCGAACAGGCAGCCGAAGCCCTGATCGAGATATACGACGTGAACTTCTTCCCTGAGATGAAGACCGACTATCGAGTACGGCAGTACAACGATGGCCATCTGTCATGGGAAGGATGCTTCCGTTGCCACGATGGGGAGAAGACCGACCAGAACGGAGAGGTCATCTCGAACGAGTGCAACTCATGCCACCTCATCATCGGACAGGGTCCAGGCACCAATGGTGTACTTCTTGATCTCGATGCGACGGGTCTCGAATTCGAGCACCCCTATGGCATAGCCAAGTGGAAGGATCGCACCTGTGCGAGCTGCCAC
>JAMBLJ010000185.1 GCA_023336815.1 Actinomycetes bacterium
CCGAGCTCGTTACGAAGCTCGAACACCAACCCGACAGCCTGATCCTTCTCCTCTTTCGTATACCGACGCGTCGTCGGTTTTCCTGGTGTGATTTCCTTCATCATGACTCTCATCTTTCCACACTCGAGAGCCTCCAGAAAACCCAGTGCGAACCGATATAGATTGGGGGAAGTTCGTGGAGATCGATCCGCGCTTCTACCGTCCCACCGAAGTTGACTACCTCCAGGCCGACATCACCAAGGCGCGTCGGGAGATCGGGTGGGATCCGCAGATCACGTTCGATCAACTCGTCAAGGAGATGGTGGAGGCCGACATGGCCGCCTATGGTTTCGGCGGTTGAGGGCCGATGCGTAGGGTTCTCGTTACCGGAGCATTCGGCTTCATTGGCCGCCATGTCGTACGGAAACTGGCCGCCGCGGGGCGTGACGTCATCGCGGTAGCCCGGCCAGATGAGGTAGTAGATGTTTCTTTGCCGGCGCGAACGGTCACCGTGGACATTTCGGATCGGAATGAGCTGACGCGGATCCTCAAAGGGGCCGATGATGTGGTGCACCTGGCCGCTCGGGCCGGTGGGATCCAGTTCCAGCAGGACGGCTCGTCTGTCATCTTCTCAGACAACCGGTCGATGACCGACAGCGTTCTCGAGAGCGCTGCTGGTGCGGAGGTGCGGCGCGTATTCCTCGCATCGTCGGCGGTCATGTATCGCGGAAGACTCACCCGCCCACTGGTGGAGACCGACCCGGTTGTCCAGCCGTGGGAGCACCCGTCGCCGCATGCATGGTCAAAGCTGACGGACGAGGTTGTTGGCGGATGGTGGCAGCAGTCGGGTCGCCTCGAGGTCGTCGCCGGGCGGTTCTCGAATGTCTACGACCCCGGAGCTACCTTCGAAACCGAACGGTCTGCGGTGATCCATGCGTTGATTCGCCGCGCTGCCGAGACACCGGCCGGTGGAGATCTAACCGTCTGGGGTGACGGCAGTGCGATCAGGAGCTTCATCTATGTTGATGACGTCGCCGCAGCGGTCGTCGCGATCCTGATTGAGGGGGAAGACGGGTCGGTCTACAACGTGGACAGCGGGATTGAGATCACCATCGAAGCGCTCGCAACGCTCGTTCGCGATACCGTGGACCCAACGCTCGTACTGCGTTTTGACTCTTCGAAGCCGGTGGGCATGGCCTACCGTGTGACGAATCCTGGGCGCTTGCACTCACTCGGGATGCGACCGTCGAAACCGCTCATCGACGAGATAGCGATGACGGTCGCCGACTTCCGCTCTCGTTACCCGATCTGGTCGCCCCCCCCCCCCATTGGGAAGCCAATTCGATCCAGCCGCGCCGATGCGAGGATTCTGACTCCACCCAACCCGGTCAGGAGCGTCACGGTCAAACCGGCGAATCCGGGCCTAATCCGAAGTGCCGTTACAACTCGGTCGCGGGGCACCCTAAATGGCTCTTCGGAAATGAGCGGGGTCTGGTGATGGCGTGAACTGGGCATGGGCTCTGCCACTCTGACGGTAGCTAACGCCGTCAGAATGGAGAGTCCCTGTGGAAACCGACCCTACTGCCGTGTGCGAACTGCTTGTCGGACTCGGCGAAGTGACGATTGTTGACGTTGACGCTGTTGATCCGGATGAGCCGATCCGGGTCCATATCGAAACCCGGCATCCGCGACCCGATTGTCTGGCGTGTGGGACGCCGGCGGTGGTCAAGGACCGGCCCCGGGTCGAGTTGGTGGATCTCCCCGCTTTCGGCCGTTCGGCACGTCTGTTGTGGCGCAAGCACCGGTGGGCGTGTCCTGATGACACATGCCGGACGAGAACGTGGACCGTGCAAGAACCGCGGATCGCTGCAGCCCGTCTGGGGTTGACGGATCGGGCTGGCCGGTGGGTGGCGTTCCAGGTCGGCAAGCACGGCCGGACCGTCAACGAAGTCGCACAAGACCTGGGTTGTGATTGGCATACGGTCAACGATGCCGTGATCGCCTACGGCACGGCACTCATCGACGACGATAAGGATCGGATCGGCGATGCTACGGCGTTGGGGTTGGATGAGACGCTGTTCTCCCGTGTGGGCCGGTGGCGGCGCCAGGCCTGGTCCACCCAGATCGTCGACGTCGGCGAAGGCAGGCTCCTCGACGTCGTTGAGGGTCGCAACGCTACTGGACCTGCATCGTGGCTCGCCGACCGGGGCGAAACGTGGTGTTCGCAGATCAGGTGGGCGACCCTGGATCTGTCCGGTCCATATCGCAACGTGTTCGACACGATGTTGCCCGCCGCTATCCAGGTCGCCGATCCGTTCCATCTGGTGAAGTTGGCGAACACGAAGGTCGACGAAACGAGGCGGCGGGTCCAGAACGAGACGATGGCACCGGGGCCGCAAGACTGATCCGCTGTATCGAATCCGCAGGCTGCTGACCAAAGCCGCCAAGCGACTCACCGACAAGGGCCGAACCCAACTCGGCGGCCTCCTGGCTGCCGGCGGCCCACGCCGTAAAGTCAAGATGGCGTGGCATGCCAAAGAAGTCGTCCGCCACACCGACAGCGACCTCACCGTCGAACACGTCGCCGCTATCGGCCGGGATCTCCAAGACGACTCCTGTCCACCCAAAATCCAGTCGCTCTGGGACGCACGATCATCCGATGGAAGGACCAGATCGCTGCGTGGCACCACGCTCACGTCTCGAACGGACCCACCGAAGCAGCCAACAACCTGATCAAACGCGTCAAACGGGTCGCGTTCGGGTTCCGACGGATCCGCAACTACCAGATCCGGACATTGCTCTACGCCGGGAAACCCAACTGGGACCTACTCGCCACCATCACACCCCGCTGAAATCCGAAGTGCCCCTTAAATCCTCTTGATTGAGGTCCGATCGATGAGTTTGAGCAAGGCGGAAGGGATTATCGCGAGTTCGGTTGAGATGGAGTAGCGCTTGACCGAATTCCTGTCTGTTACCACGTCATGCCGTGAGAACCTGCAGCATCTCCGCCGCGCGATGATCGTACGTGTGGTTGGTGTGGACATGTCGCGCAGCTTCGACCCCAATGGACGCTATGCGGGGCTCGTCCTGAAGCAGTGAATGAACGAGATCTTCTGCTTCTTCGAGGGAGCGATACCACAGAATATTCTCGTTATTGGTGAAAGCCTTGTCGATGCCCTCCGTGTACCGCGTTACGAAGGTACCGCCTCTACCCATGACTTTGTAGCGGCGATCCGACCAGTATCCAGCGACATCGTGAGTGGCGCTCTCACCCCAAATAACCCGTGCGGAACTCACAGCTTGCGCGAACTCGACCCCATCGACGTGTGCGAGCGAACGGAAGGCGGAGCGCCTCCAAGCGTTAGGTCGAACCGAATAGGTCGTAACCTGAGCATTCCCTGAAATTTGGGATAGGGACTCTTGTCTATTCGGCGTCCACCTTCCAAAGAAAGCGATGTCAGTCGTCTTCCTCGCGGACGTAGACTCAAGCGGCATCTCCATCGGATCGACCGCCTGGTCGAGGTAGATGCAATTGACTCCGTGCATCCCATAGCGATCGAAGTTCCCGAGTTCCTTTGAGAACACAATGTCGAACTTGGCGGCCATAGGGAGCCACCATTGCAGCCGATTGCGCATGACGGGCACACCTCGAATCCTACGTTCCCTGTAGTCCATCAGGTCGAACAGCACTTGCGCTAGTCGAGGGCGCGCGGATTGGATCAATTTGTCGAAGCGGCGACCGGACAGCTGTCGGCACTTGCTGAAAAGAAGCCAGTCAATTTCCGTGCTGCGAACGAGTCGATCGAGACCGGTCCATGGATAGCCGATGCGAAGAACTTCGGCGCCTTGTCGCTCTAGCGCATCGGCTAGTCGCGATTCGTCTGTGCGGTAGATTGGGGAATCGAAATTGCCGATGAAAGCGATCGAAGTCAACGGTTGTCTCCTTTGCAGCAGATGGTATGGGAGTTTACCTATTTTGCTCTGCGATTGTATCTCGCCGTTTCCGGAGGGTGCTGAGCGATGACGAGCACCATCATCACGCCAACAACCAGGGCTGTCCTCGCCTGACTAGCGATCGTGACGGCAATTCCGCTTTCCGACTTAGCGAGATTGAGAGCGAGGGCTATAAACATGATCAGGGCCGCCGTGTGTTTAAGCGGATTGACCAGCCGATCCAATACGGCGAGGTACATCCCGAGGAGTAAGCCGAAGCCGAGGACACTCAACAGACCTCCGTGCCGGTACGCGTCCCCGACCAGCGTCACGGCGAACGAATTGTGGACGGCTCGGGACTGGCCGGTATATTCGATGGCGAAACGATATCCTTCGGCGATTATGGGCTTGTTCGGCCACAGTGAACGAGGAACGAACATTGAAGCAACCTCGGCAGGTAGCGCCATGACATCCCGGAACGGTATCTGCGTCGGCGTGCGGGCGATGATCAGGCCGAGACTGTCGATACTCTGAGTACGAGATGTCACGGAAGCGATACTGTCAGTGGTCGAAGCAAGAAGCCCACTGCCCGTGTCCCCGCCCAAGATATCCACGGAAGCGGCGAGTGACTCGGTGACGGAGAGTTCGTCGATCCGAACCCCGGTGCGGTAGGTGTTGACGAAGGCGAAGAGGAATAGAACAACCGCCGCCCCAACGACTAGGGAACCTTTGGGCAATCGACCACGAGCCAGCCGATACGTTGCCGCAAGACCGAAAAGAGACGCGATTACGGGTTCCTTCATGCCTCCAATGAGACTGACCATGGCTGCGATCCCGAACATCGCGAGTCCCGTGACCGCCAACCGTTTCGACCCGACTGTCAGGCCTTTCCACAGCATCACAATCGATCCGATCGTCATACCGAAAGTCATGCTCATGGCGACCTGCGGAATGGATGACGTGGCCGTCAATGCCGCCTCGGCGCCGGAGATATAGGAAAACCGTTGTACCGACACTAGATAGACGATAGACGCCAAGCCAACGACGTATGCGATCGCTGAGGATCCATTGAACAGTTCGGAGAGGTCATCGAACCGCCCGATCGGAGACCGGAAGCGGAGTCGGGGAGCGGTCCACCAAAGTCCGGCGATCGTCGCCCAAAGCCAGACGAGAGCGTACTGCAGCGCCTCCGCCACCTCCGCCTGGGAGACAATCCCGTAGCTCTCCGTGTTGGGGCTGACCCAGGCGAGGGATGCCAGACCGAGTGTGAAGAAGGAAGTGAGCCAGAACAACCCCGGGAACGTAAGCCACAGCTCGGTGATGCGGATATCGCGAGAGCGAGCATACAAGAAGAGAGCGAACGCAGAAGTGGTTGCACAGGCCGAGGATGTAAGGAATATCTGGAAACCCAGCGAACCAACGTTGAACAAGCCGGGACCCGCAAGACCTATGACAAGCCAGAGGGCGATAGCCGCCGCCGACCTGGCCGAGACGCGGGATGACATCGCCGTCACAGCAGGTGGAAGTTGACGGGTAGCAGCATATGACATTCCGACGAACTCTAATGGTCACCTACGACTTCAGTGACGACTTCGTCGTAATGCCACTGGCCCGTCCTCGGGCCATCACCAGCATCATCAGGAAGTACACGAGGCCGCTTCCTGCGGTTGCCTGGGCAGCGCCAAGGGCCCCGAACTTTGGCACAAGCAGAAGGTTGAGAGCGAAGGCGACAACCGCTGCTGCTGAGTAGGAGATGAGCATACGACGGGTCTTACCGATCGAGAGGGAATCGAGATCGAGAGCAAACGCGAGCACTTGGAATCCTTGACCGATGGCGACCCAGCGCATTATCGCTACGGAACCCTCGCGGAAGTCCTCAGCGAGAAGGAACTGAACGGCTACCGGTGCGAGTAGCGCTACCGCCACCACGCCCATCGACACCACGACGGCTTGCATCCCGAGGAGTCGGTTCGAGAGTAATCGCCGTCGCCCTTCCGACCCGCCGGCAGCTGCCCGGTACAGGGACGCGTACGCGAGCGTGGGGAGGAGCGAGCCGAGAGCCGCAAGGGGTGATGCTGCCAAGCCGTAGGCCGCGGCGTAGACCCCGACCTCAGATGCTCCAGCAAGGGCAGCGAGCAGGTAGCGATCCCCGATGTTGAAGAGCCACGAGACGAGGCCCACGGCAGCGAGAGGGAAAGAGAAAGGCAGCGAATTGCGGATCCACGCCCGTACTTTGAGAACGGGGGTCCCACCGGGGGTGAATCGCCGCAGGAAGTAGGCCGCGGCCAGGAGCAGTAGTGCCTGAGCAAGCACCATGGCGGCGCTCGAACTCCCCGTGGCGATAGCTGTAAGCGCAGCCGCTACGGGGAGCGCGAGGGCGGCAACCGCCCGATATGATGCCGCCGTCACAACTGAGCCTCGGGTATCGAGCAGCCCCGTCTCGAATCCGGCAGCTGCTGTCGCTCCCGCGAATAGGGAGGCCGCTATGCCTACTCCAGCGATCCGGACGTCCCCGACCAATGCTGCGATGACGAGCGAGACACAGGCAGTCGCAACTCCCATGAGGAGAGCCGTCTGCTCCACCGCCCTTCTCCCCTCAGCCACAAACGTGCTGGCGCTCTCGCCGCCATCTGCGTCGTGATACGCACGCATGGCATACTGGATGAGTGGTTGAAAGACCGTACCGACGAAGAGAACCCCGATTCCCACGGTGAGCTTGAAGTCCCCGAAGACTTCGGTGTTCACCACCTCAGTCAGCAATCGTGTGCCAACTGCCGTTCCGATAAGGGCTGCCAGGCTGGCCGTGACAAGTCCGACCGTTTTCGGACCGTATCGCCTCAGGAGAAAACGCACAGCCTCTCCGATCCGTTGCGAATGGGTTGACTGGACCGGTTGCAACGATCGGGTTCATATCGCCTCAGGAGAAAACGCACAGCCTCTCCGATCCGTTGCGAATGGGTTGACTGGACCGGTTGCAACGATCGGGTTCATCAGCGCGGTTCATCGGACCGACTCCGCTAGCGTCGACCTCAGCCGCTGGCTAAAAGTATCAGGCATGTAGCGGTCGATGCAGACGGCCCGGCCGTTCGCTCCCAGGGTTCGCGCCCAGTCGGCGTCGTCGAGGATCCGGATCAACGCTTCGGCCGTCGCCGGTACATCGCCGTAGGGTATCAACAGACCGGTTTCTCCGTCGACGACAACGTCGACCGCCGCGTCCGCTGTGGAACCGACGCAAGGCAGGCCATGCCACATCGCTTCGGCATAGACGATGCCGAACCCTTCCTGTTGACTGGGCAGGGCGAAAACCGATGCCGATTGATACAACCGTCCGAGTTCCTCGTCGGACACGAACCCGGTGAAGTTCACGCTGTCGGCGACTCCTGCCTCTTGCGCCATCCGTTCCAGCCTATGACGGTTGTCCCCTTCACC
>JAMBLJ010000186.1 GCA_023336815.1 Actinomycetes bacterium
CGTGTCCAGAGTTCACATGGCGAGTGTATCTACCTCAGACGTCCGGAGTCATCGGGTCTTCCTCATCGAAGGCATCTGGACTACCCGTGGGCGGCGCTACGTGACTCGAAACTGCTCCAGGAACGAACGGACCAGCCCAGTCGCTGCGAACGGCGACTACGACAACAGACTCTCGACTGGTGATGAGTGCACACTCGTCGTCCTCCGCGTCAACGGCCACTCCCGGAAGGTTCACCTCGGGCCACCACACATGAGATCGCAGAACGCGGTCTGCAGATTTCGTGTCCATCCGACCTTGAATCGTCAGCTGGCTCGCCGAGATCTCAACATCTTCCCCTTGTCGAAGCGCCAGGAAGAATTCACCCATCGGTGAAGAGTCCTGATCGGCCATCACTAGGTTCCTGCGATCTCCAAGTACCTCTTCATAGATGGCGAGCGGTTCGAGCTCGTCAAACCGATCAAGTAAGGCATAGTCCAGTTCTGACGACACCATCGCCTCAGCGAAGCGCCATCGAGCGGACAGTCCAGCCCGTCGATCCTCTTGTACCGCGGCAATCGGTCGCGCATCTTGATCCGGTCGACTCCTGGACGTAGCCCCCATTCTTACACCGTCGTCACTTTGAAACGCAGCAACTGCGAGCTCGTATTGATCCTTCAGCCATCCGATCTTGGAAATCTCGTTACGTGTGGCGTTCCTCAGTTCCTGCTCGCCCCTCTCCGTAAGACCAAAGGAAAGGAATCCAGCCTTGAGAACCGACATTTCGGCTAATCCCGGCATAGCGGGGGATGTACTCCTGATCCTCCCTGCCGGATTCCACACGATGTAGCTCCAAGTTGCAGCAAACGCCTTGAATTGCTCAAGCGCCTCATCTGTCGCCGCCCGACTATGTACAGCAGAAACAATCTCCTTCTCAAACCAGGCAATCTCATCGATTACTGCTCTGAGGCGATGCCGATATCGATACTCCATATAGCCGGTTGCAACGATTGAGAGCACAAGCAACAGCAGAGTAACGAGGAACATGTAGATCAGAGCATTCCCATGATCGTCGTCCCACCAGCCGCCGGGTCGAACAACGCTGCCGACAATGATGAAGCCGAAATACACCAACCACGCTACGTATGCGACTCGTGCCATTTGCCCAGCTGTCCTCCACTTGCGGCCTTGGAGCCAGAGCGTTCCTGAGAGCACCGGAGCTCCAACGAGAATCGCCAACGTCGCAGCGGCTCCCCACATTTCCTTGGTCGATACGCCGGATCCAAACGTCGTCATTGCGTGGGCAGCGATGCCACCAAGGCTGGCAGCCAATCCCGCGGCCACGAGCGGAGGCCATGCCTTGGACCAACCACCCGAGGACTGGAATCCGACATACCCGACCGTAACTAGCACAACGAGCACCACCAAAGAAGCTATCGCCCAGGCCGTGTCGCGTGTCTCACCGGACATGGAGTAGATTCCGAGCTTGTCCGCGAGTCCAGAGAAGACGACCGCCTGAACAATGAGGAGCATCCCAGCGAACGCGCTCACACCACCGCCAATCGCAATGCCTAGGGGTGGACCCCAGCGAAGAGAACGCAGGAGTTCGACCATGCCCCCGATTCTCTGATTGAGAGTCTCGGTGTGAACGTTCCGATAGCTGGCAATAACACTGTCAATTCGGCTGATCAGCGTCGGGTCAGGCTCTGCGATTCCCCGATCTGACACTGGAGCCGATTCAACGTCATCGACAGCATCCTGATCGATATCCGAGTCGGCCACTCGGTCAGGGACCACATTGTCAATGGTCGCCCCCAGAGTGGCAAGGGGAGCAGCCACGATTCGATCGACTTCGGAGATCACGGGGATCAGTCCATCGTCGCTGGCGAGATCCAAATTCGGTATCTCTCCGCCGTCGATTGCTCGCGATACAAGGTTGTTGAGATCGATCCACATGTGCGGGTCACTGGCAATGCCGCCGAGCAGATCGATTTCCGATTGTGTATCCTCCGCGATTCTGTCAGCAAGGTTCCCATAGGGAGTCGATTCATCATGCTCAACTTGATCTCTCCACACGATCTCGATCACCGATGAGTTTCCCACGATATCCTGTGTCACCTGACCAGCGAGCTCGGTCAGGTCCTCCATCGTGCCTCGTGCGATTCGAGACGGCAGGGCACCCACATAATCGCCAATTGAGCGCCCGACGGTTCTAAGACCGCCGCCGATGGATCGCTCGACGCGGTCCGCTACGGGACGCTGAGACTCCGAGGGGCCCAACGGTTCGAGGATCTCGCCGGCCCGATCCGC
>JAMBLJ010000187.1 GCA_023336815.1 Actinomycetes bacterium
GTTCGTCGTCCACAGAACTGCGTGAAGTACTTCACGAGGCTGTTGCCGATGATCATGGCGACGGCGAGTAGGGCAGCGACCACCCCCGCAACCCAGACCGCATCACGCTCCAGTAACTCCAAAAAGTAGGGCTGCCAGGCGTACCACGCCCAGAAGAAGAAGCCGTTCTGGATGGCACCCCCGATCATGATGAGACGCAGCGGCTTCTTTCCCCATCCTTGACTGATACCGGTTCTAGCGATCGCTGCGGCTTCCTTTGGCAGGGAGGCCAGGGTCACCGACCGTCGCTCGAAACCGATGTCGTGCATCCCAAAGTACGCAAGCACGAGCAGAGCGAGCAACAGAACCGATCGCAGGATGAACGGAAGGGAGAGGTCGATCTGGCCAAGGAGCCCGCCGCCGATCGTTCCGATGAGCATCGAGACACCACCGACGATCTGCGCCGTTGCAAAGACGGAGTCCATGTCGCCGTCGTAGCCGAGTTCCCTGACGCCGTCGACCAGCCACGCTTCCATGGCTCCCGAGTAGAACGTGAAACCCAAACCCATGAGAACGGACGCCGCCATGAACGCGATAACACCAGCGCCCCAGGAGGCAAGGGCAACGTACAAGACCGTCGACAATGCAAGCACAGCCACGGAAAGCAGGAACGACGCTCGTCTACCGATCGTGTCAGCGATGACACCCGTTGGAATCTCGAAGAGCACGGTACCGACAGAGAACGCCGCGTTCGCAAGGAAAACCTCGGCGATCGAGAGTCCGGCGTCGAGGAGGAAGAGGGTGTTGATCCCCCAGATGATCGATGCTGCCAGCGTGTAGATGCCAGCGTACGTGTAGTACCTCCGCACGAGTTCCTGTGCCGCTGCTGGCATTGTGATCTGCTGGGCCATCCGTCCAGACTAGGCGTCGTGATGGTGTGGCGGAGCGTTGCCGTCGTCCGAGCGTCAACTGCCTGTTGATGTGCGGCCCTGCGTCGGGTCGACGATTCCTGACTCGTACGCAAGGAACGAGAGTTCTGCTCTCGTTGCGATCCCAAGTTTGGCGAAGATGTGCGACATATGTGACTCGAGTGTCTTCACCTTCATCCCGAGCTTGGTTGCACTTTCCCTGTACGTGTAGCCCCTCGCGATGTGCATCACAACCTCACGCTCTCGTGGTGTCAAGCGTTCGATGAGGCTTCGCTGCTCCGCAATCGCGTCGATATCGAGGAGAAAGTCTGCGACCTCTCGTGAGATCGGTGTGCCACCGCTCACCACCTCGCGCACAGCATCGGGCAGTTCATCGCCCGATGTCGACTTCGTGAGATACCCATCGACCCCAGCAGCGAGCAGCGCTGCAACGTCCCCGCGAGTTGTCGACACGGTGAAGGCCACACACTTGATCTCGGGTGCGATCTCCTTGACGGCCAGCACCACCTGCGCTCCGGCCTGAGGCTCTTGCATGTGGACGTCTATCAGCGCAACATCCGGTCGAGTCTCGAGGATCCCTGTGACGGCATCGGCGGCGTTGTCTGCCTCGCCGACGATATCGAAATCCGACAGGAACATACGTGTCCCTGCCCGCACGGTGTCGTGGTCATCCACGAGAAAGATGGAAACCATATGTCATACCCCCTTGGGAAGGATCATCTCGACCTCGGTTCCGAAGTCAGATGTCGATTGGATCGTTGCGGTCCCACCGATCGACTCGAGTCGTCGGACGATCGAGTTGTCGATGCCGAATCCGTGGGTTGTTTCCGCGGGATCGAACCCTTCCCCCCGGTCACGGACGAACACCGTGATATGGCCTTGCTCCTCAGCGCAGTAGACAAGAACAACGTCGGAGCCTGAGTGTTTGGCTGCGTTCACCATTGCCTCTCTCGTGGCCTCAACGAGGCCCGCGAGGGGAACTGTCATCTCCTCGTCGTAGCCGCACACCATGTCGATTTCGATCCCGTATAGGTCCTCGACGTCGTCGCGTGCGCCGAACATCGCCGTCACGAACGGGTTCTCGAATTCAGATCGGAAGGAGTGGATCGTTCGCTTCAGTTCTCGTTCCTGCTTTCGGGCAAGGTATGCAACCTGCTCGTCGTTGCTTGGTGCAACACGGATAGCGTGGAGTGTTTGGAGCACGGAGTCATGGAGTTGGTTGGCGAGTTTCTCCTGTTCCGAACGCCGAATCTGGCGACGCCGTTCGTTCTCGAGCTTGCGTTCAGCTTCTCTTCGGAGACAGTCTCTGTGGCGGATGATGTCGAACCCGTAGCCGACGATCGCTCCGTACACGAGGAACACCACGGCGCCAACCTCGTCGGGAATCTTGTACGAACCCTCGATCTCCATGCCTATCCACTGGTTGGTGAAGAGGACCACCGCAGCACCAAGCGTCCATCGAACGTCCGATGCGTATGCCACAACGGCGAGCCACGAGATCGGGAAACCGCCATGGAGAAGACTGCTCGCTTCGGCGTAGTAGGACGCGTTCGCCACGATCAGAACGACGACACCATCAGCAATCACGAAGGCTGTGCTCTTGATCCTGGCCGGGTCGCGGGCCATCCATATCGTGAACACGGTCCACGCGAACGCTCCGATCGCCATCACGATGATGACCAGACGGTTCGAGGTTTGGTCGGTCAGCAGCGACGAGACCACAAGCAGGAAGAGCCACACCCAGCCGAGCACTCGAAAGGCGATGACGATTCGGAGCAGAACCGTTTCGATCGGTTCGACCTCAGGTGTCTGCTCGACGGTTGCCATACCTGCATCGTACGCCGCTGGGCCCGTGCAGTGCATGGGGAACATCCCCTAGGCATGGCGCGTCATCGCGGGCGACGCCGGAAGGCCGGGGAACCTGTGCCAGACTCACTGGATGTCCCACGCTCACTCCTGGCCAGGTGAATACACCTTCTGTCCGCACTGCGCTACGGAACTCGAGCCCTCGATGATCCAGGGAAGCGAGAGGCAGCGGTGCCATGCGTGCGGCTTCATCCACTGGAGGAACCCCGGTATCGGAGCGGCTGTTGTCGTGTTCAACGATGTCGGTGAGCTGTTGATGGTGCGCAGAGGGCCCCACGCAACGCGTTCAGGCCTGTGGTCCATTCCTGCAGGGTTTGTCGACTACGGAGAAGACGTTCGTGACGCTGCGGCCAGGGAGCTTCTCGAGGAGACGGGTCTGGTCGCCGACATCGGTGAGGTCGTGTTCGTCGCGTCCAACTTCCACGATCCCGAGAAGCTCACGGTTGGTATCTGGTTTGCGGGTTCCGTGACCGGTGGCAGCCTCGCTGCGGGAGACGACGCTGACGACGCTGGTTGGTTCGCCCTCGACGATCTTCCGCCGCTTGCGTTCACAACCGACGAGTCGTTTCTCAGGAGCCTTGGCGGATAGTCACCACTAGAAGTCGAAGTTCGCCGGGTCGGGGCCGACCCTGTCGTTGAGGTCCATGGCATCGATCTCGGCAACTTCGGTATTGCTGAGGTCGAAGCCGTACAGGTCGGCGTTCTCGATGATGCGCGAGGGGGTCACACTCTTGGGAATGACAACGATGCCCTTCTGGAGCATCCATCGGAGGGTCACCTGTGCGGGGCTAACGCCATGATGCTGGGCGATGGCTCCAAGATCAGGATCAGCGATGATCGCTCCAGCCTTGAGGGGACTCCATGCCTCAACGACGATGCCATGGTCCTGGCAGTACGTCACGAGTTCGGGGCTCTGGAGGTGCGGGTGAAACTCGATCTGGTTGATCGCGGGGGCGACGTTTGCATGTTCGAGCAACTGGTCGAGGTGTTCAGGGAGGAAGTTGGAGACGCCGATCGCCCTGGCCTTGCCCGACGCCTGGATCGCTTCCATGGCGCGCCACGTGTCCTTCGTGTGCTGTGGCTTCGGCCAGTGGACGAGATAGAGGTCGACGTAGTCCATGCCAAGCAGATCGAGGCTTGTATCGATCGCTGCCAGAGCCGAGTCGTAGCCCTGCTCTGAGTTCCACAGTTTGGTTGTCACAAAGACGTCGGAGCGGTCGATCGGAGATCTGGCAACACCGGCACCGACACTCTCCTCGTTGCGGTAGATGGCAGCGGTGTCGATGTGGCGGTATCCGGCATCGAGCGCGGATACAACAGCATCCTCAGTCTCGGA
>JAMBLJ010000188.1 GCA_023336815.1 Actinomycetes bacterium
ATGGACAACGCTGCCAAGATGGCGGTTGAGGAGATCAACGCTGCCGGCGGCATCGCTTCGCTTGGCGGTGCTCCCCTCGAGCTCGTCTCGGCTGATAGCACCGGTGCACCCGACGTGGGCCAGTCGGAAGCTGAACGACTCATCAGTGATGGTGTGTCGGCGCTTATCGGTACCTACCAGTCCTCGGTGACGACCAACGTGTCTGCAGTAGCCGAACGCGAAGGTGTCCCACTCGTGATCGACGTCGCAGTTGCCGATTCGATCCTGGAGCAAGGGTTCTCCAACATATTCCGACTCCAGCCGAACGCAACGAGCATGGGCTCGAACGGTGCGGCGTACATCAGTGGACTCGGTGATGGCGACATCAAGACCGTTTCCTATCTGCATGACAACACCGGCTTCGGTGAGTCCGTGTTCGCGGCGTTCGAGGAGGCCGCTGCCGAACTAGGTATCGAGGTCGTCGAGAACATTCCGTACCCACCATTCGAGGTGACAGATCTCACCACCGAGATGACCCGTGCTGCCGCTGCGAATCCCGACGCGATCGTCGTTACGGGCTACTACAACGACGGTCTGCTGGCCGCACGAGCGGCAGTTGATCTCGGTGTCGATGTCAAGGCTGTGATTGGAATCGCCCAGGGTGCATTCCATACACCACAGTTCGTGGAGGACTTCGGGGACGATGCCGAGTTGTTCTGGAACTCGAACTATCACTTCAACTCGGGCGACGCGAAGGTCGTTGCAGTATTGGACAAGTTCGAGGCGACCTTCGGCGAAGCCATGGACACAGAAGCGATGCTTGCCTACCAGGCGATCTACGTGATAGCGGATGCTCTCGAACGTGCAGGTTCGGCCGATCCAGCAGACGTTCGTGACGCTCTGTCTCAGACCAACATTGCAGATCACTTCCTGGCCTACCCGGGACCGATCAAGTTCGATGTAACAGGTGAGAACATCAACGCTCGCCCAACGCTCATGCAGGTGCAGGGCGGTGAGGTTCTCCAGGTATCTCCAAGCGAGATCGAAGAGACAGAGGCCGTTTACCCAGGAACCTCTTGGGGCGATAACTAACCTCTGAAACCAAGGTGAGTAAGACGATGCAAGGACGGTCCAGAACATTCATTTGGGCCGTCCTTGCGTTTGTCGTCATCGGGGTCGCTTTCGCGATAATGCAGACCTCGTGGTGGGACTCGAACGACACGGTCTTCATCCAAGCAGTTGTGTCAGGGATGCTCATCGGTGGTGTCTACGGGCTCGTAGCTATGGGTCTCAGCCTTGTCTTCGGTGTTCTCGACATTATCAACTTCGCCCACGGCGCCCTGATGACGATCGGAATCTATGCCAGCTACCTCCTCTTTCAGAACTATGGGATAGACCCTTATCTCTCACTGCTGGTCACCGTCCCACTCCTGTTCGTAGTTGGCATGGGGATCCAACGTTTTGCGATCAATCCGGTCATGACAGCGCCGGTGCATAACCAGCTCCTGTTGACACTCGGTATTGCGATCATGATCGAGAACCTGCTCCTCGTCTTCTTCACTGGTACGCCGCGTTCGATCGAGTTGTCGTACGCCAGGGGGTCTTTCGATCTCGGCTTCATGACACTTGACTTTCCGTTGAGGGTCTTCGGTGCCGTAGTGAGCATGCCCAAGTTGATTGCGTTCGTGATGGCGCTCGTGCTGGCGCTAGTTCTCTACATCCTCATCCAGCGCACCTGGCTTGGCGCGGCTATCCGCGCCTCGGCCCAGCAGCCTGAGGGTGCAGAACTCGTGGGGATCGACAATCGTCGGATCTACATCATCACCTTCGGCATCGGTGCAGCGGCGGCCGGTGCGGCAGGTGGGCTTGTGATGCCGTTCCTATTCGTCAGTCCGACGGCTGGAGCGACGTTCACGATCATCGCCTTTATCGTTGTTGTGCTCGGCGGTATGGGGTCGATTCCCGGAGCCGTCGTTGGTGGATTCATCATCGGGCTGACCCAGGAGTTGAGTCAGCTCTTCGTGTCGGGTTCATCGAAGCTCCTCGGCGTTTTCGTCGTATTCATCCTCGTTTTGTTGTTTCGGCCACAGGGCTTGTTCGGTGCGCGGCAGCGATGACGAAGATCATGACCCTCGTCCAGGCGTCGTCCAGGGACTTGTACATTCTGGTCGGGGTCGTATTCGTTCTTGCGTTGTTGCCGCTCGGTGTCTCGCCGTTCCTGTTGTCTGTGGGGACATCGGTTCTCATCTTTGCGCTTGCTGGCGTCGGATGGAACGTCTTGTCTGGCTTCGCCGGTCAGTTCTCGTTCGGGCACGCTGCGTACTTCGGCTTGGGTTCCTACACCGTCGCTATCTTGTTGACGAAGTACTCGATATCACCCTGGATTGGCCTGATAGCTGGAGGATTCGTTGCGGCGATATTCGGATTGCTGGTCGGTTGGGTTTCGTTCCGATTCGGCCTGAAGGGTGCCTATTTCGCCCTCGCTACGTTCGCCGTTGCCGAGATGTTGCGCCTCACATTCAACAGCATCGACTACTTCGGTGCAGGGATCGGCATCACGATCCCTCTTGTCGACGGTGACGATTGGGCTCGCATTCAGTTCAGCGACACGAGAGCTCTGCATTACTGGTTCGCACTCGGCCTTCTCGCCGTGTCGATCGTCGCGGTGATAGCGATCAAGAGATCGAGGATTGGCAGTTACATGTTCGCTGTCCGCGAGGATGAGGATGCCGCCTCGGCCCTCGGTATCGACCCGCTGAGGACGAAGCTGATCGCCATCTCGATCAGCGGATTCATCACAGCGCTTGCTGGCGGGTACTTCACGTTGTTCTTTCTGTTCATCGATCCCGATGTTGTCTTCGGGCCACTCGTATCCGTGGCCATCCTCTTGCGGCCGATTGTTGGTGGTGTTGGCACGATCTGGGGTCCTGTTGTCGGCGCCGCGATCCTCTCGCTCCTCGGCGAGCTGACTCGAACGCTTGTGCGGGAGCCCCCTGCCTTCCTGTCATTCCTTGAGGGTGCTAACGGCTTGGATCAGGTGCTCTTCGGCTTCATTCTCATCGTCATGATCATCCGAGCACCTGACGGTGTGCTTGGCTGGTTCCGTCGGAAGCGTGAGAAGGGGACAGAGTGACAACCATTCTCGACGTTCAGGGTGTGTCCAAGTCCTTTGGCGGACTCAAGGCTGTCTTCGAGGTCAGTATCGATCTCGAAGACGGCGAGATTCTTGGCATCATCGGACCGAACGGTGCAGGAAAGACGACCCTCTTCAACATGATCTCCGGGGCGATTCCTGCCGATAGCGGGTCTATCACCTTCGATACGACCCGCATCGAGCACATGAAGCCCCATGACATCGCTGGTCTTGGGCTTGTGAGGACATTCCAGGTTGTCAAGCCGTTTGCGGGCCTCACCATCCACGAGAACGTACTGGTTGGCGCGTTCCTCAGGCGGCAGGATCCGAACGAAGCTGACGAACAAGCGCACAAGATGATGGAGCTAACTGGACTTACGCCATACGCAGAGCGCTCTGCCCAAGACGTAACACTTGCCATTCGGAAACGCCTCGAGCTTGCTCGTGCGCTTGCGACCGATCCAAAGGTCTTGCTTCTCGATGAGGTTCTCGCGGGTCTCACCCCTACCGAAGGTGTGGAGATGATCGACGTTGTGAGATCGATTCGAGACAGCGGTGTGTCTGTTCTGATTATCGAGCACGTCATGGCTGCGATCATGGCCCTGTCTGACAGGATCGCGGTCATCCATCACGGCGAGCTGCTCGCGATCGGTGTGCCCGCTTCGATCGTGAAGGATCCGAGGGTGGTCGAGGCGTATCTCGGAGAGGAGTTCCAAATTGCTCCGGATTGAGAACCTCCACGCCGGGTACGACGACCTCGAGGTTCTGCACGGTATCGATCTCCAGGTCGAGGAAGGTGAGATCGTTGCGCTCATCGGCGCGAACGGTGCAGGTAAGACCACGACGTTACGGGCCATTTCGGGTCTCATCGAGAACTTTAATGGATCGATCTCGTTCGAAGGCAGCGACATTACCTCTCAACGATCGTCTCAGATCGTCGCCGACGGCGTAGTACAGGTACCCGAAGGCCGAAAACTGTTCGCTGA
>JAMBLJ010000189.1 GCA_023336815.1 Actinomycetes bacterium
AGGATCGAAGCGATCCAGTATCTACCCCGGAACCTCGTGGGATCGGTTGCAGTTGATTCCGAAAGCGACCCGCCATCGTGGAATATCAAGCCTCTCGTTTCGGGCTTGTAACTCGCTTCCATGGCGACATTGCCGACCGCTGCGAGAGTCAACGCGACAAGTACGACGATGAGGAATCGGCGTGCCCACCCGACCACTCCGCTTCCTGATCGTCCTCCGGTTGGCTCATCGGCATACATCGTGGGGAGTGTACAGACAGCCCCCTCCAAGGAATTGCCCTTGAGCTGAGATTCAGCGATCTCAGAGCCGGGCCCTGCTACATCTCCCGAGAAGAATCGGCGGGACCGACGTCGAGAATCTCTTCAACCGCGGCAGGGCGTATCTCGTGTCTCGGTCTCGTCACCTGGACGATGAGATCGGCGAGGAGCGCGATGATGAACACCATCCCTGCCGCCAGAAGAACGAGCAGCGTGTTCGTGCCGACACGAAAGCTCTTGTCGAATAGGTCGTAGACGAGTTTGCCGACTCCGATGAGGAAGAGAACGGTTGCGATTGGCATGAGAACCCTCAACGGGTTCCACATCATCACCATCCGCGTTACCTGCTGGAGATACAGCTTCGTGTCGTGGAAGAAGCGGAACTTGGACTTCCCCGACCGTCTTGCATACGGAATGTCGACGTAGCGGATGCTGTACCCGTTCGCCAGAAAGGCCATGGTGAGCGTCGTCACATGTGAGAACCCATTCGGAAGGAGATGGAGAAACTGGTCAGCAACGTCCCTACGCATCGCACGGAACCCGGAGTTCAGGTCAGGGATCTTCGTGTTCGAGAGCCACTCAGCAAGGCGACGGATGAACCACTTCGCCGGAACACGGGCCACCTTGTGAGTGCCCTCCTCTGTCGTTCGTGCTCCGACCACCTGGTCGTATCCGTCAAGGTCTGCGACAAGACCCGGAATCTGATCGTTCGGGTAGGACATGTCGACATCGCTCCACACGATAACTCGTCCTCGGGCCGCTTCTGTCCCTATCTTGCGAGCGGCACCCGGTCCACGGTTGTAACTGAACACAATCAATCGGATCCACGGAATCTCTTTGAGTCTTTCCGCACTTCCATCAGTAGAGGCATCGTCAACGACGATGACCTCATAGGTGTACTCAGACGAATCCATGGCTGCCCGAATACGTTCCAATTCTTCATCGAGATGGTCTATCTCGTTGAAGACCGGGAGAACAACCGACACGTCAAAGTCAACCGACGCAATCTCATTCATCATCGGTACCTGAACTTCTCATCGTCACACGCACTCGTCAAGCTCCTATACGACGTCCTACTTGCTGCCACCCGGTGGTTAGTCAGAGTAGCAATATCGTCTGTATGACCGTGCACCGCCACAGGCAACTTGCGGTATGTAGCCAATCTCGATCAGCTGCTCTCTCCTTGGCGACTCAAAGGGGCACCTCGGAATCGCTTGGTCAGTACGTCGATTGACCACGTGTGCCAGCGCCTCCATCGTGATTTGGGCGCGGGGTATGCTCCGTCTGCGCTGAACGTCGGTGCTGGGTACAACTCTCCCGCCTCCACAACAAGGCTGAACCGTCTTCGGGATGACCAAAACGCACCGCAACGGCATCCCGCTCGCTACCGCCTACAATTCGATTCGATGCGGTCAGCAACCTTCGCCTACCGTCCCCGTTACTAGGAGAACAATGGCCAGCCAGCTTCTGATAACGGGAGCAGCGGGGTTCATTGGAGCGAACCTCGTTTACCGACTGTTGTTGATGACCGACTACAGCATCGTCGTGTTGGACGCGCTCACATACAGCGGCCATCTTGAATCTCTCACCAGCGCGATGGACAACGAACGCCTTGAGTTCGTACACGCCGATATCCGGGATGCTGGGGCCGTTAGATCTGTATTCGATCGCTTTCAGCCCGATGGCGTCATCCATCTCGCCGCTGAAAGCCACGTTGATCGATCGATCGAATCACCGATGGAATTCGTGACCACCAATGTTCAGGGGACCGCCGTTCTGCTTTCGGAGGCTGAGCGTGCCTGGTCCGGCGACACCAGCAAGAGATTCCACCATGTATCGACAGATGAGGTCTTCGGAACACTCGGGCCGACTGGCCGATTCTCCGAGGAGACTCCCTACAGTCCGAGAAGCCCGTACGCCGCATCGAAAGCGTCCTCAGACCACTTCGTGCGAGCGTGGGCCGAGACCTATGGCCTCAACGTCGTGATCACGAACTGCACGAACAACTATGGCCCGTATCAGTTCCCTGAGAAGCTGATACCTGTCGTGATCGATCGCCTTCAACGACGGGAACAGATTCCCATCTACGGCGACGGGAGCAACGTTCGAGATTGGCTGTACGTCGAGGACCACTGTGATGCTCTCATCGAGGTCTTCAACCGCGGGGCACCGGGCGAGACCTACTGCATTGGCGGAGAGACAGAGATGTCCAATCTTGACCTTGTCGAAGCACTGTGCGACATCTACGACGAGGTCTCAGGAAGAGATGTCGGTTCGTCTCGTGGACTCATCGACTTCGTGACCGATCGGCCAGGTCATGACTTTCGATACGCTATGGACATCACCAAGATTCGAGATGACCTGGGTTGGTCACCATCCGTGGATATTTTCACCGGTCTCCGGAGCACCGTTGGGTGGTACCTCGGTAACCAGTCATGGGTCGACGCCGTTCAAAGCGACGAACACGATACCTTCCAGGGACGGTGGTACACGAGATGAATGAAGATCGGAAGGGCATACTGCTTGCTGGCGGCACGGGCACTCGACTCTATCCGCTAACAGCGACCATGAGCAAGCAGCTCGTTGCTGTGTACAACAAGCCGATGATCTACTACTCACTGTCGACGATGATGCTCGCGGGTGTCCGTGAGATTCTGCTGATATCTACGCCACGCGACCTATCTGCCTACCAAGATCTCCTCGGCAGCGGCGACCGTTTCGGCATCGAGTTCTCGTACGCTGAGCAATCTGAACCAAGAGGAATCGCCGAGGCGTTCATAATCGGAGAGAGATTCCTGGGATCTCAATCGTCCATGCTCGTCCTCGGCGACAATCTCTTCTACGGCCGAATGGATTTCCTTCGGACCGCCTCTGCCGACACTGGCGACGATGCCATCATCTTCGGCTACGAAGTCGCGGACCCCTCTTCGTACGGGGTGGTGCATTTTGATGAGACATGGAGAGCAACCAAACTGGAGGAGAAGCCAGAGAATGCCAGCAGCAGATGGGCAGTCCCGGGACTCTACTTCTACCCACCGGGCGTGACGGATGAGGCTCGGCAACTCGACCCATCGGGCCGCGGAGAGTTGGAGATCACGGATCTGAATACCAGGTATCTGAAGGCGGGGCGACTGAAGGTCGTGCCGATGGGTCGCGGGATCGCCTGGTTCGATACCGGCACTCCCACCGCTCTTTTGGAAGCGGCGAACTTCATAGAGGCAATCGAGAAGCGACAGGGGCTGATCATCGGGTCTCCTGAAGAGATCTCACTTGCGCAGGGATTCGTGTCGAGTCAGCAGTTCCTCAAGCATGTCAGGCTGCTGCCTGCATCGGACTATCGGACCTACCTGGAACGACTCGTTCCCTGATCAGCGTTGGCACTGACCCGGGTATCTCACCGGCTCCCTCGGGAATTCACCCTGCGAATCTCACCAAGCAGGCGAGCCCGCTCGAGCGTGTTCGTCGCATCGAACGACTCGATATCCAGGGTGGTCGCGGCAAACGTGTCGAACATCCGTGCGAATTGATCAGCTGAGGAAACGTCGATAGTCCTAATGTCACCTGATTGGGGCATGACCACGATCGATGTATCCAGGTTCGCTGGCTTTGAGAAAGCTCTCTCAACATTGATGGTGCCACCCTCACACCACACCTCGATCTCGTTTCGGTAGCTGCGACCGAAGCCCCAGTCGAGCAGCGCAACCTGGTCGCCGGACGCGACGAGCGCTGTGCCGCCGGTGTCCACATCTCTGCTGTCGTCACTCGTCATGGTGGCACCCACAAGCCGGAGTCCCGACCCAATTAGACCCACCGCGGCTGCCACAGGATAGAACCCAGCATCAAGGAGGGCTCCCCCACCCAAATCCTTCGAGTATCTGAAGTCGGTGGCCGGGAGGTGAGGGAACCCGAAACGTGCGGTCACCGATATTGGACGTCCGACCTCTTCAGATCTGACAAGCCGGTGCAACTCCTCGAACTGTGGATGGTGCAGAAACATGTCCGACTCGAGTGCCACAAGTCCGGCACGCTCCGCCGCGTGGAGGATTTCTAGGGTGTCCTCGTAGCTTCCCGTCATCGGCTTCTCACACCAGACATGCTTGCCAGCTTCGAGCACGGCCATCGCAAAACGCGCATGGACGCCGGTCGGCGCTGCGATGTACACCGCATCCACATCTGGGGCAGACAGCAGAAGATCAACATCTCGATACGGTGTGGCGCCCGTCAACTCAGCAACCTCACCCAACGTTCCTTCGTCCCGGGTGCAAAGGGCAACAAGGTCGACACGTTGAGAACGATCGATCGCCGGCAGTAGATTCCGTCGAGCATGAGATCCGAGACCCCAGATAGCAATCCGAATTTTGCCGTTCCTGCTCATCTCGGAGCATCCGGACAGGGAAAGCAACATCCCGTGAAGGCCGTGGCAACGAGCATTAGTCCTTCTCTCTGGTGTCCAACGAATCATCACTCGGCGGATCCAACAAGAGATACGTAGCGGTGAACCCACAAGACTCGAATAGTCTCAAGCTGGCGGTGTTCTCGACCTTCACCTTCGCCCGCGAATTCGGATACCGTCCGATAATCGCCTCCACAAGTGCTCTCCCTAATCCGCGTCCCTGGTAGTCGGGATGGGTACACACTCGAATATCGCCGTCGACGGACCCCGCGTACCCAGCCGGACTCCCGTCATACAGAGACACCACATACTCGTCGGCGTGTATCGCCATGTACTCCGTTTGCTGCTCTGGCGTGATCACTGCCTCGTTGATGAATCCATGCTTGACGCGCTCGTCGTTTCTAAGCACCCTGATGAACTCATAGAATTGCGGCTCATTCGGTACGATTTCGATCATCGGGGTATCACCGTTTCTGGTCCGCGGCATCAATGTACCCAATCATAGGTGAGCGATGATGCCGCGTATATGCGGGTTTACCCAGGCATTCTCGTTCAAGCATGCCTTAATCTGATACATGCTCATCCAGGCAAAATCATCAGTGAGATCCGGTTTGAAACTTGTGGGTACCTCGACGAGCATCCCAAAATTGCGTTTCTTGTGCAGCCTCCCGCCATCCTCGCTGAGCCACTGTGCATACAGCACGGTCGCGCCCACTGAGTCCGGTTCCTCGAACACCTCCGCGAACCGGGGTTTGCGGCCACCATGAGCTCGGCGAAGATTGCTGAACGTGGCCTGGAGCGTTGGGCTCATCTGGATGATCTCGTAATTGCCTGGCTCGGCCTTGGCCTCGATCAGGTAGTGGGGAACACCGTCGAAGCGCTTTCGCACGATCCCGAGGAGTCCCCCGTCATAGCCAACCTGCTCCAGAATGGGTTGATCCCAACCTCCACCACCAACCTCGCGTGTCGCGGTTTGCCGGACGCGAATGCCGTGAACAGTGAAAAAGTCGCCGCTCTCGTGGCAGATGTCACCTGTTTCAGAGTTGATGGTCCAGCCGCGGGCTTCACGCAACGGGATATCCTCGACGCCCATTGTGGTGGCCCGACGACGCTCCAGGAACCATTGGTGTATCTCGTCGAGGGTGCGGAACTGCGACCAGTCCTGCATACATTCGAGGTGGTGCTCGCTGCGGATGTCGTCGACCTCGTATCCAAGGAGCGTGAGGTTGTCCCTGTACTGGGAGAGGCTGTCGGTGTACTCGTTTCGCAGCTGCCGATTGGTCATGACGCAAGCACCTCCGAGATCGATAGTGCTACCAGATCGACATCATCGACGGTCATCGCGTTGTGCAGAGGCAGTCGGAGAACGCGTTGTGCATACTCCTCGGTCACCGGAAGATTTGATGGTTCATAGCCCAGGCTCGCACCCATCGGAGAGGAATGAAGCGGAACATAACCGATGTACGCGTTGATATGCCTCTCCTTGAGACCGATCCGTATTCTGTCGGCGTCGGCGATCGAATTGGCGACCAGATAGTACGTGTGCCCATTCAGAATTCTCGAGGAAGGCACCTCTGGGAGCTCGAATGCCCCGTCGCCTTCCATGGGGCGAAGCAACTCGTCGTAGCGCCCGTACAGCGCCAAACGTTCAGCGAGGTTCTCATCAATGGACTCGAGCTGAGCGTACAGGAACGCAGCTTGGAGTTCGGAAGGGTAGAAACTGGAACCGAGTTCGACCCACGTGTACTTGTCCACGAGTCCCTTGAAAAGCTTCGCCCGATTCGTACCACGTTCCCAGATGTCCTCCGCCTTCTCGAAAAGTGAGGAGTCATTGAGGAACAATGCTCCGCCGAGTCCGGAGTGGATGTTCTTGGTCTCATGGAACGAGGTGGTTCCAAGCGGCGCAATGGATCCAAGCCAGCGATCATCGATGCGGGCCTCGAGTCCCTGGGCCGCGTCTTCGACAAGCACTGCTCCCGAACGGGATGCAAGCAATGCAAGACGGTCCATGTCCGCCCCGATTCCCCCGTAGTGCACCGGGACAATCGCTCGGGTACGTGGGGACAGTTTGCGTTCGACATCATCAACATCGATGTTCATAGTCGGCGGCTTCACCTCCGCGAACACGATACGTGCGCCGGTGCGAAGGAAGGCAGCCGCCGTTGACACGAACGTGTAGGACGGTACGATGACCTCATCATCAGGGGTCAGTCCAAGGAGGAGAGCCGAGAGTTCCAGCGCGCCGGTGCAACTGTGTGTGAGCAGAACATGGGGGACATCGTATCTCTGCTCGAGCAGACGCTCCGCCTTCTTGGTAAACGGCCCATTTCCAGCGAAATGTCCCGACTCAATCACCTGTTCGAGATAGCCAAGTTCCCGACCGGTCACGTACGGCACGTTGAACGGGATCTCTTGACTCGTGTTTGGCATCAGCTACCGTATTCTCTCTCGGACGACCCAGCGCGGAGGGCGTCGGACTTCGTTCATAATCACTGCCATGTAGCGGCCAAGAAGACCGAGAGTCGCAAGAGTCGTTCCACCGAAGAACATCACCGCTAGGAAAGTAGATGTCCAACCGGGTGGAGTTTCTGCTCCTGCCAATGCTCGGATGACGTAGACAATTCCCACAACAAGTGCTACGAACGCGACGAAGAAACCGAAGCCGGTAATCCAGTACAGCGGGAGTGCCGAGGTCTGCACGAAATTGTCCAGCGTGAGTTTCGCAGCCGCACGAAAACGAAAGTTCGAGTCACCAGACGCCCTGGGCGCATGCTGTACGTCAACGTTGTGCACTGAGTCAGCGACCTCGAAGATCATCGACGTCATGACCGGATGACGGGTTCCGTGCTCCACCATTGCCTCACCGACGGGTCTCCGGAACGCCCTGAACGCCGTGTGTCGCAGGTTATTACCTTGTGGCACAGCCAGATTCTGGAGTCGTTCGAAACCCCAGCTGCCGACGCTACGAAACCGCCCATCATTCCCACGATCCCACGATCCGATCACTACGTCCCATTCGGGTGCCGATTCCAAAGCATCTAGCAGTTTGGGTATCTCTTCGGGGGGATTCTGAAGGTCGTCGTCCATCGTCACGATTACGTCGCCTGACGCTTCAGCAATCCCACACAGCGTTGCCGTCATCTGGCCTGCGTTCTTCTGCAGTCGGATTGCCCGGAGTTGTGGTATTCGCTCCGCAATTGCGAGCAGACGCAGCCAGGTGTCATCCGGTGACCGATCATCGATCACGATAAACTCGACGGTCGTTTGCTCGTCTGCGAAAACGTCAACCAGCTGATTGAGTAGAACCTCCAGGGAATCCCCGGCGCGGTACGTGGGTATGACAACGCTCACAGCGGGATGATCGGCATTCGACATGCCGCATACGATACAGGTACTAGGCGCCCCGAGTTCTGACGCGAGCCTTCTCATCACGATACGGATTGGTCATCCGGAATCGAGGCCTTCTTGCCAACGAGAGTTCCGTGGGCCTGGTCGCCCTTGCTGCCATCCAAAGCGGTCAACCATGCGATTGCAACCAATGTCACTACCTGCAACAGAAGTTGAACAGACGGAGTGAACAGTCCACGCCCCGCCACAATCGTGATGATTGAAGCGACCGATGCAATACTCCATGCCAGCGAACTCTCTGCATCGAGCGCCCTGGCTGCCACGAGAAGCAACAGCGGGTAGGTTGTGATGAGGTTGTAGTCGTAGCTGATGCCAGAGAAGTAGGTCGAAATGGCCAGCGCACCAGCGAAGACAAGCAACGGCTGGCTGCTGAGCTGACGCCACGCCGCGATCGCCCAGCTACCGAATAGGGCGATCCCCAGTACCGTGACCAACGCATACGGCGCCGCGAGAGCTCTGAGGGGATGAGATATCAACGTCAGCGGATTGATGACCTTCGAGAGTCCTGGCAGGACGATCGTCAGGAAGCGGATAGTGTCGCCGGGCCAAAGCACACTCACCAAGAGGCCCCCCACCATGCTGCCAAGAGTGATCAGAACCACGACGCGCCAGTTCATCCGAACCGCCCCCACGACAACGACTGCCAATGCAATAGCCGGGAATATTTTCGCTGCTACCGCAACGCCTGCGGCACCACCTGCGAGAACATATCGCGAGCGCACGAAAAGAATAACGGTCACCGTCCAGAGTACGACGGGGATGATATCGCTCTGACCACGTTCAAGGGCGAATACGAACGGAAACTGCACAAGCAGTAAGAGCCAAACGATCGCCAGACCCGCAGCCCGCCAACTCCTGTGGATCCGATCATCCATCCAGGCCCAGGCCACGCCTACCACAGCCATCGCTAAACCAGACACGCTGATCCACAGAGTCGCTGCTTGGCTGAAGGGGAAGGCTCTCACCCACCAAAACCAGTAGTAGAGAGATGGTGGATATCGGAAGGGACGACCCGTAACGTCTCCACATTCGAGACCAGACACGACATACAAACCCGCATCCTGAACCGTCGGACAGTGGTGAAAGGCATAGATATTCTGCAAGTCAAGACCTAGGAAAGGTCGATAGAAAGGGACCAATCTCAGCGACCATAGTCCGGCGACAAGAGTCCCGACAAGGGCGATGAACGTGAGCAAGGTCACCCACTCAGCGCGACGAGCAACCCGCCGGATCATCCGCCCACCACGCTTCGTATCTCTGGGAATCGCAAATCGATTTGCCTCACTTGCCTGTGTCGGCGTTCTTCGTCAACCCCATACGAGCCATCAACATCAGGAGCATGGGCGCGAGGCGCCGCAGGTTGACGAAGAGCGAGCATGGAAATGAACGATAGACTGTCCTAGCCAGTACGGCCCGTGCGAGACACGAGGCGACCGATAAACGCAGAGGACACATGAAGAAGGCATTGATCACGGGCATCACCGGCCAGGACGGGTCGTACCTAGCCGAGCTCCTGCTTTCCAAGGGGTACGAGGTTCATGGAATCATCCGTAGGGCGTCAACCTTCAACACACAACGGATTGATCATCTCTACGAAGATCCGCACGAATCGGACACACGACTCCACCTGCACTATGGCGACCTGACCGACGGATCACAGATCGCCCGTGTCATCCGTACCGTCCGACCTGACGAGATTTACAACCTCGGCGCCCAATCGCACGTCGCCGTCTCGTTCAATCAACCTGAATACACAGGCGATGTCGACGGTCTCGGTACCGTTCGACTCCTCGAAGCAATACGCGATGCCGACATCGACGTCAAGCTGTATCAAGCGGGAACCTCCGAAATGTTCGGCGACTCGCCACCTCCACAGAACGAGAACACTCCATTTCGACCGAGATCCCCATATGCCGCCGCGAAGGTGTATGCCCACTGGATGGTCGCCAACTATCGCGACGCGTACGATCTCTTCGCAGTGAATGGAATCCTCTTCAATCATGAAAGTGAACGCCGCGGAGAGACATTCGTGACTCGAAAGATCACGCGTGCGATAGCCGCCATCCTGGCCGATAGCCAGAAGCATCTCTACCTTGGAAATATCGACGCGGTACGTGACTGGGGCTACGCGCCGGACTACGTTCAGGCCATGTGGATGATGCTTCAAGCTGACACGCCCGATGACTACGTCATTGGCACCGGAGAGGCCCACACGGTCCAGGAGTTCTGCGAGATCTCCTTCGGACTCGTCGGCTTGGACTGGGAACAGTATGTGCGGATCGACCCCGCTTACTACCGCCCGACAGAGGTCGAGTCCCTTCAGGCGAACCCTGCCAAGGCGAACAACAAGCTTGGATGGAAACCCGAAACGTCTTTCAACGAACTGGTCGAGTTGATGCTCGCCCACGACCTACGAGAAGTCGGACTCGATCTTGAGATCTCAAGAGACCTCGCAACCGATGGCCTCTGACACCCTTGAGGCGTACGACCTCACAGACAAGCGGATCTGGGTCGCTGGGCACCGTGGCATGGTAGGGAGCGCCATCATCCGGCGCCTGGAGACCGAACCCATCGCCGATATCGTGACCGCAGCATCTGATGAACTCGACCTGCGAGACCCTGCAGCAACGGCAGAGTTCGTTCGAACGACGAGGCCTGATGTCGCGATCATCGCGGCAGCGAAGGTTGGAGGTATCGAAGCGAACCGCTCGGCACAAGGCGAGTTCCTCTACGACAACCTGATGATCGCCGCTAACACGATCGAAGCCTCACGAGTCAGCGGCGTCCAGAAAGTTGTCATGCTCGGTTCATCGTGCATCTACCCCCGCGATGCTCCACAACCCATGCATGAGGACTCGCTCCTCACAGGACCTCTCGAGCCCACGAACGAGGGTTACGCAATAGCCAAGATCGCGGCACTAGAACTGGCGAAGATGTACCGACGCCAGTACGGAATGGACGCAATCGCACTCATGCCAACGAACCTGTATGGGCCGGGTGACAACTACGACCTGGCCGGTTCTCACGTCCTCCCCGCTCTGATGCGCAAGATGCACGAGGCAATGGTCAACAATGACCCGACTGTCACCCTGTGGGGCACAGGTGCACCAAAGCGGGAGTTCCTTCACGTCGATGACCTTGCAGATGCGGTTGTGTTCGTCACAAAACACTACTCGGGGGAACAGCATCTCAATGTAGGGACAGGCAAGGACATCTCGATACGTGATCTCGCATCTCTGATCGCCGAGGTGGTCGGCTGGTCAGGAGACTTCGACTTCGACACGTCAATGCCCGATGGCACACCCCGCAAGCTTCTCGACGTTGGCCAACTGGAACGACTCGGATGGTCCGCATCGACTGATCTGCGACACGGCATTTCCCAGACATACGAAAGCTACGTTGCGGGAGAGGCAACTGACTGAGCCGCTATCGCTCAAGCCGTCTTGACCGATAGTCTTGCGTGCACTCACCGAAGCGCCCCAGAACGACACGTCGCTGTGCGCCCGAACAGACTCACCAGCCGGAAGAGATAACTGAGATGACCTACACACTCGATCGATCAACTGATGCTGCATTCTCGCGGTACCAGCAACGGCGAATCGCTCACTGGGACGACGTCGCAACACATCCCGTCGCACACAATCAGGCTGGATACTACGCCGATCGTCTGCAGAGACGATATGGCCAACTCATTCCCCCGGGCTTGCGCATCCTCGAAATCGGTTGTGGGAGAGGTGATCTCCTGGCAAGCCTTCGTCCCAGCCGCGGGGTCGGTATCGACTTCTCCCCCGAAATGGTGGCAATCGCCTCGACACGTCACCCAGACCTCGAGATCCTGAAACGCGACGCGCACGACCTTGGTCTTGACGGGACATTTGATGTCATCATCCTGTCTGATCTTGTCAACGATCTGTGGGATGTCCAGACGGTGCTGGAGCAAGTCCAGGTGTTGTGTGATCCAAGCACACGCGTGATCCTGAACTTCTACAGCAAGCTCTGGCAAGGACCACTGGGCCTTGTGCGCCGACTGGGCCTCGCCAATCCGGTGCTGGCTCAGAATTGGCTCACACCAACCGATATGGACAATCTTCTGCATCTCTCAGGGTTCGAGAGAGTGACCAGCTCGCGAGAGATTCTGCTGCCGGTTCGTCTCGGGCCCATCTCAGATCTGATGAACCGGATCACCGTAAGGATCTGGCCGTTCAATCACGCAGCGGTCACGAACTTCATTGTGGCCCGCCCACGACCGGACGTCTCCACACGACCACTGCCCCAATCCGTTTCGGTGATTGTGCCGGCAAGGAACGAAGCTGGCAATATCGATGACATTGTGCGCCGCACGCCTCAGATGGGTTCAGGGACTGAACTGGTCTTCGTCGAGGGGAACTCCACAGACGACACCTACGACACTATCGAGCGCGTCCTGGCCAAATCCCCCTCCGGCGACATGATGCTGTTGCGTCAGCCGGGGAAGGGAAAGGGCGATGCAGTGCGGTTCGGGTACGCCCACGCTTCCGGTGACATCCTGATGATTCTCGATGCAGACATGACCGTCGCTCCTGAAGAACTCCCTCGCTTCTACGAAGCCATCAACGATGGGACAGGCGAGTTCATCAACGGTGTGCGCCTCGTGTATCCGATGGAGGGCGAGGCCATGCAGTTCCTCAACTACCTCGGCAACAAGTTCTTCGGCATCGCATTCAGCTGGCTTCTCCAGCAACCGACGAAGGACACCTTGTGCGGGACAAAGGTCCTGACCCGGGAGTCATACGACCTCATCGCTGCGAACCGGTCGTACTTCGGCGACTTCGACCCGTTTGGCGACTTCGACCTTCTCTTTGGAGCCGCTAAGTTGAATCTGAAGATCGTCGACATGCCCGTGCGATATCGCGACCGAACCTACGGAAGTACAAACATCAACCGCTGGAGCCACGGAGTGCTACTCATCCGAATGGCAGCATTCGCTGCGAGGAAGTTACGATTCATCTGACTTTGATCCTCTAGCCACTCGATTCGGCCGAACGCACGGGTCTGATGCGACGAGATCGGTACTGCCGCCACAGGATGTCTCCGACTCCCGTCGCAGCAAACAGGACGAAGAGCAACGGAACGAGGATGAATCGGACATTGTCCATGAGCAGATAGCCGAACACGGCAACTGTGGACAGCAGTGTCAAGATGCCGATCCACGCGAGCAGTCGACTCAGTCGAACGAACAGTCCCACTAAGAGCACCCCGATCGCAGATAGAAGCATCCACCGCAGAATCGATACGAAATAGGGAAAGGTGCGAAGAGGCGCCAGGGGAGACAGAATCAGCGGCTGAACCCGCTTCCCGTCGTTGTAACGATCTATGAAGTATCCAATCCCCTCCTCGCGAATGGGGCGAGCCCTGAACATCGACTCCTCAATCGAATCGAATTGAGCTTGCGATGCAGCTTGAACCATCGACCTTACATCGTCGATCCGTCCTCCCTCTAGCACCCCGATCGCCGACGCTAACCGCTGAGTGGCCCAGGTTGTATTCATGCCGTCAATCACCCCCTCCATTGCTTCTGCGTAGGCATGCTGCTGATCGGCGTACGAAGGCAGCGAGTCGACCGATCCCATGAAGGTGTACGGACTTCCGTCACCGTAGAACTGAGCAAGTACTACGTTGCTCCGATTCTCGGGATTGAGTGTGAAGGCGACCTGCCATGTAGCCCAGAAGCGGCTTCTTTCACCGCGTGCCGAAGGCGAAAATGCACCGAGTTCACGCCCGTTCTCCAGCGTCACGGCCCCGAAGAAGAGCGACAGCAGCAGGACCACGCTCACCGATGTCACAATCGAAGCCGTGCGCACCTTCCCACCCGCCCGGTACATGACGTACCACACCCCGAGTACACCGATGATGAGCAGGGCGTACTGAAAACGAATCAGAGCGAGGAGGACGTAGACAAGACTGGCGAGAATCCCTGCAGCCCGCAGGGAGATGCGAGGGTACCCAGGGACCCCGTCGCTGGAGGAACTGCCAAGCCGAACCACGAGGGCCACCAGGACAGCGTACCAGGCGACCAAGCCGATAGCGATGCCTTCGGTGAGTATGAAGTTCGTGTAGGTCAGGAGGCTCGGAACGATGGCGAGGACCACCAACGGGATAGCTCGCCACCTCCACAGCCACACAGCGAACGCCACCGCTGACAAGTACACGAGTCGTTGAAGCAGAACAGTCGCAAGCAACGGTTCAAGATGCACCAATGATGCCATCGTATCGACCGAAGCGAGGAAGAACGGATATCCGAATTGCCGGTATCCGATCTGGATGAATCCGGTGGTTACGAGTGAGTTCGAATGCCCAATGTAGGCGAGGCTGTCATTGGTGATGATCGGGAATATATCTACTGCTATCACCAGTGCCGCAGCAACAACACCGAATGCCAGGGCCAAGTATGCTTGAACGGACCAGCGACGACGTGCTCGATTCGGCGGTTCTGGAGGCACCGGAATCAGTTCTTCGTTGTAATCGCTCAATCGAGTCCTCGGATAGTGAGCGCGAATCGTACCCGCGTTGTGGTGCTCACGGCCGACCCGATGCTGCCCATCCAGCAGGCCACCGCAATCCTGGTTCAGAGAGAGCCGCCGCGCATCGACCGCTTACAAAACGTCGGAGGACGAAACCGGGCCCTTGGCGGCGAAAATGCGCTTCATGTTATCTAAAGCGACACGAAGCCCTGCGCGTTCCAATGCTCTCAATGCACTCACGTCGCGGACGGCTAGAGTCCACGACAAGTCGACCGGCCCGGCACATCGAGGAGGCAGTGCATGTCCAGAATCAAACGGTACGTCGCCACGAATGTCCGCAGGGTAGCTCGAGTTTTTGCCGAGGAAGTCAGATGTGAACTTTGGGAATCGAGAAGATTGGAATCCTCGGCAGAGGTGGAGCTGCTAAAGAGAATCGCACTCGAGGCCCAGCAGACAGAGGCAAACGGACCGGAGCGAGTCAAGTTGGATGTCATCGACGCTGTGAAACAATTGTCCTCAGGCTCTGCGAAGGGTCCACTCCAACACCTGTACTCGATGAACCTTCGATGGGTATCAATGTTGAACGAACGGAACAGCCGGACGGCGAAGGAAACCTACGACTTCATCGATTCAGAAATGCGCGACGCAATTTTCATTCTGAACCAGTTCGACATCGTTAGGTCGAAGGCCGAGGCGATCGATGAACTTCACGGACAGATCCTTGACCTCGGCGTGTACAAAGGCGGTAGTACACGACATCTAGCCCGGATCTACCCGGACAAGAAGATCCACGGTTTCGATTCGTTCGAAGGGCTACCTAATGACTGGTCATATGATCTCAAGGGAAGCTTCGGGGACATATCCGGAGTGTTGTCGGATGTACCGGACAACGTACGGCTCTACAAGGGCTGGTTCGAAGACACCCTGCCTGTTTGGGCAGCAGAACACAGTGACGTTCCGATCTCACTGCTTCGCGTCGATCGCGATATCTACTCGTCGACGATGACGATCTTTGAGAACGTCGGCCACCTCCTCAAGCCCGGCACCTGGATCTTGTTCGACGAACTCATCGGCTACAGAGGCTGGCAAGACCACGAATACAAGGCATTCCAAGAATTCCTAGCATCGACCGAACTTGATGTGGAGTACGTTGCTTACGGACTCACATACGTTCTTGTTCGGCTCTCTAGGTCCTCAAGCGCGTAGCTATCGGTTACCCGACGGTAACTGATCGTCCGGTGCCCGAGGGATGCCAGAGCTACTCCCGGTCGCTGCGGATGGTCTCTTGGCGGCACTCATGCCTATGTCTTGGCCCCCCCCCAATTCAACAAATCAACCCTTCCGTTTATCATCTCGAATAGGATAGTCAGCCGTATATCGCCATCTCACGTGTAGAGGTCGCGCCAATACGGTGTGATCGGTCGTGATGGGATCCCGTCATAGATGAGATCGTCGTACATCTCGAGATACTCCTTGTTGAGTTCTTCCGCCTCCGGTGGTCCCAGGTCCACCTTCCACCTTCCAATGTGGGCTCGCGCGGGCGTCACTTGGGATTCGAAGAACTCCTCGAGGTCCTCAACGCCCACGTCTAGATAATCGCACATCCCGGCCAGCGTTCCTACTCGATCGATCAGGACCAGTCTCTCGAACTCGATGAGATAGATGGAGTCGCTTGGCAGCAGCCTCGTCACCTGGCCAGCGCGGCGTAGCCACAGGTTCCACCAGATCAGGCCGTCGACGGGAGTGCGAGGACCAAAAGGTGCTCTCGCCACGCTCACCGCGACATCGCGGCCGTCCCGCACTGAGTGGATCATCTTCATCTCCGGGAAGATCTCCCATAGCATCGCGGCGACGGCAATGTTTCGTGGCGACATTTCGACCCACCCTTGCTTGCCTTCGCTGATAGTTGTGGGTCGGGTCAGCGCAACGAAGAGATTGCGAGCTGCAAGAATCCGATCAGCCCTGAATTGCTCGACAAATGCTCGAACAGCGCTGGCGAAAGCATCCATACCGATGATGTTGCGCAATCCTGAGGTACCCATCGGAGATACCCACGGATAGAAGGTCTCAAGCATTTCCTTCTCGAATTCGTCGCAGGTCAGCCGTCCTGTCAGGACATCCATCAGCCCATGGGGTTCGGTGTGGAACCGCATTTCCACAGGTATCACGGCGTAGGCCGGATGGGTACCGATCAGGTTCCCAAGAATCGTCGTCCCTGACCTACCGGTACCTCCGATGAAGATGGGTGGAGGACTCAGCAGGTCGTGGCTCAGCCCCAACATCGGTCCTGAGGCGGGGTAGACAATCCTGCAGAAGCCGGGACTTCCACCAAGCCACTTGCCGACATCCGGATGCTCGTTCGTCTCCAATCTAAGAAACGGCTGAAGAGGTGGTCAGACCGGATCAGCATTCGGTCGCCCTGCGTACCGATTCGACTACGAATGCTCGCAACGGTGCAAGGTCCTGCTCCAGATGTGGGAGATCAAGCGGATCGAGACCCGTCGCCCGACGAACCCCATCAGAGACAACGCGTTCGATATCGATATGACGGCGGATGACCGGCCACGACCCATGTTCCAGATGACGAACAATCGGCTCATACGCGTCAAGGTCGGCCCTCATCAATGCCATCGCGGCATACTGAATAGTTCGACGGGATCGAGTTACCAGCTTTTGGTAACGTGGTAGGGGATCGGGGAAGGGATAGGTCGCGAGGACCGGTTTCGCGCCGTCGAGCCCATATTCGCTATACGCGGAATCGATGAGTTCATATGACGCGTCGACATGCGCCGCAGCATTCGATTGCGAACGCGCTGTTGCCTTTTGCCGGTACGCCACGGACTTGAGCCGCGAGGGGACGAAGTAGAAACCTCGCCGCATGATTCGGAGCCAGAATTCCCAATCCTCGGCAATCTGATCATCCTCGGGGAAGCCGCCCAAGGCTCGTGCGATACTCGTGCGCAAGAGGACCGGTGTGGGCCCAAACGGACATTCGCCATTGGATGAAACGAAATCGACGAACGGTCGAGCCGAATTCCACTCAGGAGCATCTGACAATTCTTCAAGGCCGAGTCCCTCGTCGACGATTCTCACGCCACAGAACACCCCAGCGACATCTGGATCGGATATCGCCTCCATCACCTCGACTCGGTCCCCCAAGCTTCCTGGCATCATCAGGTCATCGGCATCATGGAAGATCACATATCTACCGCGAGCCTCCGCCATTCCTGCGTTGCGTGCTGCAGACACTCCCCTGTTTTGGGCCGATTCGATCAGCCTGAACCGATGGTCACCTGCAGTTGTTTCAACGATTCGATCTACAGACCGGTCTGTGGACGCGTCATCTACAACGATGCACTCCCATTGCTCAAAGGACTGTTGGAGAATTGAGTCAAGCGCCTCGCTCACGAATGATTCCTCATTGAAACATGAGACAATGACGGAAAGAACCGGAGCAACAGGATCAATCGGATCGGGTGCGTATGCAGCAGCCAGGGGTTCTTCACATCTGTCGGCTTGCGATGCCTCGGACATCGCCTCATCCAGACCTTCCATAACCTGCCGAGCATCAGCTATCATCAGAGACGCATGTTGGAGTCGCCTAAGCTGCCCGCGAAGCACGCTCGGGTCTGATCGTTTGGATTCCAGCGCTCGCACTCGATCCAGCACCTTCTCATCAACCAGCGCCAGTTGACCGACTGCATGCTCCACCGCTCGAACACGATCTAACACCTTCTCATTGAAGGCAAGCTGCAGCCTCTTGACCTCCTCGACCGACACCGCCTGATCCGACACCGCCGACCCAATCGCCTCAACCGACACCGCCTGATCCGACACCGCCGACCCAATCGCCTC
>JAMBLJ010000190.1 GCA_023336815.1 Actinomycetes bacterium
CCATCCGGGTGTCCACCCTCGATATCGCTTTCAATTGACATTGCGGGTTCAGCTGACCTCTAATGAACGTGGTTCCCATGCACTCCGACAGCAAGGGGTAGTCATCCGCATCATTATCATTGCCCTCCTGCTTGGCACACTGCTCGGAGCATCTCCGAGCATCACCCACGGCACCGTTTGGCAACCCGCCCCGGGCACGACCTGGCAGTGGCAACTCGAGGGTGTGGTGAACACGTCCCACGAAGTGCAAATGTACGTGGTAGATCTCTTCGATACGCCCACCTCGATCATCGACGATCTCCACGCGGATGGGCGTATCGTGATTGCGTCGTTCAGCGCCGGTCTCTACCGCGAGTGGAGACCTGACGCGGGAGACTATCCTCCCGAGATCATCGGCGAGCCCTTTTCCGGCTGGCCTGGGGAGAGTTGGGTCGACATCCGTGCCCTGGGCACGCTGGGACCCATCCTGGAATCGCGGATGGATCTCGCCTTGGCCAAAGGCTTCGACGGGATCGTCCCCGCTGATGTGAACGGATGGATCAACAACACGGGCTTTCCACTCAACGGAACGGATCAACTCAACTTCAATCAATGGCTGGCAACAGAAGCTCACGCGCGAGATCTTTCGGTCGGCCTGCGCAACGACCTGGATCAGATCCCGGATCTCCACGCGAGCTTCGACTGGGCCCTTGGCGAAGAGTGCTACCAGTACTCCACATCCGATCAACTCCTTCCTTTCGTACAGTCGGGAAAGGCAGTCTTCGGAGTGGAGTACGAGGGGAACCCGAACGAGTACTGCCCCGTTCTCTCAGCCATGGGCTATTCGTGGCTCACCAAGGATCGGAGTCTGGGCGACGACCCCCCGAATGCGTGCGAGAGCGTCACGGCGGCTGACGAGGTCCTTCGGAGTAGGCCGTGGCTCTTCACTGCGGTTCCCAACCCCTTCAATCCTTTGACAACGATCTCCTTCGAACTTCCATCGCATCTCGCAGCGCGCCTCGAAGTCTACGATGTGACAGGTCGGCATGTGTCCACGCTGTTCGATGGTTTCGCTACCGCTGGCGAGCATCAGGTCCACTGGAACGGTACGGACGGCGCGGGCGCTCAGGTCGCTTCCGGCGTCTACCTGTATCAACTGCGCGCAGGTGACATTGTGGAGACGAAACGGATGGTGCTGTTGAGGTGAACCGAGCCCTGCGCAAGCATCGCACCTATCGGAACAGGCTCGACGCTGACTCGTGATGTTTCATGAGACACGAGGAGATGAACGAGATGAACTGCCCCTCCTGCAACACCGCGTTCGAGAAGGGTTTTGTCTACGTGCGAGGATTCGGAGGATCTCTATTCTGGTCAACAAGCGGCACGACGAGGTTCTTCTCCCGCAAGAAGCTCGAGCAAATCAATCTCGATGAACTCAGCACAGTACGAATCGGTGGGCAAGCAGTGGTGCCTGCGTGGCGATGCCCAAGCTGTCATCTCATTGCCTTTTCCTCAACCTAGCCTATTCCGTGTCAGCATGAGTTAGACAGATCCATGCTGAGAATTATGGACACTTCCGAAATTTCGCGTCACTTGAGCAGGACCATTCTCCCGGTCTCGGCGATCCCGCCGGCCTGCAGCTGATAGAAATAGGTGCCTGATGCCACGTATTGTCCGAAGTCATCGGTCCCGTCCCACTGCACGCTCCAAAGTCCTGCTTCGCGATGTTCCCGGAGCAAGGTGCTGATCAAATGTCCCCGCACATCGTAGACCACGAGTGTCACGTCTGCTCCGCCAGCTGGGACATCGAAACTGATCGTGGTTGCGGGATTGAACGGATTGGGGACGTTCTGGTGCAATGCCAGGCGCGAAGGTGTTGCCGGGTGGTCGATCACGCCGGTGGGCGTATCGGAAGTCGCGACTCTGAACGGAGACAAGGTGGTGATTTCTCCGCAGATAATGTTGCCGACAGCGTCGAGGCTCGAGGTTATGTCGACCCACGCATTGAGCCCGGTGTCGTAGTGCAGTAGCACCAACGCCAACTCCGGTCCGACGATTTCAGATTCGTCGTAACTGAAACATACAGTGATCGAACCGGTGTACACGGCGGTGGTTTCCAGCTCCCAACATTCTGTGCCGCCGAAAGTGAAGCCCATCGGTGGACCGGCGCAGCTTTGCGCCTCCTCAATCGTCGTGGCTCCCGGCGTCGTGACAGAGTCGAAGGTCAAGGTCGTCTGCGGATCCCCAGTTCCGTCCTCACCAACGGCGACCTCCACGTCCTGACCCAACGGCGTGTTGATGAACTCCAGGCTATTGCTGAATTCTGAATGGTTCCGCGTGAGGGCGCAAAGGAACATCCCTGCGGTCGGGGTTGCCACCGGGGCTACGAACGCCTCGGTGCCGCTTGTTCCAACGTACAAATCGAAACTATCCAGATAGTGGGCGGCCTCGCCATAACCGCTCGCATCGGGCGCTGGGCTCTCGTAGAAATCGATCGTGACCCACTGATCAGGCGTATCGTATGTGAGCGTGCCAAAGAC
>JAMBLJ010000191.1 GCA_023336815.1 Actinomycetes bacterium
CCTCGCACGTCTGCGGCTCCGAGGTTCGGTTCGGGGAACGTCAAGACGGTGACACCCGTTCTCGCCAGACTATTGGTGTGATGACCAACGAAAACGCCAGGAACGTCAGTGATCGTGTCAGACATCAACCGATCCATTCCGGACGTATCTCCGCTGAAGGCGGGGTCCGAACCGGCATACGACTTCATAGGTGATGGTTCCGAGCAGGTCTGCCCAATCCTGGGCCGAGATCTCCTCTGTACCTTGTCTTCCGAGGAGGACAACCCGCGCACCCCGGGAGACCTCGTCGTCACCAAGATCCACGATGATCATGTCCATCGTGATCTGACCCGCGAACGGATATCGCCTTCCGTCGATCAGTACCTCCCCTGGCACGGATAGCCGCCGACTAACACCGTCTGCGTACCCGATGGGAATGGTCGCCATATTGCGCGATCCAGCGATCTCCCGGATCCTCCCGTATGACGGGCGTGCACCCTCCGGCAACTGTCGAAGGTATTCAACGTGACTCACCACCGTCATCGCCGGTCGCAGATCGACATCGAGACCAAGGTCAGGGGAGGGACGAAGTCCGTAGATTCCGATCCCGACACGGCACATGTGATGGCGGGTATCAGGGAGATCGAAACTGGCTGCCGTGTTCGCAGCGTGGAGGATGCGTGGACGTATCTCGACATCTCCAAGAGATGCGACAAATCTGGTGAATACCGCGTGCTGTTGTTTCGTATAGGAAGCATCCTCATCCGCCACCGCGAAGTGTGTGAACACGCCCTGAAGCTGAAGCCGTTTGTCCGCTTCGATCGCTCGAGCGACCTCAAAGGCCTCAGCATGTGGAGTCCCGACACGATGCATACCTGTGTCGACCTTGAGGTGGACAGGGTACGGCAGCGTTGTAGCCTCGGACGCCGCCACCGCAAGCGCCTTGACGAACTCGCTGCGATATGCGGTCGGTGTAAGGCCGTAGGCCACGATCGTGGGAACGTCTGCGAGGGGTGGCTCCGAAAGGACAAGGATCGGTGTATCGACATCGGCCTCCCTCAGTCGGACACCTTCCTCGACGAGAGCCACAGCAAGCCAGGAAGCCCCACCCTCGATCGCCGCGAGGGCAACCGGTACGTCGCCGTGACCGTAGCCGTCCGCCTTCACGACTGCACAGAGCTCCGCTGGGGCGATATGTCGTGCAATGGCGCGCACATTGTGTTCGATAGCGTCGAGGTCGATCTCTAACCAGGACGGTCTCATCGACACGTGCCCTGACTTTTCACTTTGGATCCCTACGGTCTGCCATCACGTGTGCGACCTCGTCGACGAGCACTGGAGCCGTCACCGTACGCCTGGCAGCAAGACGAGATCCAGCATCACCGTGAAGGTAGACGGCACTGCAAGCTGCCTCGAAGGCAGGCACTCCGCGTGCCACCAACCCAGCGATCATGCCGGAGAGAACATCCCCCGTACCGATCGTTGCCAGCTCGGGGCCTCCAGTGTTCACGATCACCGTCGCATCAGCGACCACAACCGTCGGATTCCCTTTCAAGACGACAACAGCGCCCGTCGTTTCGGCAAGCCATCCAGCGGCTTCGGCGCTGGGCTCATCCCCTGTGAGTCGTTTGAATTCCCCTGCATGGGGCGTAAGGATCGTCGGTTCCTTCCTGTTGATGAGACAGTTCAGCCTGGCGAGTGCATTCAGGGCACCTGCATCGACGATGACGGTGCCCTGGAACTGCTCCACGAGCCGCTCGACGAACACGGTCGACACAGGCTCGAGGCCCGGACCGATTATCAGGGCGTCATATCTTCCGAGAAGGGACAGAACCTCCGACGAGTGATCCCTCCATGTCATCGACTCGCTCGCCTGGATCGCCACGATGTCAGGAGCGAACGTTTCGTAGAAACGGGCAGTCGCCTCTGTTGTCAGGATGGAAGAGACACCAGCGCCAGCCACGAGGGCGGCTCTCGCCGCCAGCACGGCGGCTCCGGTGATCCCTGGTACTCCCCCGATCGTCGCAACAGCGCCCGCCGACCATTTGTGGCCTGTGCGCAGGCGAGCAGGGACCTGCACGTCGGAGGATTCGAAGGCGAACATCTCGGGTGAGCCACCGACGAGACCGATGTCATGGAGGTCGATTCGCCCACAGCGGTCAGGGCCTTCGTTGAGAACGTGTCCGGTCTTGAGTGCATGAAACGTTGCCGTGCGCTCAGCTGTGAAGGCTTCGCCCGCTGCAAGACCAGTATCTCCATCGACGCCTGAAGGGATATCGACTGCAAGTACACGTTGGCCTGTCCGGGTCCACGGGATGATGGCCTCGGGAAGATCGCCATGGAACCCTGTTCCAAAGACTGCATCGATGATGAGATCCGACGGACATGGGACTCCGAGCTCGACCATCTGCACACCCGCGTCGAGTGCCTGGATACGCGCGTGGTCTGGTGCTGTATCGGAATCTGGGCTCGCCAGCTGGTGCACGACAACTGCCGCGCCGCGGCGTTTCAGATAGCGAGCGGCGACATACCCGTCGCCGCCATTGTTGCCTGATCCAACAAGAATGCGAACAACCGACCCGTAACCCATTCCCATCCGGGCCGCGGACACCGCCACAGCGAATCCCGCAGCATCCATCAGGGCGTTCACGGGCGCCGTTGCTGACGCATCGACTTTCTGCATCGCCGCGACAGAAAGGATCGGTCGCATCAGGGGGTCTCCGATCGCCGAG
>JAMBLJ010000192.1 GCA_023336815.1 Actinomycetes bacterium
CTGCAAGCACGGAAGAAGCCGTCAGCCATCAGCCGACAGCTGACAGTGAAGAAGCAGCGGAAGAAGCCGTCAGCCATCAGCCGTCAGCCGTCAGTGAAGAAGCAGAAGCTGAAGAAGTTCTCAGTTCACAGTTCACAGGTGACAGCGAAGAAGCTGAAGCAGTTCACAGTTCACAGTTCACAGCTGACAGCGAAGCAGTTCGCAGTTCACGGCTCACAGCTGACAGCGAAGAAGCAGCAGAGGCTGTCAGTGAGACGAACGTTGGTGGTGCTACGACGGGGGAGATCGAGATCGTTGATCCGAACACGCCGATCGGGTCGCTCGAGCCGATTCCAACCGTGGCGTTCGACTACGACACCTACTACGGCGAACCAGAATCATTAAGCACCCCACCACCTCCTCCTCCCGTTGAGACACAGCGGCCCGAAGCCGGCTCGAAGGACCACAAGGGTCTTATGTTCCTCGGTGCTTTCGCAGCTGGCATCCTGGGTGCAGCCCTCACGGTTGGTGTCCTTGCAGCGACCGGATCGTTCTCAGATGCCGAGTCGACGACATCGACGACGGTCGCGAACACGGCATCCTCGGCTGTCACCACTCCGCCACAGGTTACGAATCAGATCATTAACGGCGTCGGCAGTTCCGTGAATCCGTCGGCTGTTGCTCTCAAGGTCGTTCCATCCGTCGTCACCGTCAACGTGTTCGACCAGGCAGACGGCGATGCCGGCTCACTCATCGGAACAGGATCTGGCTCCGGGGTTGTTATGAGCAACGATGGATTCATCATCACGAACAACCACGTTGTTGACGGATCGACGAACTACAGCGTCATATTCGAGGACGGCCGAACCTACGAAGCCGAACTGATCGGCACCGATCCTCTGACCGACCTCGCCGTACTCAAGATCTCGGCCGATGACCTCGTTCCGGTTGAGTTCGGTTCGACCGACGACCTGATCATCGGAGACCCTGCCGTTGCCGTTGGCAACCCGCTCGGTCAGGATGGCGGGTCCTCAGTATCTGTGGGCATCGTTTCGGCGTTCGATCGCACCGTTGAATTCGGCGACGACTCTCGCCTGTTCGGAATGCTCCAGACCGATGCAGCTATCAACAGCGGATCATCTGGTGGCGCCCTGGTTGATGCCGAAGGGAAACTGATCGGCATCACCTCGGCGATCGGCGTCTCCCAAGCTGGACCGGAAGGCATCGGATACGCCATTCCTATCGAGCTCGTCGACAGGATCACCGCTGAGATCATCGAGTCGGGTGACGTTGATCATCCCTTCCTCGGTGTGACCATCGGGACCTTTCTGGAGGAAGCACCTGACGGAGCTATCACACCATCAGGAAGCGACATCCAGACGATCGAAGGGCCTGACTCTGCCGCCGGTGATGCCGGGCTTCTGCCAGGTGACGTGGTGATCAGAATCGGAGACAAGGGTATCTCAGGTCAGACTGATCTCATCCTTGCAGTCCGTCTCCACCGAGTCGGAGACGAGGTCGAATTCGAAGCCCTGCGAGACGGTGTGTCGATGACCTTCGATGTCGTCATGGGTCAACGACCCGAGGCGCTCGGTGGCTGAGATGTTCGGAATGGATGACGAAGGAATCTTCGAACAGCTGTTCAAGATGCTCCAATCATCCGGACCAGTGAACTGGAAACTGGCCCGCGAAGTGACGAAGAGTCTCGCTGGACAACCCGAGCCGGTCGACCCATCGGTAGCGGAGGAGTACCGCGAACTCGCCCATGTCGCCGAGGTCAGAATCTCATCTGCAACCAGACTCCCTTCACCTGCGCCGGGTGAGCTCAACCCGACCGATCGCGCTACATGGGCGGCAGAGAACCAGCAGTCGTTCAGGATCCTCGTCGAACCACTCGCAGACAAGTTCTCGAGTCTCACCGACGGAAGCGCTATCCCCGGTGTGGGAGCAGCGGGAGGAATGGACGCCATGCTGGCACCCCTTGGACCCGCCCTGCTCGGCATCCAGGCTGGGACGATGGTCGGGTTCATGGCACACCGTGCGCTCGGGCAGTTCGACACGGGTATCCCTGCTATGGATCACGACCGGCCATACGTGATCGTTCCCAACATCGACGACTTCGCTATCGACCACGGCGTGGACCACCGACAGGTACGATTGTGGGCGGCTCTCCACGAGGTGGCGTTTCATCGCATCATGGCGGTCGAATGGATCCGGGGTCGGTTCGTGAATCTCGTCGAAGCCTTCTATGCGGGTGTTGAAATCGATGCTTCCGACCTTCTTGGCAAACTCAGCGGGGCTATGGGGGACCCGAGCGAAATCCAGAGGATGTTCAGCGACGATGACGCCGGCACCGCAGGGTTGATCAAGGGAACCTCAGACCCTGAACGTCTCGCCGATCTTCAAGCGTTCACCGCCTTCATCGAGGGGTACTCCGATAAGGTTGTGGCAGATGCTGGAAGAGAACTCGTACCGGCTATCGACAGGATCGAAGCCGCGTATAGCCGACGTCGAACAGAGCCGAACCAGGCCGAACAGTTCCTCCAGCAATTCGCTGGACTCGACCTCGAGCGGCACCGCGCCGTCGAAGCACGAACGTTCTGCGACGACGTCATCGAGCGATGGGGTGAGGACACGCTGAATCGCGTATGGGACGAACCGACGAACATGCCAACCCTGTCAGAACTCACCGACCCTATCGGCTGGGTCGCCAGAGTTGTGCTCGATGACTCAGCTTTCGAGGAATAGGTTCAGACGGCAGACACCAGATGACAGATCACAGACAGGATCCGTCAGCACTGCGATTCGGAATGTTCTGGCATCCGTCCGTCATGTCATACACTTGCTCCTCGCCACTACTTGAACGGAGTTCCCGAATGACACTTGCTGTTGGTACACAAGCACCTGAATTCGCGTTGCTCGACCAGAACAGAGAACAGGTTTCCTCGGACTCCCTGAGAGGTTCCAGAAGCCTCGTCGTGTTCATACCCTTCCCGTTCACCGGTCATTGCGACAACGAAGGCTGCCAGCTGAGGGATGGTCTCGACGATCTGAACGATCTCGATGCAAAGGTTGTCGTCATCACAACCCACGCGCTCCCAACGAACGCCAAGTGGGCCTCAGAGAATGGCTTCTCGTTCCCTGTTCTCGCCGACTATTGGCCACACGGTGAGGTGACACAGAGGTACGGCGCATTCAACGAGGCAACAGGCAGCGCCAACCGTGTTACCTACGTTCTCGACGCCGACGGAATCATCCAGGATGTGATCGCAACAGATTCACTCTTGACGCCTCGTGAATACGGGTTGTACAACCAGTCCTTGATCAAGATCTGACGCACTGGGCAGCACTCTCACACCCTCGATCGCGGGTATCATCCCGACGACAGTCGCCGCCGAGACACAGGATCGCGACACCCAATGGATCACGCCGAAGTCCCTGGAACTCCGTCCCCAATCGTCCGGTCCACCACCCCCAGAATCCCGCCAGCTGCCCGTGCTGCCACCGTCGTTGCACTGTTGTATCTGTTCCTCGTGGGAGTCAAACTCCTCGAGGGCGGGATCAAGGGGCTCGGCTCCGACACAGCTGGGGGTCTGTTCGATGGGATCACGAACCCGTTTGCCGCGCTGTTCGTCGGCATCCTCGCAACGGTCCTTGTTCAGTCGTCATCGGTCACGACGGCTACGATCGTTGGACTCGTAGCGGCAGGCCAGTTACCACTGGAAACCGCTGTGCCCATGATCATGGGTGCCAACATCGGCACAACGGTGACGAACACCATCGTGTCACTTGCACATGGCAGAAAGTCCGAAGAGTTCAAGCTGGCGTTCGCAAGTGCAACGATGCACGACTTCTTCAACCTCATCGCCGTAGCGATTCTTCTTCCGCTCGAGATCGCAACAGATTTTCTCCTGCGCACGGCGACGTGGATGGCCGAACTGCTCCCGTCCGGTGCCGACGCTACCTTCGATTCGCCGATCAAGGGCGCCGTGAAGTGGGGCTCCCGATTGATCGAGAACCTTCTCGAACTTCTGATGTCGAACAAGACCGCGCTTGCGGCGGTATCGATACTCGTTGCGATCGTGATCATCTTCGTCGCGCTGATGTTGATCACGAAGAACATGAAGGTGCTCATCGCAGCTCGCATCGAATCATCTATCAACGCTGCCCTCGCGAAGAGCGGCCTCGTTGGCATGATGGTCGGGGTAGTCGTCACGGTTGCCGTCCAGTCGTCATCGATCACGACCTCGATCCTCGTACCGCTCGTTGCCTCAGGCATCCTGCTGCTCCGAAACGCGTATCCGATCACGCTGGGAGCGAACATCGGGACAACCGTCACGGCCCTCCTGGCAGCTCTCGCCACGGGCGTCGTCAACGGGATGATCATCGCACTCGTTCATCTCCTGTTCAATGTGTTCGGAATACTCCTCATCTACCCGATTCCAAGAATCCGATACATACCGGTGATTCTGGCCGAGAAGCTTGCGAACATCGCGGTTCATAGGAAATGGCTCGCCGTGGGCTACGTCGTGATTGCCTTCATCGTGATCCCGGTCATCGGTATCGTTGTACTCGATTAGAGGAGGAACCCCGTGGTTCTTGAATTTTTTAAACGCGGATCGCAGACACCAATCGATGAGATTCACGCGACTCTTGTTCAGATGCTGCTTGACGGCCACGATGTCTTCGTGACCGCATCGGACGCGCTCTTCGGTGGGGGAAAGTCCAAGGAAACGAAGCGAGAGGTCCGATCAACGGACAAGGGAATCAACGAGGCACAAGCCAGCATTCGACGCAACCTCATGATTCACGCGGCCGTCAACAGCGGAGACTTGGCCGTGGTGCTGCAGTACGCCTCGATAGTCAAGGATGCCGAAAGGGTCGGGGACTACGCCAAGAATCTGTACGACCTGGTCCGGTACGGGGCTGACTTCGACTCTGCACCGGACAGAGACGAATTACTTGGATACCGCAACGCTGTTGCGAACTTGATCCTCGAAGCCGCTGGTGTCTTCGAGGCCGTCGACAAGGACCGCGCACAGGCGCTCATCGGCAAGGCAGACGGGTTCCTCGACGAATACGACGACCACGTCAAAGCGATGTGCAAAGCTGACGGCAGCACGCAAGACGCGGTGCCTCGTGCTCTCTACTACCGCTTCCTCAAACGCACAACGGCTCATATCATGAACGTGCTCACATCCCTCGTCCAGCCCCTCGACCGCCTCGACTACTACGACGAGGCCAAGGAAGACAGATAGAAGAGGGCAGACAGCAGAATCCAGACAGCAGACAGCAGACAGCCGCTGGTGTGTTCTGTCTGGATTCTGTTGTCTGTTGTCTGACTACTGTCTGTTCATGGACTTCTCACACTCCCCGCGTTCACTCAAGTATCAGGAAAAGCTGTCGGACTTCATGGATGATCGCATCTACCCGGCTGAGTTGGCGATCGAGGCGAGAGATCCGCTGCCGGGTGAACCGACCGAAGCACCGCCGGAGATGGCAGAGCTCAAACGGATCGCACGTGACAGGGGTCTATGGAACCTGTTCCTCCCTGACGACGAGTACGGGGCGGGTCTCACGAACACCGAATACGCTCCGCTCGCCGAGACGATGGGACGGGCGATCGAACTTGCACCGGAAGCGACCAACTGCGCCGCACCCGACACAGGCAACATGGAAGTTCTCCACCTCTTCGGTACGTCAGAGCAGAAGGAACGCTGGCTCGTCCCGCTCCTCGAAGGGGAGATTCGATCCAACTTCGGTATGACCGAACCGGACGTGGCATCATCGGATCCTCGCAACCTTGAACTCTCGATAACGCCGGACGGCAACGACTACATCGTGTCCGGGACAAAGTGGTGGTCCTCAGGGGCCATGTCACAGGACTCCGAGATCGCGATCGTGATGGGGGTCACTGAGAGGGACGCTCCGCCAAAGGCACGCTACTCGATGATCCTCGTGCCTATGAACGCGGACGGTGTCGAGGTTGTTCGAGATCTCCCTGTGTTCGGCTACTACCACAGAGGCGGCCACGCTGAGGTCAGATACAACGACGTCCGAGTTCCAGCAACGAACCTGATCTCCGGCCCGGGAGAAGGCTACATGATCGCCCAGGCCCGACTGGGACCAGGCAGGATCCACCATTGCATGCGGGCCATCGGTCAGGCAGAACGGGCACTTGAGATGATGATCGCACGAGCCAAGTCTCGCGAAGCCTTCGGCAAACGCATCGCTGACCAGGGGGTCGTTCAGAAATGGATCGCTGAGTCGAGGTGGCGCATCGACCAGGCTCGACTCCTCGTGATGCACACCGCATGGCTGATCGACACACACGGCAACCGCTCCGCCACTCGCGACGTTTCAGCGATAAAGGTTGTCGCACCCAACACAGCGTTGTGGGTGATCGACAAGGCGATCCAGGTCCACGGCGGTATGGGCGTGAGCGACGACACGAAGCTGGCATCGATGTGGGCGAATATGCGAACCCTCCGCCTCGCCGACGGGCCCGACGAAGTCCACACCATGGTCGTTGCAAGAAGAGAAATTGGCAGGGACTGAAGCAGATCGCTTCACTCTCAGATACCAGATCGCTTCGCTTCAGACATCGGATCGACCGCCGTCTGTAATCTGATGTCTGTCATCTGTGGTCTGGGTCAGCCAAACAGCCTTTGCCACCAGCGCTGGAACATGGTGCCGTTGTCCGGAGGCGGGAGTTCGGAAAGGACTGCCTGCGCGTGATCCGGTGGGAGATCACCGACGAGGACGAAGTTACTTTCGGTGTCCGACCAATGGATGCGGACATCCTGAGCGGTGGGAACCATGTCGTAGACCCCATCGTCGGTGACGAAGGCCATCGGATCGTCAAGACCCGTGACCTGCGTCTTTCGGGACATCGTGAAGAGCGAAAACGTGAAGAGGCCATCGGAGTAGAAACCTTGTTCAGAGGATCCCGGACCGGGGAACACATCGACCAGTGAGTAGCCGGCGATCTCTTCAGGAAGACCGTAACTGTCGGCATGCATGACGACCTCAAAGGGAACTGCAGCTTCGGTCGTCGGTTGCGCATACACACGGTACGGCTTGAACTTGTCGAGGGAGATCGTGCGGAAAATCCTCCCAGAGTCGGTGTAGATCTCCGAGTGGAGGATCGCGCCGGTCTTCTTGTCGATGATCAACGTGGCCCTGCGAGCATCACCTTCGTTGATCTCTACCCTGACACAAGCCCTCTTGAGATGTGTCACGTCGCGTACGTCGCCCACGCTGTAACGCTCCGACACCGGAGCAGACCGATTCGTGAGGAAGGCGATACCTCTAGGGGCATCACCCATCGTCATCGCTCGCCCATTGCCATAGACCGACCAGGCGGAATTCGTGCGGACGAGTTCGCCGCCATCCCAGTGTTCGACCCACTGATCAGAAACTTGTGTTTGACCGCCCCAGATTGAGATCGTGAGTCGAGATGCATTGAACGTTGCGTTTCGTGCTGTTTCGAGCACGTAGTCGACATCACTAGCGAGGGCGCTGGGAGCCAGGAACGTGAGTGCGACAGCGATCGATGTTCCGACGATCGCTGATCTCTTCGCGAGGATCATGGCGACCCAACCTGCACCGCTGGGACCGATGCGACGGCGGCGTGTCTGGCATCGAGATCTGTGATAGTCACAGACGCGGGTTCCGTGGTAGATGAGAACGGGGCAAGAGCGAAGGCGAGCGTTACCGCCGCCGCCCCAGACGCTATGAACACTGCTGCCCGAAGTGCCTTCCTCTTCTTCGACTTCTCTGGCTCGACGGAAAGGAACACGGGAGGCTCGAGTCCAGGAAGCGCACGGATCGCGGTGCGTGATCTGTCGAGTTCGGCGAGTTCGTATCTGCAATCGTCACAGGTCACGAGATGGTCGGTGACGATCGGAATCTCGGTCGTTGACAACTGGCCATCGAGGAACGCTGAAAGCTCCTCGCTGAGGTGTCCATCAGGTTGGAGGTGGAGGGGCACATCGAGAACCGGAAGAAGCCGAATAGCTCTGCGTGATTCCTTGAGTCGACGGAACTCCGCAACTGCACCAAGGTCGGACTCAAGTGCGGCGACGACCACGTCAATCTCGCCATCGACAAGCGCTCCGTCGAGATAACACGAGAGAAGGATCGACAGCTGCTCCGACACGGGGTTCACACTGGCCATGTGAGCAACCCCCTCAATGTAGATCGGCCGCGGTGGATACGAGAACGCACAGTGCCAACAGGCACCTCCGTGACCTCAGCTATCTCTTCGTACGTGAGTCCTACAACGTCGCACAACACGACGGCTTCCCTGAAGTCGTATGGAAGCTTCAAGAGAGCGGACTGGACGTCGTCAGACAACCGCACAGATGCGAGCACCTCGTCGGGCGAGGGGCTTGCGCCGAGGGCTGAATAGTCCCCGTCGGGGAGAGGTGTAGTTGGGCGACGGTTCTTCTTACGGACACCGTCAAGGAACACGTTGCGAGTGATCCGCCACAGCCAGCCCTCGAAGGATCCGGGGGTATAGGACGCGAGACCTTTCCTGACGCGTAGCAGAACCTCTTGAACGAGGTCCGCTGCATCGTCGGGATTCCCGGTGAGGCGGTATGCGAAGGTGTAGATCTTGCGACCGTACCGCTGCGCAACGTCCTCCCAGGTCAGCGAGGTGTTTTCAGCCATAATGCCCATCTCGACGGGTATAACGCCCGGATCGTCTGGGTAGTTCCAGGGATTCTTTCGACCGGTCAGATCTGTTCGACCGTATGACGCTGATCAGACAGCGTTGTCTTCGGACTGTGGCTCGTCCTCGAGGTCGCCCTCTTCAACGCCCTTCTTGAATTCCTTTGCAGACGCACCAATCGACCGTGCGAGCTCTGGAAGTTTCTTGGCGCCGAACAGGAGCAGTACCACGACGAGGATGATCAAGATCTCAGGTCCGCCGATGTTTCGGATGAATGCGAGCACGTGTGGCTCCTTTCGCATCCATCAGTGTACTCGGTGATATGAGTTGGTTCGGCCAAACGGCTTTAGCGGATCCCGAACGAGTCAACGAACGCCTGGAGCCGTTCACGGGTGATAAACACCAGTCGTTTGTTCGCCTTCTCCATCTCATACATCGAGTACGGGCTGTACTTGTCTGTGACGAGGATCGCCTGGTCCGGGTTGAGTTGCGCGACACCAACAGCGAACTCGGACAGCGCCTTCTCGCTCAGCTCCGGATGGGAACCCTCCTCGTGCATCAACGTCACGAGAACCGTCGACTGGCCGTTTCGGGTCAACCCATAGATCGCCGAACGTCCGTGGTCGGCACTGATGGTGAACCCCTGGCGGCCTACGTGGACGTCGTAGCCACTGATACGGAGCAGACCAAGGACAAGATCCTCCAGACTCATAGCCACAGGATCGACACCCATGCCTCGCAGGTGTGCTTCGATCGGTCCAGAGAGATCGATGATCTCGTGCACGGGCTCCAGACGAGATGTGTCACCCGAGGGCGTTGCGACGCTTCGATCGGCGACGACTTCGGACACAGCTGCGATCGGGTCGTGTGTCGGCTCGACGAGCACGGTGACGTTGGGTTCCGGCAACACACCTACCTCGGGGAGATCAACCGATCCGATCCTCTCCGGCACGTCGCCCCGCATCGCAGAAACGTCGATGTGGGTGACACCGTCGAGAGGGAGTCCGTCACGTGTCTTGTCTCGCACATACTCAACTGCACTGGCAGTCAGAAGGTCGAGCAGGTGCTCCCCAGGTTCAGACGTACCGAGCGGAACGCTGAAAACGATCGCTGCCGTATCGCCCGTGACATGGAACTCGGAGACGATCGGCATCGGCTTGCTGGGAATCGGCGAAGCTCCGGCATTGCGTTGAGCAGTTTGGCTCGCACTCCGCATCGCGTTGATGGCAAATGCAGCGATCGCAACGGCGATCACAACCAGCAAGATGGTGGCAGCAACGGTCAATCGACTCTCCTTGAGATCTCCTGACCAATTGTACGTATCACGACTTGCGTACCACGCACTTCGTCGGCGGGACTCAGACAGCCGGTTTCTACGCCGACCGCTCCTGGCGCAGCCGCGCGGCTATCTGACGTTCGCGTCGGATCTTGCGCCTCTCACGTTCGGACATCGCACCCCAGATACCGAACTTCTCCGACGAGACGATCGCGAATTCAAGACAGTCGTCTTGTACCGCGCACTCTCGACAGATCTGTTTCGCTGTCCTGGTCGATGCCCCCCTTTCCGGGAAAAAGAGGTCGGGATCGGCGCCACGACAGTTGGCAAAATCTTGCCACGCCATGTCAATGCCTTCGGCCTGTAAAGCTTCTATGAGGTCTGTCAACACGTTGATCTCCTACAAGCGTGTAATTACATTCGTGTGATTCAACCAACACTGCGCGCGTGTGTCAAGTTCGCGCGCGCGTATTTTGCAACAAATGTCAAGGACCTAACCAAAGACGGCAGATTCCAGACGGCAGATTCCAGCGATGAAAGCCCGGAAATCGGGTGGTAGAGCCACATGTGTAGACCTCCACCCTCTGGCATCCGCTTCCTGGCTTCTGCTCCCCGTTCCTCTCGTATAATTCTGGTACTCGCTTCAAGGAAGGTTCAGTGACGACTACGAAACGCGCTGACGTGCAAGCCCGCCAGGGGTGGCGCTCCTGGCTCGGAGGGTTCTTCTCCTCGTCCATCGGTCTCAAGTGGTTGATGGCGCTCACCGGAATCGGTCTGCTTCTCTATGTGCTCGCACACATGATTGGGAACCTCAAGATCTTTCTCGGCGCGAGTCCAGCCGGCGAGTATGAGATCGACCTGTACGGCGAGGCGCTGCGAAGCCTCGGCGGTGATCTCGTCCCCCATGGATCGGTGCTGTGGTTGTTCCGGATCGGGCTGATCGCGATGTTCGCGATCCACATCTACGCGGCCGCCGAGCTCACGAGGCGAAATCTCAGAGCCCGCGGTCGCGGACGCTACGAAGCGAAACGCAACTTCGAGGCTGTCAACTATGCCAACAGGACGATGCGTTGGGGTGGCGTCATCATTCTCCTGTTCGTGTTGTATCACATTGCGGATCTGACGCTGGGATGGGTCAACCCGTCATTCGTCCAGGGCGCTGTCTACGACAATATGGTCGCGAGCCTCACTCGACCGGCCATAGCCGTCCTCTACCTGGTTGCTCAGCTAGCTCTCGCGTTCCATATCTACCACGGCGCCTGGAGCCTGTTCCAGAGCCTCGGGACATCGAATGAGCGTTACAACAGCTTCCGCAGGTTCTTCGCCGTGGCCTTCGCAGCGGTGATCTTCCTCGGCAATACATCGATCGTGCTGGCCATCTGGTCCGGCTACATCTCGTAGGTGGAGAGGCAAACCATGGATTCAGTGACACATACACCACTCGATGCGAAGATCCCGGCAGGACCGATCGAGGACCGCTGGGACGACCACAAGTTCAAGACACATCTCGTCAACCCTGCGAACAAACGTAAGTACGAGATCATCGTGATCGGAACGGGCCTCGCCGGTGCGTCCGCTGCCGCAACGTTTGGAGAGCTCGGATACAACGTGAAGGTCTTCACCTATCACGACTCGCCACGCAGAGCGCACTCCATTGCGGCACAGGGCGGTATCAACGCCGCAAAGAACTACCCGAACGACGGCGACTCGATCTTCAGGCTGTTCTACGACACGGTCAAGGGTGGCGATTACCGCTCGAGGGAGTCGAACGTCTATCGCCTTGCCCAGGTCTCCAACGAGATCATCGATCAGACCACGGCCCAGGGTGTGCCATACGCCCGCGAGTACGGTGGACTCCTCGACAACCGATCCTTCGGCGGCGCCCAGGTTTCGCGGACCTTCTACGCACGTGGTCAGACAGGCCAACAGCTCCTGCTTGGTGCCTATCAGGCTCTGGCACGGCAGATCGACGCGGGAACGGTCCAGTTTCAGAACCGAGCTGAGATGCTCGACATCGTGATGAAGGACGGCAAGGCGGTCGGTGTTGTCATCAGGAACCTCATCGATGGCGAGATCACAACACATTCCGCCCATGCGGTAATCCTTGCAACCGGTGGCTACTCCAACGTGTTCTTCCTATCGACGAATGCCATGGCATGTAATGCAACGGCTGTCTGGAGGGCACACAGAAAGGGTGCGTACTTCGCGAACCCTGCCTTCACGCAGATCCATCCCACATGTATCCCTGCATCCGACGAACATCAGTCGAAGCTCACGCTCATGTCAGAGTCACTGCGTAATGACGGTCGGATCTGGGTCCCTCTCGATGCCGCAGATACACGGGCGCCGAACGACATCCCGGAAGACGAGCGTGACTACTACCTCGAACGTCAGTACCCGGCGTTCGGGAACCTCGTGCCACGAGATGTCGCCTCGAGAGCAGCGATGCGGATGATCGACGAGAGCCGCGGCATTGGTCCGCTCAAGAACGGTGTCTACCTCGACTTCAAAGAAGCGATCGGGCGACTCGGGAAAGCGAAGATAGAGGAACGCTACGGCAACCTGTTCGAGATGTACGAGCGCATAACCGATGAGAACCCGTACGAGGTACCTATGCGGATCTATCCCGCACCTCACTACACGATGGGTGGGTTGTGGGTCGACTACAACCTCATGACAACCGTGCCGGGGCTGTACGCGATAGGTGAGGCGAACTTTTCAGACCACGGCGCAAACCGTCTCGGTGCATCGGCGCTGATGCAGGGTCTGGCTGACGGCTACTTCGTGATCCCGTACACCATCGGTGAGTACCTCGCGGACTATCTCAACGTGGATCCTGTATCGACGGACGACGAAGTATTCACCCAGGCGGTCAAGGACGTACACGATCAGACCGAGCGATTCCTTGCGATCAACGGCACACAGTCCGTCGATCACTTCCACCGACAGCTTGGCAACGTGATGATCGAGTACTGCGGTCTTGCGCGAAGCCGCGAGGGTCTCGAGAAAGCAATCAGCGAGATCAAGGCAATCAAAGCCGAATTCTGGCGAGATCTTCGTGTCATCGGAACATCCGACTCGCTCAACCAGTCACTCGAGAGAGCAGCCAGGGTCGCCGACTTCTTCGAGTTGGCTGAACTCATGTGTGTCGATGCGATCAACAGGGAGGAGAGCTGTGGTGGGCACTTCCGCCTCGAACACCAGACCGATGATGGCGAGGCTCAACGCGATGACGAGAACTACGCGTACTCGGCTGCCTGGCAATGGAATGGCGAGAGCCAGAGTGCGACACTCCACAAGGAGCACCTCGAGTTCGAATACGTTGCTTTGACGCAGAGGAGCTACAAGTAATGGACATCTCACTCAAGGTCTGGAGACAAGCAAGCGCCGACACGCAGGGAGAGTTCAAGACCTACGCCGCAACGAACGTCAGTCCCGAGGCTTCCTTTCTCGAGATGCTCGACGAGGTCAACGAGGAGCTGAACGCTGCTGGCGAGGACCCGATTGCGTTCGACCACGACTGTCGCGAGGGGATCTGTGGCATGTGTGGCCTGATGATCAATGGGAGCCCTCATGGACCCCAGTTCGGAACCGCGACATGCCAACTCCACATGCGTAAGTTCTCCGACGGTGACTCGATCACGATCGAGCCGTGGCGGGCGACTGCCTTCCCTGTCATCAAGGACCTCATCGTCGATCGTTCACCGTTCGATCGGATCATCGAGGCCGGCGGGTATATCTCCGTGAACACGGGCGCATCACCTGATGCCAACATCATCGCGGTTCCCAAGGCTGCGGCGGAGGCGTCGATGGATGCTGCATCATGTATCGGGTGTGCGGCATGTGTTGCGGCCTGTCCGAACAGTGCGGCGAACCTGTTCACCGCTGCAAAGATGGGCCATCTGAATCTGCTCCCTCAGGGTCAACCCGAGCGATACATTCGTGCCGTTGCCATGGTCGAGACGATGGAGGAATACTTCGGGTCCTGCACGAACTACGGCGAGTGCGAAAAGGCATGTCCGAAGAATATCTCGATCGATTTCATCGCAATGATGAACCGCGACTACGTCAAAGCTCAGTTCAAGAACATGGTCAAAACAGGCCAGTAGAGCGGGAACGCCAGGAGCGTTCCTTGGGAGTTGCTGCGCAACTCCATAACGCAGTCATGCTGCAGGGGGATGCGAGCTCGAGTCGTACGACCAAGACTGGTTGGGCTTGATAGACAGAGCGGGGACACCAGGGGCGTTCCTTGGGAGTTGCTGCGCAACTCCGTGACCTGGGAAACGATGCGGGCTCCCATCCCCCGAGCTCGAAGA
>JAMBLJ010000193.1 GCA_023336815.1 Actinomycetes bacterium
CGATGGCGATCCCCTCGACTTCGATGCGCTCAAGACCAATATCGATCAGGTCTGGAAGGCCGGACAACTCCTGCCAACGACAGTGTCCTAAGGCCAAAATGCCGGGCGTTCTCTAAGACGAAGGCTTCTCGATTGTCTGCTGCCTGGCGTCAGGTGTCTGCAGTCCTTGTGGGTCGTCTGGCGTCTGTTCTCTGCTGTCTGTGGTCACCAGAGAACTCTCCGTACTCGCGTTTTCCAAATACTGTAGAGTGGCGAATTCGCCCAACCGGAAGAGGAGAATCAATGAACTCGATGAGGAGAACACTCATCCTAACTTTTGCGCTGGTTGTCAGCATGGTGCCGCTTGTCGGTGCCTCTGCATCCAGCGATGGCCCACCAGCCGACATCACCTTGATCCACGACATTCAGGGATCTGGGGATGTTTCCCCGATCGTGGGTGAACGGGTCACTATCGAAGGTATCGTCGTCGCTGATGAAGAGACATTCGACAGTCTCGCCGGTTTCTTCGTCCAGGAAGAGGATGAAGATGTCGACGCCGACCCGATGACATCCGAAGGTATCTTCGTCTTCAACTTCAGCAGCGATACGGTCGATATCGGCGATCTCGTCCGGGTCACCGGCGATGTGCAGGAGCGCTTCGAGAACACACAACTCTCGAACTTTGCCGTCGTCGAGGTACTCGCCAAGGGTCAGGACCTGCCAACACCGGCATCGATCACGTTCCCCCTTGGTTCAGTGAGCGATCTCGAGTGGTACGAAGGTATGGTCGTCGAATTCACGCAGAGTCTCGCAATCACGGAGTTCTTCAACTTCGATCGTTTCGGCGAGATCGTTGTGGGACTCCCAACACCGGGCACGAATCGTCAGATGAACCCGACATCGGTGTACGCACCGGGAACAACGGAGGCAGCTGCACTCGCGACCTTCAATTCGCTGAGCCGGATCTCCATCGATGATGGGATCTCGAGCCAGAACCCCGAGCGGATCGTGCATCCGATCTTCAGAGATGGGTTTACCCAGGACAACAGCTTCCGTGGTGGCGACATCGTCGAGGGTCTCCAGGGTGCCATCTACCACACGTTCGGCGAGCACAAGCTGTACCCGAACGACTACTCGGACTACGAAGCGACCGAACGTGAAGATCCACCGGATGTCGATGGTGACATCGAAGTGGGAACGCTCAACGCACTGAACTTCTTCGTGACGATCGATGCAAACGGCAACAAGTGTGGTCCGACGCTTTCATCGGGCTGTCGTGGTGCCGACAACCCGGATGAGTTCCAGCGTCAACGGGCCAAGCTGCTCTCAGCTCTCGAAGAGCTCGATGCGGACATCGTTGGCCTCGTCGAGGTTGAGAACTCACTTGGCGTCGAGCCGCTCGCGGACATCGTCGCGGGACTCAATGAGCTCGAAGGCGAAGACACGTATGCCTACATCGATGCCGGGCTCACCGGTGGAGATGTGATCAAGAACGGCATCATCTACAAGCCTGAAGAGGTCACGCCCGTCGGAGACATCGCAATTCTCGATACGCCTGACTTCATTGACCCGAACAACACGGGAAGCGACAGGAACCGGGCGGCACTTGCCGTCTCGTTCGTTGAGAACGACTCGGGTGAGGAGTTCTCGATCGTTGTGAACCACCTCAAGTCCAAGGGCTCACGATGTGGCTCAGGGGACGATCACCCTGAGGCGGGTAGTTGCAACCTGACCCGAACCCTCGCAGCCGGTGCACTGCTGGACTGGCTCGATACCAACCCGACTGGATCTGACGATCCGGACTGGCTGATCATCGGCGACCTGAACTCCTACGACAAGGAAGCACCGGTTGACGTACTCCGCGCAGGCGGATACAGCGACCTCATCGCTGAGTATGAGGGTGAGTTTGCCTACTCCTTCGTCTTCAGTGGCATCTGGGGGTATCTCGATTACGCGATGTCGTCTGCCACCATGACCGATCAGGTGACCGAGGCTGCGATGTGGCACCTCAATGCGGACGAACCAGACATCTTTGACTACGACACCACGTTCAAGAGCGACACGGCAATCGCTCTCTACGAGCCCGATGAGTTCCGAAGTTCAGACCATGACGCCGTACTCGTCGGACTCGATCTCGATTCGGATGACGACGACGACAAGGATGACGACGACAAGGACGACGACGACGATGACAAGGACGACGACCACTAGACCAGGGTCCTTGACAGAGAAACAAAGATGGGCCGGGTTGCGAGACCCGGCCCATCTTCACGCCTGTGGTTCTGCCGGTTCGGTACCGGCGCGGCGGCTATCCGATGACAACCGTCTTGACGTTGAGGAACTCGGTCATGCCGATATGGGAAAGTTCACGGCCATAGCCGGATGCCTTGACACCGCCAAAGGGGAGACGAGGGTCCGACGCAACGAAAGCGTTGACGAAACAAGAGCCAGCCTCGATCCTGTCCCGTGCGATCCTTTCGCCCCGTGCGATGTCGCGGGTGAAAACCGATCCTCCAAGACCGAACTCGGAGCTGTTGGCGACAGCGATCGCTTCCTCCTCGTCTGCTACGACGATGATGCTCGCGACGGGCCCAAAGAGTTCCTCGTGGTATGCGGCCATCCCCTCCCGAACATTGGTGAGAACTGTCGGTGGGTAGAACGCGCCAGGCCCATCCGGCACGGATCCCCCCGTCACGATGTGTGCACCGGCGGCCACGCTTCGCTTGACCTGTTCGTGGAGTTCGTCTCTCAGATCGACGCGTGCCATGGGGCCGATCTGTGCATCTTCGTCGAGTGGGTTTCCCACGACGTAGCTCTCGAACTCCTCCTTGAGCTTGGCGGTGAATTCGTCGGCGACTTCACGGTGGACAACGAACCGTTTCGCTGCGATGCACGATTGGCCGCCGTTGAGCAGTCTGCTTGTGCTGCAGGCCTTGACAGCTAGGTCGAGATCGGCGTCCTCCAGGATGATGGCTGCATCAGATCCGCCGAGCTCGAGGACGGTCTTCTTGATCGCGTGACCGGCGGCTGATGCAACGGCACGCCCTGCGGCGTCCGATCCTGTGAGGGTGACTGCGGCGATGCCTGGATGGGAGATCATGGCGGCAACACCACTTGAGGGAACGACCACGGTGCGGAAGAGTCCATCGGGGAAGCCGGCCTCGACGATCATCTCGTCTATCGCCAGGGCGCATCCGGTGACATTAGAAGCGTGTTTGAGGATCGCCCCGTTTCCAGCCATCAACGCTGGTGCAAGGAAACGGATGACCTGCCAGAGGGGGAAGTTCCATGGCATGACGGAAAGGATGACACCGATTGGGCGGTAGGACACGTAGCTCTTGGTCCGGCCTGACTCGATGTGCGTGTCGGCAAGAATGGTCTCGGCTTCGTCGGCGTAGTAGCGGCACACCCACGCACATTTGTCTGCCTCGCCGCGGCCTTGTGCGATAGGTTTGCCCATCTCACGCGCCATCAGCTCAGCGAGTTCGTCTCGACGACTCTCCAGGATGTCGGCGAATCGCAGCATGTGGTCCCTACGGACGCTGAGGGGAGTCCTGGCCCACTCCAGCTGGAGTTGGCCCGCCTTTGCGATGTGACGAGCTGCCTCATCGGCCGTGGTCTCGCTGTATGTGGCGAAGACGTCGCCTGTGGTCGGGTCGACGGAGTTCACTCGTGCTCTCCTTTTTGTGGCTATGGGTGTTGGTTCAACAGGAATGGACGGATCATCTCAGTCATGACCGCCTGAGCGTCGATGCTGGGATCGAGTGCCTGTTTGCCGACGAGGTGGTCGGCAAGCTCCGACAGACCGGTTCCCACGAGCTCGACGTTCGTGTCCGGTTCGAGGTCACCGTCGGCCCGGATGGCGTCGAACAGCGCAATGTACATGGAGCGCCAGGTGACGTACTCGGCGGCCATGAGCACACGTAGCTCCTCGTCCCACTCGCAGTGTGCGAGGAGTTCGCGATGGACACGCATGACATCACTTGTTGCTGGCTCGGCCATCCACTTGATAACGCTCTCGAGTCTGGCTACCGCTCGTCCAGGGCCTTCGACGACGTCGCGCATCGGGTTGATCCAGTAGTGGCGGGCATACGGGACCACTGACCGGATGAGTTCGTCCTTGTCATCGAAGTGGTAGTGCACCATTGCATGGGATATTTCGGCAAGATCGCCCACCTTACGTACGGTCAGACCCTCGAGGCCTTCTTCAGCCATGATCTGCCATACGGCTGCGGTGATTCTGGCCCTGGTCTCGGCGCCGCGAACCTCGCGTTCGTCTATGAGCTTCTTCTGGTATTTCGGTGACACGTTCACACCATAGACGATGAGTGTGCGCGTACGGCAACTTCTTGACCGAACGTACGGGTTTATTCTCACCGTGCGTACGGAAAGTATTTGTACGTGCGGTCGACTTCTGCTAGAAAGCTGTCGTGGGATGGGCACCAGGCCGATCCGCGAAGGAGAGAACCATGAAACCCAGAGTGCATAATCGTGCACCGTTCCGGCTTCTGATTCTGCTTGTTGCACTGACGATGCTGGCGGCGGCGTGCTCCAGCAGCGGCGATTCAGGCGAAGGTGACGGATCGGGAGACACGACAACAACTGCTGCGTCGAGCGGTGGAGAAACCACCACAACGGCCGCGTCAGGCGGATCAGAAACGACAACAACAGCGGCGGAAGCGACAGGGCCAAAGGTGCTCAAGGTCGCAACGACGGCGAACATCACGACATGGGATCCAGTGAAGTCCTTCTCGACGGAGGCGCTCTACCTGGCGAACATCTATGAGGGTCTGTTGCGCATCAACCCACCGGACGCTGCCGAACAGTTCACACCACTCCTCGCGGAGTCGTGGGAGGCTTCCGAGGACGGCTTGACCTGGACCTTCAATCTGCGCTCCGGCGTGGTGTTCCATGATGGCGCGCCGATGGACGCTGCTGCTGTCAAGGCATCGATCGATGCGGTAAAGGAACGTGGGGGCGCTGGATTCATCTGGGCTCCGGTCGATTCGATCGAGGTCGTCGACGGTCTCACCGTGCAGTTCAACTTGTCATATTCAGCACCGATGGAGCTGATCGCTGGCTCGACCTACGGCGCCTGGATCGTGAGTCCGAATGCGCTTGAGGCTGCAGCAGCCGACGACACGTACTTCGAGACCGGTGTCGAGGCAGGAACGGGACCATGGGTTCTCGAGTCCTACACACCCGATACTGAGATCCTTCTCACCCAGTTCACTGAGTACTGGGGTGGATGGGACGGTGAGCGCAGCGACAAGGTCCTGCTCAGCATCGTTCCCGAAGCGGTCCAGCAGCAGCAGATGCTTGAAGGTGGACAGGTCGATCTCGCAACACGTCTTCCACTCGAAGCAACGGCAGAGTTCGCCGATCGCGATGGATACACCGTGGTGAACGAGACGAGCTGGTTCAACTATCTCGCCTACTTCAACACCCTGCGTCCACCACTTGACAACCCCAAGGTCCGTCAAGCACTGAGCATGGCGATTCCCTACGACGACGTGATCGCTGTTGGACCACTCGGACTCGCAACCCAGGCTCGTGGCCCTGTTCCCAAGGGTGTGTGGCCGTACAGCGAAAGCACACCTCAGTACACACAAGACCTTGAAGCAGCGCGCACGTTGCTCGAGGAAGCTGGTCTGGCTGATGGGTTCTCCTTGAGGCTCACCTATGCGGCAGAGAACGAGATCGAAGGTCGATTCGCTCCTGTTCTTCAGGCTGCCTTCGCCGAGATCGGCGTAGACCTTCAGGTCGAAGCCATTGGATTCGGTCAGCAGTGGGAAGAAGCCAAGAGCGATCCCGCGAATGCGCAGGACATGTTCGTTGTGCTGTACTGGCCAACGTACGCGGATGCAGGTACGGACAACCTGTGGTCGCTGTTCCGCTCAAGTGAGGCTCCGTTCTTCAACCTCAGCTACTGGAACAACCCGACATACGACAAGCTCATCGATGACGCTGGTGCCCTCACGGTTACCGATCCCGATGAGTCGTTCAGGTTGTACGGTGAGGCGCAGACGCTTCTCGTGGATGAAGCACCAGGGGTGTTCTTCTTCGATGCGGATGCGGTGTACGTTGTCCCGGACCATGTCAGTGGATTCGACTACAACATGAACTACCCGTTCTCGTTGTTCTTCTATCCGATGACGGCTGGCTGATCGACGAACCCACCAACGACTGAGACACCGGGAGAACCATGAGACGCCTCGAGTTCGTGATAACACGATTCGGGAGCACCCTCATGGTTCTCCTTGGTGTCACGGTCATCACGTTCCTGCTTGCCAGGACCGTTCCGACCGACCCTGCTGCGCTCTTCCTTGGGCCGAGGGCGAGGCCTGAGGAGATCGCAAAGGTCGCTGAGCAGATGGGTCTCAACGATCCTCTGCCTGTTCAGTACGTGAACTACATGAAGGAACTCGTCCAGGGCGACCTCGGCAACAGCATCAGCACGAAACGTCCCGTGCTCGACGAGATCTTCGCACGACTTCCCGCAACGCTCGAACTCCTCTTCGCCGGCATGACCACAGCGATCATCGTTGGGATCCTCATCGGTGTGTTCAGCGCTCGCTGGAAGGACAAGCCGATCGATTGGGGAGGACGAGCGCTCGCGATCCTCGGTGTATCGATCCCAGCCTTCTTCCTAGGCATGCTGTTTCAGATCGTGTTCTTTCGGTGGCTCGGGTGGTTCCCACTTGGTGGACGAACGTCGGTCGACCTTCGGTTCACGTCACCCATCACCGACGTCACCGGCTTCCTTGTCTTCGATGCCTTGATCACGGGCAATTGGGAGGGATTCAAGGATGCCTTGTGGCATCTGTTCCTCCCTGCGATGGTCCTGGCAGCCTTTCCCGCTGGGCTCATCGCCAGGATGGTGCGTGCCACCATGTCCGACGTGCTGAGTCTCGACTACATACGCACCGCACGCGCCTACGGGCAGAGCGAGAACCTGATCGCGTTCAAACTTGCCCTCAAGAACGCGATCGGACCGGCTATCGCCGTCATCGGACTCAGCTTCGCGTACGCGCTCACCGGAAGCTTCTTCGTCGAGATCATCTACACATGGCCCGGTCTCGGCCAGCTCACTGTGAACGCGCTGCTGAACCTCGACTATCCCCTCATCATGGGTGTCACGTTGCTCGGCGCGATCGCGTACATCGCGGTGAATTTCATCGTTGACATCGTCCAGGCGCAACTCGACCCGAGAGTGAGCCTCGATGACTGACAGGGTGCACTCCGACGGGACCGAGACCGATGCTGCTGCCACCCAACCAGGGTCGTTCCGTCAGGTGGTAGCCGTTTTCACACGCGATCGGATGGCGACCGCTGGACTCATCATTGTGATCCTGTTCTATCTCATTGCCCTGTTCGCTCCGATCCTTGCCCCCTATCCAGACGAGGGCGCAGGGAAACCGAATGCAAGCGCCTTGACCCAACCGCCCTCCGCCGAGAACATCATGGGTACTGACCAGCTCGGTCGCGATGTTCTGAGCAGGATCATCATCGGAGCCAGGCCGACCCTTCTTGTGCCCCTCGTGGTCGTTGCATTGGCGATTCTGGTTGGTGCACCACTTGGCGCCATTGCGGGTTTCAGAGGCGGATGGGTAGATACCGTCATCATGAGGACGACGGACCTGTTCCTGTCATTCCCCTCGCTGCTGCTCGCGATAGCGATCACGGCTGCTTTGGGGCGTGGACTTTTCAATGCGGCGCTTGCGCTCGTGATCTCATGGTGGCCGTGGTACACCCGGCTGGTACGTGGTGTTGCTGTGAGTGTCCGCCAGAGCGACTTCGTCGAGGCAGCGGAAGCGATCGGTCTGACCAAGATGCAGATCGTCCGCAAACACATCCTGCCGAACTCGGTCACACCGATCGTGGTCCAGGCAACGATCGACCTCGGCATCGTCATCATCGCCATGGGCGGTCTCGCCTTTCTCGGACTTGGAACGCAACCACCGAGTCCGGATTGGGGCCTGATGATCTCCGAAGGACGCAGCGTGCTGCTGTCGTCGTGGTGGGTCGCCACGTTCCCTGGCATCGCGATATTCATCGTCGTGTTCTGCTTCAACGTGATAGGCGACGCTCTGCGAGACGTGTTCGATCCGAGGACAAGACGATGACGAAGCTTCTCGAGATCAACGACCTCAGCATCGAGTTCGATTCCGGTGCCGAGCGCAACCGCGCCATCAACAACATCTCGATCACGGTGGACCGCGGCGAGATCGTTGGTGTTGTGGGCGAGTCCGGATGTGGAAAGACGATCACCGGTCTCTCCGTGTTGCGGCTCCTTCCTGACACCGCGTCGATCACCTCGGGGAACGTGCGGATCGACGGAGACGATGTGTTGTCCTTGTCGAACAAGAAGCTTCGGGCGCTGCGCGGAAGCAAAGTCGCGATGATCTTCCAGGACCCGAGCACGTCATTGAACCCGGTTTTCACGGTGGCTTCACAGATGCGTAGGGTCGTCAAGCAGCACAGGGATATCTCATCAGCCGAGACCCGTCGCCTCATGTCGGAGAGGCTCGAAGCTGTAGGCCTCTCGGACATCGACCGGGTACTCGCTGCGTACCCCCACGAGTTGTCGGGTGGCATGAAACAGAGGGTCATGATCGCCATGGCGCTGATAGGTGAACCCGAACTGCTCATCGCCGACGAACCGACCACTGCACTCGATGTGACGGTACAGAGCCAGATCCTTGCGCTGTTGATGGACATTCGCGACAGGTTCGACCTCGGCATCATGTTGATCAGCCACGACCTCGGTGTTGTCTCCCAGGTGGTCGATCGTGTGGTAGTTCTCTATGCAGGATCCGTCGTCGAGAGGGGGCCCGTCCCCCACTTCGCTGAGCCTGAACATCCCTACACGAAGGGCCTGATCGGTTCTATCCCAAAGAGCACAACCGAACGAGGATCACTCGAGCCCATCGAGGGCACAGTGCCGTACGATCCCGGGGGTATCGGTGGCTGTGTGTACGCAAGCAGGTGCCCTGACCGCATGGACGTGTGCCTCGAGGCGGCGCCGTCTTTGGACGCGGTCGGTATCGGTACCGCTGTTGCCTGCTACCTGGTGGGTCAGCGATGACGACGCCGATTCTTCAGGTCGAATCGTTGACCAAGCGGTTCGCGGTCGGTGGAGGACTCCTGTCTCGTCCCGATCATGTACACGCCGTCGAGTCGGTGAGTTTCTCCGTGGAGCGTGGCGAGACGTTCGGTCTCGTAGGCGAATCGGGATCAGGCAAGTCGACGCTTGGTCGATTGCTGATCCGTCTCCTCGACCCGACTGAGGGGACTGTTCTATTCGATGGGATCGACCTCTCTGATCTGTCGAGCAAGAAAATGCGTTCGCTTCGCAGCCGTATGCAGATCGTTCAGCAGAACCCGTTCGCCGCGATCGATCCGCGGATGAGGATCGCGGATGTCATCGCGCAGCCTCTGCTTATCCATGGCGTTCTCAACCGTTCGGAAGCGAAGACGCGTGTGTTCGAACTGCTGGATCAGGTTGGACTGACGTCACGCCATGCCACGAGATTCCCGCACCAGCTTTCGGGTGGTCAGCTCCAGCGGGTTGCCATTGCAAGGGCGATCAGCCTCGAACCAGACCTGCTGATTCTCGACGAGCCGACCTCAGCACTCGATGTATCCGTGCAGGCCCAGATCCTCCGTCTCCTCGAGGA
>JAMBLJ010000194.1 GCA_023336815.1 Actinomycetes bacterium
ACGGTGATACGTCCGATGCCGAGGCTCTCGTAGGCATCCTCGAGATCACCCTCGTCGACCTCGAGTCTGACGCCGTAGTGACTGAAGAAGCCCGGGTTCAGCCCTCCCTCGTCGTCAGCCCGAACCGCAGACCGGATACCGTCGGCAGCGAGACGTGCAGATGCGATCTCCGCATCGGAGCGATACGGGAACACCTGGATCGTGACGGGACTACTCAACCCGTTCCATCCGCTGCAGTCGCCCTGAGACCATCGACGATCGTGAGGTCTCCGTGAGCGGCACCGTCGGGGAGATCCCCCCGTCCCCACAACCAGAGATCCAGAGAACCAGGATCGGTTGAGACCACGGCCTCCGGTTCTGCCCCGTCGTCATAGACGAGCTTGCGAAGTCCGAGAAACTCATCCCCGGACGTTGGAGACGCTCCGGAGAACTCAGCGAGCCGAACACTCCATGTTCTGTCCGAAGCTTCGAGCCGAACAACACCCCCGGTGGGTGTGACCGTTCCCCACAACGGTGCGCTTACCAGGAACTCGTCCATGATCTCATCCACGCCATCAACGGCCAGCCACTCCGCGATCTCTGGATGGCCACCCGCTGCAATGACAGCATCGGATCCATGGATGACGGTCTCGTGTGCCATTCGACGCAGCCACCAGGCGTTGGAGTGCTCATGCGGACACCAGGTCCAAGTCGGTGCATCCAGATCTGCCGTGGCACAGACATCAAGCAGCTCGGCAGCTCCCTCATCGAACCACGCAAGAACGGATGCATCTGATAGCTCGCTCGATGGGGTTTCGGGAAGCGGCGCGGGTCGCGATCCGTAGTCTCCGCGCAGCGTTTCGCTCTTGTGCCGGTGGACAGCACCGGTGTGGGTGATCAGATCTCTCATCGTCCAGCCTGGACAGGTAGGCACGCCAACATCAAGGCCAACACTTCGTGCGGCCTGGGTCATTACCCCGATGTCGTGGCGAAGGGAGCTGATGTACTCAGGTGAGTTCATCGGGTCACCCTAGACACCCCCAGTGAACGAACCTCGACCGTATCAGCAGAATTCGATCGGGAGACCGGCGATCGCCCAGGCTCGATGCCCGCCGCACAGATCTGACACGTCGGTGAAACCAAGGTCAACGAGCAGTGCAGCGGTGATACTCGAGGAGAAGCCATCGTTGCAGACGACCACGAAGTGCCGGTGAATATCGTTGATCCTGGCATCCGTGCTCGGGCTCGACGGATCGACCCTCCACGGAAGAACGGAAAGCGGCACGTGGATCGAACCAGGGATGAAGCCTTCTTTGCGTCGATCGTCAATATCACGAGTATCGAGCACCAGAGCGCCGAGACGTTGCGCATCGAGCACCTCCTCCGGCCCGAGCCGATCGATACGGGTTCTCGAGGCGAAGAGCATCTGGTCGATGGTTGTACGTTCCACGGGGGCACCAACCAACGGCCGCAACCGTCGCGACCCTCAACGACCGAAACCCGACACACGGTGATCCGTGGTCGGGTTTCGGGTTGTTCTTTGGTGGCCTCAAGCGGCCGCGAACTGTGTCGCTAGGACACCGACTCGCTTTCGTAGGCCTTTGTCATGCTGTGTTGGTGCATATGTATATCGACCTCCCTTCGAGTGCTCATGACACTAGCGCCGAACCACCTGCGCGTCGACGACTTTTCAGGGGAACCGACCGAGGTAGGGTTACCGCTGCGATCCAACGGGAAGTGGAACACGTGGCACAAAGCATCGGAATCCTCACTGCTGGGGGCGACTCCCCCGGTCTGAACGCTGCCATACGGGCGATCGGCAAGTCTGCGATCCGCAGTCATGGATGGTCTGTGATCGGGTTCCGAGACGGGTTCCGGGGCCTGATGCAGAACCGATCGATCCGTCTGGACAGCGACGCTCTCTCGGGGATTCTGACTCAAGGCGGCACCGTTCTCGGAACTGGCAGGGACAAGGTCCATCGGATGGACGTCGGTGGGGAGATCATGGACATGACCGGCGTTATGAAGGAGACGTTCGGCGCCCACAATCTTTCCGCTCTCGTGTGTCTTGGAGGTGGCGGCACGCAGAAGAACGCCCTCCGACTCCACGAGGCGGGGATGCCGGTCATCACCCTCCCCAAGACGATCGACAACGATGTCTACGGCACCGATAGGAGTTTCGGATTCGATACGGCTCTCGAGATAGCAACCGAGGCCGTTGACCGTCTGCACTCCACCGCCCATAGTCATCACCGCATCATCGTGGTCGAGATCATGGGCCACAATGCCGGATGGCTCACGCTCGGTTCAGGCCTTGGGGGCGGAGCTGATGTCATCTTGATCCCTGAGATCCCCTACTCAATCGATGAGGTCGCAAGTGCGATCATCGAACGCAGATCCAGCGGGAGTACGTTCTCCATCGTCGCAGTCGCTGAGGGAGCGATCGACGTCGATCTCGCCGGACAACTCGCAGAACTGCGCGCCCAGATCGACGGAGCCACGGGCTCGGAAAGATCGTCACTCAGGCGGCGCTTCAAAGCACTGTTCGCCAACAGGCGAAATACGGTCGAACTTGCCCGCCAACTCGAGGAGCTCACTGGACTCGAGTCACGAGTTACGATCCTCGGTCATGTTCAACGCGGAGGCACGCCTTCTCCTGCTGACCGCATCCTGGCAACGACACTCGGGGTATCGGCGACAGACTCAATCGCAGCTGAGCTCTTTGGCGTGATGATCGCGAGCAGGGGCGATGGGGCTGAATCGATCCCACTCAAAAAGGTGGCAGGCCGTCGCAAGATGGTCCCCGTCGACCATCCCTGGATCGTGTCAGCACGATCGCTCGATGTGTGCTTCGGCGACACGCCGTGACGAACACGCTTCGCGACCGTGTGCTAACAGCGGTCGCAGCCACAGGTGTTGTCTTCGAGGCAATGGACTGTGACCCCGATCTAGCTGACACGGCTACCTTCTGTGCGCACTACGACATACCGCTCGATCATTCGGCGAACGCGATCATGCTTGCAAGCAAGCGACCCGCAGGCCTCTACGCGGTCTTTCTCGTGCTCGCGACGACCCGCCTCGATGTCAACGGGATGGGCCGCAAACTTATGGATGTCAAGAAGGTGTCGTTCGCACCCTCTGACGTCACAGCAAGGGAAACAGGCATGGTCATAGGTGGGGTAACACCGTTCGGACTCCCTCAAGACCTCCATGTGTACGTCGATGGAGCCATTGTCGAGCGGTCCTGGGTGATCGTTGGTGGCGGAACAAGAGATCTCAAGCTCAAGATCGACCCCACAGTTTTCACATACATGGAGAACGTCACCGTTGTCGCCGATCTCGCTCGTCCCGCGGAATCGCTGTGACCTACGAGTTCGACGAAGCGATCCATCTCGAGGGCGAGCCGGCAACCGCCATTTTCCCTGAACGGTGGACGATCGGACCCGGATTCGCTCACGGTGGGTATCTCATGTCGGTTGCGTTGGCCGCTGCAATAGCGCAGACGTCGCACGGGGACCCCGTGACGATGAGTGCTCATTTCGTGCGACCAGGCAGGGTCGGTCCAGCTGAGATCCCCGCCAGACTCATCAAGTCTGGTAGATCCCTCTCGACAGTGGAAGCCGACCTGATCAGCGTGGCCGTATAGCGGTTGCGACACTCACAACGTTCGGTGATCTCAGCCGGGCAGCGGACATCCTCTACCAGGACGTAGAGATGCCTCCGATCCCGCCCCGAGACCAGTGTCTCAAGGCTGAAAGCGCAACGGACGATCGGGTGCCGCGAATGGCAGACAATCTCGATCTGTACCTGACACCCGAATCAGCTTCCTGGGTACAAGGCTCAACGATCGAGAATGCAAAGATGGAAGGATGGGTGAGGTTCGCCGACGAACGTCCCATCGATTGTGTTTCGCTTCCGATGTTCGCAGATGCGCTCCCACCGCCCGTGTTCAACGTTGGAGCGTTCGCACCTTGGACGCCAACCGTTGAACTCACGCTTCATGTGAGACGGAAGCCTCGTCGCGATGAGCAGACAGCTGCAGCTCATTCAGCGACAGTGAGATCCTTGGCGAGGCGGACCTCCCAACGGATCGGCGGTTTCGTGATGAGTTGCCGGTCTGGAGTCGTTTGATATCCGCGCGATTCGTAGAATCGACGAGCAGATTCATTCGTCTCGACAACCCACAGCGACGTGTTGATTGCGCCGTTGCGAGAAGCCCAATCCTCGACAGCGTCCATCAGAAGACGGCCAAGACCGCGACCACGAACCGCTGCCGACACATACACCGACACAATCGGTGCCACGGTCTTGGAAATGTGGGGTCGCATCAATCCAATGGCCATCCCAAGCGTTACCTCCCCATCGATGACAAGCATCGTCGCCTGGTTGCCCCCTACCGCCCCTTTCATGGCGCGCTCCTCCCAGTAGGAGTTGGGAAAACCGCGAGCCTCTTGTGCTGTCAAGATGAACGCCGCTGGACTGTCAGACAACCCATCGAGACGAATCGTTCGCAGCCGTTGCCACTCCTCACGGCGGATGCGGCGAACCTCGAGGTTCTCAGACATCACGGTCGATTTGTCGATCGTCCGACAAGCGAATCCTGAGGTCGCCGACGCCTCGACGAGACACCAACGAGGAATATTCCATCACGACGTTCAACTGGCATGGACGCTGTGGCGTCAGTCGCCGCCGATGGTCACACCATGCTTCGGACGCGGATACAGATCTCCGGGTGAGGCATCACTCGTGTACTCGTTCCACGTCATGTGCGTCTGCCCGAATTCGCGTTCCTCCATCGTGATACACCCTTGCACGGGACAGACAAGACTGCACAGGTTGCAACCGACACATGCGTCTTCAATGATCCACACGTTGGTCTTGTCATCCTCGCTACGTTCGGCTCCGATCGCCTGGTGTGCGCCGTCCTGGCATGCGACGTAGCACAGCCCACAATGGATGCACTTGTCTTGATCGATGTCGGCCTTGACCACATAGTTGATATCGAGATCTTGCCAATCCGTGACCTTCGCCACTGACAGGCCTCGCAACTCGTTGACACTCGCCATGCCCTTGCTGTCGAGATAGTTCGAAAGACCCTCAGCCATGTCCTCGACGATGCGGTAGCCGTAGTGCATGACCGCTGTGCACACCTGAATCGTGGTCGATCCGAGCAAGATGTACTCAGCAACGTCTTGCCATGTCGCGATACCTCCGATTCCACTGATCGGTAGCCCCTCCGTGAACGGGTCAGCAGCGATCGAAGCGACCATGTTGAGAGCGATCGGTTTCACAGCAGGCCCGCAGTACCCACCATGGCTGGACTTGTCTCCAACCACCGGGCGTGGCACGAAGTTGTCGAGATCGACACCTGTGATCGAGTTGATGGTGTTGATGAGGCTCACCCCATCTGCACCACCGTTCTTGGCTGCACGCGCCGCCATTCGGATATCTGTGATGTTCGGCGTGAGTTTCACGAGCACTGGCACCGTTGCGGATGCCTTGGCCCATCCCGTGATATCGCACGTGTAGTCGGGAACCTGACCGACGGCCGCACCCATGCCACGTTCGGACATGCCATGAGGACACCCGAAGTTGAGTTCGATCCCGTCGGCACCAGCCTGTTCGACCTGCTTGATGATCTCATCCCAGGCATCAGCGTTGGACTCCACCATGAGGCTCACGACCACAGCGTGGTCCGGATAGCGGCGCTTGACCTCCTCGATCTCGATGAGGTTCATCTCGAGAGAGCGATCGGTGATGAGCTCGATGTTGTTCAGGCCCACGATCTTCTGACCGTTCACATCGATCGAGCTGTACCTCGAATACACGTTCTCGATGGGTTCGCCAAGGGTCTTCCAAACAGCACCACCCCATCCAGCGTCGAATGCTCGGGCGATCTGGTCACCGGTGTTCGTTGGTGGAGCAGATGCAAGCCAGAAAGGATTCGGTGAATCGATGCCGCACATGTTCACAGATAGGTCAGCCATGATCTCGCCTCACTTCCCTCGGGGGCTGGATTGCAGCACCCGGTCAATATCGATCGCGGCAGCCTTTCCATGGGCAACAGCGTTGACAACTTCTTTCCCACCGTTGACACAGTCACCACCCGCCCAGATCCTGTCGTTTCCTGTTCGAAACTGATCGTCGACCGTGACGCGACCACTGGCGTCAACAGCGACGCCATCGATCTGTTCAAGAAAGGACCGTCGCTTCTCCTGACCCGTAGCGCGCAAGACCATCGAAACGGGAATCGCGTACTCGGAGCCCTCGGTCGTTTGGAGCTTTCCATCCGATCCGTACTCGGTCCTGTCGCACACGAGCGCTGATACAGAGCCGTCACCTTCGATACGTTTCGGAGCACTCCAGTGGATGAAGTCGACGCCGTTCGTCAGCGCCCTTTCGATGTCATGGGGATACGCCTTCATCTCGTCACGACCTCTCCTGTACACCAGGTACACACGGTCGGCGCCGAGCAACGCCGCCTGGGTCACCGAGTCGATCGCGGTATTGCCACCTCCGATGACAGCGACATGTTGACCGGTGAGGTCCACGCTGGCGGACCGCAGAGCGGCGATGAACTCAAGGGCATCTTCGACACCGTTGAGGTCTTCACCATCAAGTCCGAGAGCAGGGACCGCACCAAGACCGACGCCGAGGAACACTGCATCATGGTTCTTGAACAGGTCATCGAGAGAAACATCTGCGCCGACGGCGGTTCCTGAACGGATCTCTACACCGAGCGATTCGACGAACGAAACCTCACGAATCGCAGTCTGCTGGTCCATCTTGTAGTTCGCGACGCCGTAGGTGTTCAGTCCTCCAGGTTTTTCGTTCGCGTCGTACATCACCACGTCGTGCCCCATCCGGGCGAGCTCAGCACCACATGCGAGTCCGGCGGGACCAGCACCGACGATGCCGACGCTGCGACCTGTGGACTCAACAGAGCGAAAGAGTCCAAGGTCACCAAAGACGACATCATCCGTAGCGAAAGCCTGGAGCCTCCCGATGTCGATAGGGCGTTCGTGGAGTTCGTTGAGTACACACGCGCCTGCACACAGAACCTCCGTCGGGCAGACTCTTGCACATGATGCGCCAAGGATATTCGCATCCAGGATCGTGCGCGCCGAACCCACGAGATCGTCGTGAGCGATCCTCTTGATGAATCCAGGTACATCGATGCTGGTCGGACACGCACGCGTACACGGAGCGTCCCAGCACATCAGACACCGATGCGCTTCGCTGAGCGCCTCATCTGCTGTCATCGTCGGCAGTGGTGCAAACCCGAGCTTTGTACTCATGCGTATTCCTCCGTTTTCATACGGTTGTGGTGTCTGTTGCGGACACGTCGTTGCGCAACAGACACCGGAAACCGTTGGACGATCGTGCTACTCGCCGCCCGCTTTCAATTCGATGGTCTTTGGCGACCAGCCATCGCCAACAACATCGATACCGTCTTCCTTGAGATTCGCGATCGCCTCGGCAGCAATGTCGGTGACGAATGCTCCATCGGTGGGGACGGACGCCAGAATGCCTTCGTTCGTTGCGACCTCGATCGTCTGATCCCACAGAGCCTGGTCCATGACACCCGCGCCATCCGGTGATGGCCAGATCAAGTTGTTGATCTCGTTCAGCTGCCACGCCTGATGGGACTCGCCAAGCGTCGGTCCTGCTCCGAGAACAACATCGACACACTTGTCGAATTCATCCCGGCAGAACGCCCACCCACGGAGCGATGCCTCAACGAAGGCCACGGCCGTTGCGCGGTACGCAGCGTCGTCCTCGAGCTTGTCGGCATCGGCCCAGATCGCGTCCTGCAACATGGCTGTTCCGACCTGGTTCCAGTCGATGATCGAAAGGTCATCTGGCTGGTACAGCTCACCCGTATCAGGGTTCACTGTCTCGAGAACCTGTGCATACTCGTTGTAGATCATCGCCTGCGCAGCATCGATGTCCCCGCTGATCAAAGCGAGCATGTCGAACTGCTGCTGGACGAGCGAAACGTCCGAATCGGGATCCAGACCCGCGGATCTCAGACCTGCGAGCAACTCGAACTCGTTGCCGAAACCCCAGTTCCCGACGGTCTTACCTGCAAGGTCACCGACGCCAGAAATACCAGTGTCCGTGAATGACACCTGAAGTGTCGCGGACCGCTGGAATACCTGTGCGATGTTGGTGATGTTGAGTCCTTCTTCGCGAGGCACAAGACCGCGCGGGACCCACGAGATAGCGAAATCGGCAGCTCCCGAGTCCAGAACCGTGGCGGGAACGATATCGACGCCACCCTCGAGGATCTCAACATCGAGCCCCGCATCGGCATAGAACCCTTGATCCAGCGCTGCGAAATAGCCAGCGAACTGAGCCTGAGTGAACCACTGCAATTGCAGCTTCACCGGTGTCAGTTCCTGTGTTTCCACTCCGTCATCTGAGCTGCATGCGGACGCAACCATCGCAAACACGGCCAACACGATCAGCCATCGTGTGAGACCATTCTTCCTACTCCACTTCATGGAGACTCCTCCTCGTCGCTTGTCTGTTCTCCATCCAATCGTCAACACGTCGCATCTATGACACGAGCGTCACGACCCTGTTGTTTCCGGTGCGGGCCTCCATGGCATGGACGCCCGCTCGAAAGCTCCACTCAAGAGATATAACACGATGCCCATGAGGCTGCCGGCAAGAACCGCGGCCCAGGCTTGTGTGTATCTCGTGAGTCCTGCATTCTGCACGATAAGCGGACCAAGTGCATCCTGCCGACCGCCGAAGTATTCCGCCACGATCGCGCCGATGACCGCCAGCGAAGAAGCGATCTTGAGCGAGGTGAAAAAGAACGGCATCGCGTTCGGCACTCGTACCAGCCGTGCGATCTCCCATTCGGATGCTGCATACGATCGCATTAACTCGATCTCGGTGTCACCCACCTCGGTAAGGCCCTTCGTCGTGTTGATGAACACGGGAAAGAACACAAGTATCACGACGATCGACTGGTTCGAAACCGGCGAGAGGAGGCCGAACCACGCATTGAAAATCGGTGCGAGAGCGATGATCGGGATGGCGTTGAGTGCAATCGCAAGCGGGGTGAGCGTCTCATTGGCCAGACGGAACCGTGACACGAGCAGAGCCCACACGACACCAAGGATCACGCCACCAACAAGACCGGTCACAACGATGAACCCCGTGTTCTTCGTCGCGACCCAGATCTCATCGAAGTCCGCGAAGAACGCACGGATGATCTCAGACGGCGGTGGGAGGACGAACCCTTCCGGCTGAAGAACCTGCAGCGTCACCTCCCACAGCAAGAGACCGCCCAAGCCGACAATCAGGGCAGGCGCAGCACTGCGTACGAATCGCGAGATCATCCAGCGTTCCCCTCGAATCGAAGAGCTTCACGAACCTCGGTGATGCACTCGAAGAACTCCGGTGCTTCGCGTGTCTCGAATACCCGCTCCCCCAGATCGACAGGGATGTCCGCGGCGATGCGGCCAGGTCGCGGAGACATAACGATCACACGCTCTGAAAGGAACACTGCCTCGGGGATCGAGTGCGTGACGAACACGATCGTCTTTTCGGTCTTCTTCCAGATGTCGAGGACCTCGGTCTGCATGTGTTCGCGCGTCATCTCATCGAGCGCACCGAACGGTTCATCCATGAGCAGCAGCGAGGGCCGGAAGGACAGGGCACGGGCAATCGCAACCCTCTGCCTCATGCCCCCGGACATCTCTCTCGGGTAGTGATCTGCGAATTCACTCAGCTTTACAAGATCGAGCATCTCTGCAGCGCGGTCCTTTCGTTCCTGCTTCGACCATCCCATGAGCTGGAGCGGCAACTCGATGTTCTCCGTCACACTGCGCCACTTGAAGAGGCCCGAGGTCTGGAATGCCATTCCGTAGTCGCGATCGAGCCGAGCCTGATCGGCGGACTTATCGTTGACACACACCTCCCCCGCAGTGGGATGTGTAAGAGCGCCGATCAGCCTCAAGAGAGTGGATTTCCCACAGCCAGAAGGCCCGATCAGAGAAACGAATGTCCCTTCGTCGATCGCAAGATCGATGTCCTCGAGTGCTCGCACCTCGTTCGGCTTCCCGGCATTGAAGACCTTCGACAAGCCGCTGATCGACACAGCGCAAGATACGGTTTCTGTCATAGTGAGAGCGGCTCCTCTTTACGCTTTGAAAGAACGATGTACTCAGCCGTGGTGACGGCACCCACAGCGAAGATCCCGAGCACCGCAGCACCGATGACCGTTGCATACAGTCGCGATGGGCCTGTTGTGTATCTGCTTGCAAAGTCAAGGATCAGTCTGCCGAGGCCACCCTTGACCCCACCTGAGATCTCGCCGACGATCGCGCCAACGATGGCTGCGGTGGCTGCGATCTTGAAGGCAGCGAAGAGGTAGGGAACGGAGGCTGGCAGCTGAAGCCTCACGAGTGTCTGCCGGCGCGATGCGGCATAAGACCGCATCAGTTCGATCGACGCCGGATCCGCAGATTGGAGTCCCTTTGTGCCGTTCATTGCCACGGGAAAGAACGTCAGATACGTGGCGATGAGCGAAACCGACATCCACGACGTCCACTCGAACGGAAGCCATCCCAGGTTGTTCGAACCCCAGATAACAATGATCGGGGCGATCGCCACAAGTGGCACCGTCTGAGACGCGACGAGATACGGCGACATGCCCCGTTCGAGCCATCTTGACCGCAACATGATGATGGCGATGCCGAGACCAAGGGCCACTCCGAACACGAATCCCAGAGTTGCTTCTCTGAGCGTGAACAGCGAAGCCTCCGCAATGAACGCCGCGAGGGGTTTCGAGTTGTTGCGCTGTGGCGGCTGACCGAACTCCGCGACGATGTCCCGTATCGGCGGCATCGTCAGATCGTCGGTCCTCGGCAGCACACGGCCGATGACGGGCCATTGCGTCTGGGCATCGTCGACCGCCTGACCGAACGCCTTGTAGCCGGTGTACGCAACAGCCAGCAGGATGATGAAGACAACGAATATGACAACGCGACGCATGGTTCGTTTCCATGCAGCAGCACGTTCGAGCTTCTTGATCGCCTGAGCTGCTTCCTCTCGTGTCGTCATCGGGTTATCTCACTCCCCTCGATCACACGGTGACCGGGATCATACGTTCTGTGGGAACCCGAGATCGATCACGCTTGAAGACGGATCCGGCCACCGGCTGGTGATGACCTTCGCTTTGGTGTAGAAACTGATGCCTTCGGGACCGTAGGCGTGCGAGTTACCGAACAACGAATCACCCCACCCACCGAAGCTGTAGTAACCCACAGGAACGGGGACGGGGACATTTATGCCAACCATTCCCGCATCAACATCGATCTGGAATCGACGAGCCGCCCCACCATCGCGGGTGAAGATCGCGGTTCCGTTGCCGAACGCATTGTCTGAGATCAGCTTCAGAGCCTCGTCGTATGTGTCGACCCGCACGACCGTAAGGACGGGGCCGAAGATCTCCTGGTCATAACAGGCCATCCCTGGTGAGACGTTGTCGATCAACGATGGCGCAAGGAAGAAACCGTCGCCCTGGAAGTCTTGATCTGTTCCGTCGACAACGACGGTTGCACCCTCACCGGAGGCGTTCTCGACGAACGATGCAACGCGATCGCGGTGTTCCCCTGTGATGAGCGGTCCCATCTGAGATGCGGAATCATTCCCCGCACCCACAACGAGTCCTGGAATCCGCTCCTCGATCGCCTCGACGAGTGGGTCGGCGGACGACCCGACGGCAACAACTACTGATATCGCCATACAGCGCTCGCCTGCTGATCCATACCCAGCGCTGACAGCAGCATCTGCTGCGAGCCCGATGTCAGCATCGGGGAGAACAACCATGTGGTTCTTCGCACCACCAAGGGCCTGCACCCGCTTGCCAGCACCTGTACCCGTCATGTAGACGTACCTTGCGATCGGAGTCGATCCCACGAAGGAGATCGCTGCGACGTCTGGGTGCTCGAGCAGTCGGTCAACCGCGACCTTGTCACCCTGAACGATGTTGAACACGCCATCAGGAAGACCAGCCTCAGAAAGTAACTCGGCAACGATCGAGTTCACACTCGGGTCCTTCTCGGACGGTTTGAGTACGAACGTGTTTCCGGTTGCGATGGCGTTCGGGAACATCCACATGGGAACCATCGATGGGAAGTTGAATGGCGTGATGCCCGCAACAACACCAAGTGGCTGACGGATTGAATAGACATCGATATCAGTCGAGACTTCCTGCGAGAAGGAACCCTTGAGATGCTCAGTCAGACCGCACGCGTACTCGATGTTCTCGATACCACGCTTGACCTCACCAAGTGAATCCGAGATGACCTTCCCGTGCTCAGCTGTGAGCTGTGCGGCGATCTCATCCTTGTGCTGGTCGACGAGATCCCTGAACCGGTACATGATCGTGGTTCGTCGTGCGAGCGACGTCGCCTGCCATTCCGGGAAGGCAGCATGTGCAGCGGCTACCGCCCGGTCGACCTCCTCGACAGTGGCCAGACCCACCTCAGCCGTCGTCTCGCCTGTTGCCGGGTTGTACACGGGCGACGTGCGACCGGAGGTCGTCGCGACCTCCGCGCCGTTGATGATGTGATTGATCTTTTTCATAGTGCTCGCTCCTCGGGAAGGATCATCTAGTGATGTACCGATACCGTCTCACGTGGTAGGTACTGACCATCGCTCTTGGTGCCCAGGTACTCGTCGCCATCGATGATGACTTTCCCTCTGAGCATCACCGTCTTTACCCTGCCCTTGACGTCCTTGCCTTCGTAGGCCGAATAATCGACATCCATGTGGTGCTGGGTGACGGACTTCGTCCAGTCGACATCGGGATCGAAGATGACAATATCGGCGTCGGATCCAACGGCAATGGTTCCCTTCTTGGGATACATCCCAAACAGCTTGGCAGCTGCGGTGCTCGTCAATTCGATCCATCTGTTGAGACTGATCCGTCCCTCGGCGACACCACCGTGGTAGATCAGCTGGAAGCGGTCCTCGACCCCTGGGAGCCCATTGGGTATCGCGGTGAAGTCACCAACACCGAGCTTCTTCTGGGTTCCGAGCACGGGATGGTCATCCATGCAGAAGGGGCAATGGTCGGTGGACACGACCTGGAGATCATTCGTGGCCAACCCGTTCCACAGCGCTTCCTGGTGGCCTTCTTCGCTCTTGCGGATCGGTGTCGAGCACACGTACTTTGCACCCTCGAATCCGTCCTGGGACACGTGGTCCTCGACGGAGAGGAAGAGGTACTGGGGACAGGTTTCTGCGAAGACGGGGAGTCCCCTGTCCCTGGCTTCAGCGATCTCCTCCACAGCTTCCTTTGCAGACATGTGCACCACGTACAGATGTGCGCCAGCGAGTTCAGCGAGCACGATCGCTCGGTGTGTCGCCTCGCTCTCGGTCGCAGCGGGACGCGTCAAGCTGTGGTTCACGGGATCGGTCTCACCACGCTCGAGCGCCTGCTCACGAAGGACGTCGATCGCCATCCCGTTCTCGGCATGCATCATGATCATCGAGTTCGTTGCGGCAGCCTTCTGCATCGCCCGCAGAATTTCACCGTCGTCGGAGTAGAACACGCCGGGGTAGGCCATAAAGAGTTTGAAGCTCGTGCACCCGCGGTCGATCAGTACATCCATGTCTGCAAGGGACTGTGGGTTGATATCACCTGCGATCATGTGGAAGCCGTAGTCGACGGCGCAGTTGTCCTCGGCTTTGGCCATCCAAGTATCGAACCCAGCGATGAGGCTCTCGCCCTTCACCTGGACAGCGAAGTCCACGATCGTCGTGGTACCGCCCCAGGCTGCTGCGCGGGTTCCCGATTCGAACGTATCGGACGCGTACGTCCCGCCGAAGGGAAGCTCCATGTGTGTGTGAGGATCGATGCCACCCGGGACTACATACTTCCCCGTCGCATCGATGACGTTGTCGGCGGTGTCCGCCCAGTCGTGCGTTCCTGGTGCCCCGATGGCGATGATGATCTCGTCATCCACGAGAACATCTGCTGCCACCGTGTCGATGGCCGTGATAACGATCCCGCCTGAGATGAGTGTCTTCATGAGCGTTCCTCTTTCTGGAGTCAGTCGATCACTGAGACGGATTCTGCAATGATCT
>JAMBLJ010000195.1 GCA_023336815.1 Actinomycetes bacterium
GCCAGCCAGCTGGCTGGCTACCTCGAGGATGCAACGGCACTCAGCGATGTACATGAAACCGTGTCGTCGATCGCTGCCCGCGTGCAGCGTGCCGTAGCTGATGCGATCGGATCGGGTTTCCGGCGGATAGCGATCGTGAGCCACCAGGACCCTATCGCATCGGCACGACTCCTGTTCCTGGGTTCGCCGTTGTCCCTCCTCCGGATCGATCCCCCTACCCACGGATCGTGCACAGAACTCCAGTCGAGCGACGCAGAGACGTGGATCGAGACAGCAACGTGGGCACCCGACCACGCGGAGCAACGCTGAATCGGGCGCTGGACGGTACACTGCATCGCACCGGATCAGGGAGCCTCTTGCGGCGATCCGGAGATTGATCGCCGATCGCGGTCGAACTGGATCCGTGGGTCTCTCCCTGGCTGTTGACCTCCCAAAGCAAGGAAGACGTGGCACGACTTCCCATCTCTATCGGCATACTCGCGCTGGCCTGCGCTCTTGTTGGATCTGCTGCCTTTGCACTCGACGCTGACACGTTCGATCCCGTAGCAGCTGTCGTCCTCCTCATCGGGGTTGGGATCGTCTCCCTCACGGGCTTCATCGGCCTCGTTCTCGTTCGTGCGCCATGGGGACGCTGGACCCTGTTGGTGGTGGTGGCGATCGGCCTCGTTCTCGCATCGATCGTCGGCGGTTGGGCATTCTGGACGACACTCTTCCTCGGCGGCCTTGCAACGATTGGATTGACCGGGCCATGGTTACGCCTCTGGCTCCGCCAGTCAACGGTTGCTGATGCACCAGGGCCGGTCGTGGTCGCCCTCATCGCTCTTGCACCTGTGGCGACGTTGTGGGTTGGAGCCTCGACGGGAGGCGGCTTCGGTGTCATCCATGCCGTTCTCATCGTCGTTGCCGTCACCTCGTCCTGGGCCTACGGACGTGGTCAATCCTGGGGACTCTGGTCGCTCAAGACCTTGTACCCCATCGTCGGGTTGGGGGCGAGCATGATGACGACAGGACCTGGTGCCGTTCTGCTCGCTGCGGGCACCATCGGCGTTACCATCCTTGCTTGGCTGCCTCACGCTGAACGAGCGACCGCGGTCATCACTCCCCCACTGCCACCACCCGTGAGCCGAACAACAAAGGAAGAACCCGGTGCGACTGAGTGACTATTTCTCGATCGCGGTGAACGCCGGCTTCGGAGTCATCACCGGCTGGCTGATCGCTGGTTCGGTAGGTTCGATCATCGGCCTGGTTCTCGGACTTGTATTCAGCGTGTTCGCCGCCCGCTCGAACGTTCGACCAGGCATCGCCATGACCGTGTTCGTGGGAGCGATGGCTGGAGGGCTCATCGGTTCGAGTGTTGTGTCAACGATCTGTCTCCCAGACTCATGTACCGGTCTCGAGATCTCTGCGGGTGTCGTGACGGCCATTGCATCATTCGTTGGTGTCGGCATTGTCGCTGCCCTCGTCACCCGCTCCTTCGATGAGTACAACGAGCGCGAAGATGCGGGGCTACCCCCAACGAGCGTGGGCTGTGAAGTTCCACAAGAGACGCCAGACGACAGACCGCAGACGTCAGACGACAGATAGCAGTCGACTGCCCGGAGTTGTCAAGCAACTCTCATCGAACGCCACAGCCTTCCCGGCCACAAGCAGGTGTTTGCCGCTTCCGGTAAACGGTAAACGGAAAACGGAAAACGGCTTGCTAGCCGTCCACTTTTCCAAAGACGAGGGACACGTTATGACCGCCAAAGCCGAAGGAGTTGGACATTGCCGTGTCCACGGTCATCTTGCGCGGGGTGTTCGGTACATAGTCGAGATCACAGTCCGGATCCGGTGTCTCATAGTTGATCGTCGCTGGCACGACACTGTCACGCATTGCGAGCAGACAAGAGACCGCTTCGATCGCACCGGCCGCACCGAGAAGGTGTCCAGTCATCGACTTCGTTGATGAGATCGGGATCGTGTACGCAACATCACCGAACGTTGTCTTGATAGCTGCCGTTTCGGTCTTGTCGTTCGCAGCTGTCGACGTCCCATGCGCATTGATATAGGAGATGTCGGTTGGGTCGAGTCCAGCGTCATCGAGCGCCGCGGTCATCGCTCGAGATGCACCAGCACCGCCTGGACGTGGCAGCGTGATGTGGTATCCATCAGCCGACATGCCGTACCCGAGAACCTCGCCGTACATCCTCGCTCCTCTGGCAATGGCGTGCTCGTATTCTTCGAGGATGAGCACCGCGGCTCCCTCTCCCATAACGAACCCGTCGCGATTGAGATCGAACGGTCGTGACGCCCCTTCCGGGTCATCGTTGTTCGTGCTGAGTGCGCGCGCTTGAGCGAAACCTCCCATTGCGAATCGTGTGATCGAACCTTCGCCGCCACCAGCAACCATAACGTCCGCTGCTCCGCGCTGGATCACAGCTGCCGCGTCTCCGATGGCGTTCGCCGAGGCAGCGCAAGCCGTCACCGTGGTTGAGTTGGGACCGTAGAGGTGGAAGTCGATCGAGGCGAGACCACCAGCCATGTTGGAGATTATCTTCGCAATGCCGTACGGGGACATACGACGCGGGCCCTCATCGCGCATGACCCCCATCTGCTCTTCCATCGTCTCGATGCCGCCGATTCCAGTGCCGGCGAGTACACCCGCACGCAACGCCTCTGGGTCATCCTCGTCGTAGGACAGGTCAGCATCCTCAAGCGCCTGTTTGGTCGCCACCCAGAAGTACTGACTCGAACGGTCGAACCTGCGAGCGTCGCGACGCGACATATAGGCCTCGACATCGAAGTCCTTGATCTCGGCACCTATCTTCGCCGTGATGTCTGAGACATCGACGCGTTCGATTCGAGATACACCGCTCTTGCCGGCAAGAATGTTTGCCCAAAATGTATCGACATCCAGGCCAAGCGCGGTAACCGTTCCTAGTCCGGTAACAACGACCCTGCGTTGGTTCACTTGTGCTCCTCGTGCCACATCGCCAATCCTTGCATTGTTGTGGTGTACGTCCTTGGACTACGACGCTAACTGTTGAGCTTTTTCTCAACGATATCGACCGCTTGGCCGACCGTGCCGATGGCCTCGGCTTCCTCGTCAGGAATCTGCACACCGAAGTTGTCTTCGAGTGCCATCAGCAACTCGACAACACCGAGCGAGTCGACCTCGAGATCCTCTTCGAAGGTTGCATCCATCGTGATCTTGTCAGCATCGAGGCCGAGTTCCTCGACCAAGAGGTCCTTGAGTTTCGATTCGATCTCTGCTCGTTCCATGGCTTACGCCTCCCTGATTGCTTAGAGCGCCAAACCACCGTCAACGACGATGGTCTGACCCGTTATGTATGAAGCATCGTCGGACGCAAGATAGCGAACGATCGACGCCACTTCTTCCGGTCGTCCGAGACGACCAAGAGATATCTGATTGGTGACGCCCTCGGCAACGGCCTCACCGAGCGCCTCCGTCATGTCCGTCGCTATAAAGCCTGGGGCTACCGCGTTCACGGTGATACCGCGCGATCCAACTTCTTTTGCGATCGATCGCGTGAAGCCAATCACCCCAGCTTTGGATGCGGCGTAGTTGCCCTGTCCGGCATTTCCGGAAATACCCGACACGGAGCTCACATTCACGACGCGACCAGACCGTGCACGGATCATCGGCTTGAGCGCTGCCTTGGTACACAGATACACCGAGCGAAGGTTCGTCGCAAGAACGTTGTCCCACTGTTCGACTTTCATCCGTAGGAGCAGCCCGTCATCGGTGATCCCCGCATTGTTGACGAGGACCGAGACAGGGCCAAGCGCATCGGTGACCGTTGCGAACATGGCCGCAACGGCATCAGCATCGGAGACGTCGGCTTGTACCGCAACAGCAGCGCCACCGCCGTCTACGATATCCGCGACGATCGCATCCGCGGCGTCGGCACTTCTGGCGTAGTTGACTCCGACTGCGAATCCATCAACGGCAAGTCCACGAGCGATTGACGCTCCGATACCGCGCGATGCCCCCGTGACCAGTGCGATACGGCTCATCCGTGCAGCGCCTCCTGTTTCGTCATCAAGATCTCCATTCCTGTCATGTCTGTTTGGGGCAGTTCGTCGTCGATCGTCGATTCGGGGAGTACACGATCGCCCCAAACGAACGCTGAGGCTCCCCAGGTCATCCCTGCACCGAAGGCAACGAATACAACCTTTGAACCTGACTTGATCCACCCCTCGTCGACCGCCTCTGCAAGAGCGATGGGGATCGTCGCTGCTGACGTGTTGCCGTACTTGTCGAGATTCACAAAGACGATGTCCTCGCTCACCTTGAGCCGTCGCCTCACTGCATCGATGATCCTGATGTTCGCCTGGTGTGGAATCACGAGATCGATGTCCTCGATCGCCCAGCCCGCTCGGTCAATCGCTTCGACAACAGACTCGCTCATCTTGACCACCGCGTTTCGGAAAATCTCGGCACCGTCCATGACGATCGCCATCCGTGCCTCTTGTCCGATGAACTCAGTTCCGAGTCCAGTCGCCGTAAGCGCCCAAGCGCCGTTGCCGTCCGCACCGAGCAACATCGACTGGATGCCCTCGGAATCATCTGAACGTTCGACGATTACTGCACCCGCGCCGTCGCCGAAAAGGACCGCCGTGGATCGTTCTTCGAGGTCAAGGAAGGCAGAAATACGTTCTGATCCGACCAGAAGCACGCGTTCTGCCGTCCCGGTAGCGATGAGACCGTGTGCCATGGACAATCCGTAAATGAAACCAGTGCACCCGGCGTTGATGTCCGACGCTGCGGCGTTGGTGGCACCGATCTTTGCCTGGACGTAGGCTGCGGCGGAGGGGATCTGGCGGTCTGCCGTGCACGTCGCGACGATGATGTAGTCCAGGTCGCTTGGTTCAAGCCCCGCAGCGCTGAGTGCTCGTCTCCCAGCAAGAGCGGCCATATCGGAGTTGTTGACATGGGATACGTGTCGTTCTTTGATGCCAGACCGCGAGGTAATCCACTCGTCCGATGTCTCGACCACGGCTGCCAGATCAGCGTTCGTGACCACAGGTTGCGGTATACATTTTCCCCAGCCAGTGATGGTGGCGTTCATTGTGATCCTTCCCTGTGCCACTTATTGTACGGACAGCGTCAGTCCGACTTCACGAGCCTCGTCTATGGTCGAAACGGTGTACACCCTTGCTGACGTGATGGTGCGCTTGGCAAGCCCCGCTGTCACGTCCCCGGCTCCGACATGCACGAATGTATCGATACCAGCATTGGCCATGGCTTCGAGTGTCTCGGCGAACCGCACCGGTCCTGTCAACTGGTCGCGTAGTGTTGTACGCGGGTCCCCGGTCGGCGCAGCGGTGACGTTGGCGTACACATCGAAAATCGGGGCCTGCATGGTGGTTTGCACGAGCGCATCGTCCAACGCGTCGGCGGCTGAGGCCATGAACGGCGAATGGAAGGCACCGGCCACCTTGAGTTTCACGGCCCTCCTGATACCCAGATCGCGTGCGTTCGTCTCGAGCCACTCTATGTCGCCACGACCCCCTGCGACAACGATCTGCCCAGGAGCATTGATGTTGGCAACGAACAGATCCCCACCGGAATCGCGACGCTCAGCGGCGACACGTTCAGCCGTCTCGATGTCCGCCCCGAGCAACGCAGCCATCCCTGACTCTGCGAGAGAGGCAGCATCTGCCATTGCGGCACCTCGTTTGGCAACGAGCGCCAAACCGTCGAAGTACCGGAAGGACTCCGCAGCCGCGAGGGCGGTGTATTCGCCCAACGAGTGTCCAGCAGCCGCTGCTGGTCGCACGGTCACGACAGCGTTGAGTTCAGACCACAACGCGAACGCTGTCGCGTAGAGAGCTGGTTGCGCGTGGTCAGTGCGGATGAGTTCGTCTTCGGGTCCGTTGGCGATGAGATCTTCAAGATCCCATCCGAGCACGTCACTTGCAGCACGCCCGAGGAGGTCCGGTCGCTCTGTGCGGACGTCGGGACACATTCCCACTGATTGGCTCCCCTGACCGGGGAAAAGCACTGCGTATGTCACGATGTCCCTCAAGTTGTCCGTGCAACGTTTGTCTGACCCTGGTCCGACTGTATCGGTTTCAGGATCATTGGTCCCTCACCAGGAATCGCCGAACATTGCGCATCGCCTGGGCGATCCTCTGTTCGTTCTCAACGAGAGCGAAGCGGACATAGCCATCACCCGACGGACCGAATCCGATTCCAGGGCTCACAGCGACATGAGCATGTTCGAGGAGTTCGAAGGTGAACTCAAGACTGCCGATATCGCTGAATCTCTCGGGTATCTTCGCCCACACGAACATCGTCGCACGTGGTGCCTCAACGACCCAACCCGCCCTGCCGAGCCCCTCGATGAGTACGTCGCGTCGTGTCGCGTATTCGTCGACAACTTCCTGGATGTATCCATCGTGTTCGTTCAGAGCGATGATCGATGCGATCTGGATCGGCTGAAACGTGCCGTAATCGAGGTACGACTTCAGTTGGCCAAGAGCCGCAACGATCTCAGCGTTCCCTACGACGAAACCGACGCGCCAACCTGCCATCGAATGCGACTTCGACAACGTATAGAGCTCGACAGCCACTTCCTTTGCTCCGTCGACCTGAAGCAAGGATGGCGGCGAATATCCGTCGAAGCCGATATCTGCGTAGGCGAAGTCATGAACGAGCACGACATCATTCCTGTGCGCGAACTCAACGAGCCGTTTGAAGAAGTCGAGATCCACAGTCACCGTTGTCGGATTGTGGGGAAATGATGTGACGATCACCTTCGGTTTCGGCCAGGAGGTCCGGAAGGCTGCCGTGAGCCTGTCGAAGAAATCTTCATCGGTCGTGAGGTGGACGCGGCGGACCTCAGCACCAGCAAGGACCGGGGCGTATATGTGGATCGGGTACGAGGGTTCAGGTACGAGTGCAACATCACCTGGCTGAACGAGTACCCACATCAGGTGTGAGAGCCCCTCCTTCGCACCGATGGTGTTGATGACCTCCGTTTCGGGGTCCAGCAGCACACCGAACGCACGATCGTATCGGTCAGCAACTGCCTTGCGAAGGTTCGGGATACCGCGCGAAGCTGAGTACCGATGGTTCTTGCCTTGTCTGGCTGCCTCGACGAGTTTCTCGACCACGCCCGGAGGTGATGCGATATCGGGGTTACCGAAGCCAAGATCGATCACATCGACACCCGCGCGACGGGCGTTCCGTGTTGCTTCGTTGACCTGTGCGAACACATACGGGGGGAGGTTGTCGATACGGCGAAATTGCATGAGGGAAGAATAGTTCGCAGTTCACGGTCAAGAAGCAGAGGAAGAAAGAAGTTCACAACTCACAGATGACGCCTTCACCTCAAAGTTTGCCATGTCAGAACGCGGTTCCTTCGCTACAGAACCTGGCGGTTGCTACTTTCGGGCGCCTGGGACGACCTCGGACCCCCAGCGGAACACGGACCGTACAAGATCCAGAGCGTCAACCGAACCATCCCAGTGTTCCTCGATGATCGCCTGGTCGGACCCCGTCATGAGATGATCGATCGCAACGGATAGCAGGACGATGTCGTCGAGCTTGCCGAAACCAACGATGAAATCCGGGATCAGGTCTATGGGGGATACGACATAGAGGAGAACGGCCGCCACGAGTGCCTTGCGACGAAACGAGACACGAGGATCCCTGAGCAGTCGGATGAGCAGTTTGGTGAGATTCGGAATGAGTAATGCTGTCTCGAGGGCCATCTCCCGCCAACCCCGACGATCCATCGGAATCGAGTCGTCAACGGGTCTCGCCGTGACATCGATCGAGTTCGGTGTGCTATCCATGATGTTCTGAGGGTTCTCCTTCTGCAAGCAACGCGGCGCCGACTGCACCCGCCGCTGGCCCGAGCATGGCAACCTGTACGGTAGGGGGCACGCGCAGACTTCCGCCGTGGAGTGAGTCAGCAAGTACACGGCGGGCAGGACCAATGATCGACTCTCCGACCGACCCGAGCCCCCCTCCGACGACGATCAGATCCGGGTCGAATATCGCTGTGAGATCGGCAAGACCCTGTCCAAGCGAGCGGCCGACCTCGGTTACCAGAGCTCGTGCTGTCTCATCTCCTGAGTCGGCTGCGGCGACGACAGACTCACCCGTCAGATAGCCCGCACCAAGAACACGGGCAAGCGAACTGTCAGGGTTCGCTGTGACGACATCGCGGGCCAGGCGCGCAAGCGCAGGACCCGATGCCCTCGTCTCCCAACAGCCGCGCCGTCCACAATCACACAGCAGCCCGCCACCCTCGATCCGAACGTGCCCCCACTCACCAGCGAACCCAGCGCCGCGATAGATCTGACCATCGATCGCGATGGCACCGCCGATGCCAGTGCCGAGCGTCACGAGCAGAACGTTGCTGTATCCGATCGCGACACCTGACTGCAGCTCCGCGTGGAGGGCTGCGTTGGCATCGTTGTCGACAACAACAGGAAGATCGAAGCGGGCGGCAACTGAACGGGCGACGGGGACTTGACTCCCCGGCACATGCGGTCCCCACACGAGGACGCCGTCCGACGTCCGGACAAGACCTGCGACACCTACCCCGATCGCTGTCTCAGATCCGTCAGCGACGGCCTCGATCGCCGCATAGATCGCATCAAGCGTTGCCATCGACCGATCGAAGGCGATACGCTCCGTGGCGAGGACCTGTCCGCCCTCCACACGTACGGCGAACGCCTTCGTTCCACCGAGGTCGATACCTATCGTCGTCATCGCAGCAGCGTATCAGTCGGTGGGTTGGTCTATTCGACTGGCACCTTCTGCGGCCCACCGGTCGTGTCATCGTCATCGGCACCAGGTCGTACGGTCTGCGTGATCCCGATGAACAGGGCCCCGACTCCCGCTGCGACCTCATACGCTGCCTTACCGAAATGTACGACAGCTGTCTTGACACCGCCTACGAGAGCATCGGTTGGCTTGTCGTCTGTCATATTTCCTCCAGAGTGAAAACGATACGAAGCTCCCCGTCGGCGAGTTTTGCTCTGCGAATTCGGCGTCGGCGAAGGGAGTCGGGGAGCACGAGACTCCTTCGGTACGGTCCGATCGTGATGAAGACCTCGTCATCATGACGCATCACATCGACATCCCCCTTGTCCGCAAGCGGGATGCTGACGATCAAGGCAACGTCCTCCGAATCCTCCATGTCTTCGATCCTCAACGGATCCACATCGGATAGCCGATCCGTTGGATCGGTGTCCCCATAGAGCTCATCGGCGACGGTCCGGAGATGGTCGAGACCGACCATCTCTTCATCGAATAGACGGAGATGTCGGATATCGATTCCGACGAAACCTTCTTCAACAGAAGCGAGGTGGGTCTTCTGGATCTCTCGCCAGCGTGCGAAGTAGGGGTCCTCCACCTCAGGCGGTAGAACACGGTTCACGATCGCGGAGTCAACGCCGTACCCGAACAACCCGAGATAGGTATACGTGCGCCTCGCTTCTGATATGACCATCTTTTCGGGGTTCATGACCAGTCGTGCCGTCGTCACTTCAGGATCGCTCAGCAGCTCCTTGATGCCATCGAGACGCTCGTAGAAGCTGGCAACAGCGTCAAAGACCGCGTCATCTGCCACCGGCATCGACGACACCTTCGCTAGCACAGGCCGAACGACCTTCACAACACGACGTGATATCGGGAACATCTTGTCCATGTACCAGGACATCACCTCGGGGAGACTCAACAGCCGAAGAGTTTCGGCTGTCGGTGCACAGTCGACCACGATCACGTCGTAGACACCGGAGCCTGCGTGTTCGCGTACCGATGCTAGGGAGAACAGCTCGTCCATCCCTGGGAATACCGTGAGCTCCTCTGCTTCGATCCCGGTCAGACCCGACCAATCGAAGAGTTCTGTGAGGTGGTCGCGCACATCTCCCCAAGATTCCTCGAGACGTTGCTGACTGTCGATCTGTTGTGCATCGAGGTTGGCGATGATCTGGGTTGGGTCGTCGCCAAGCGTCGACCCGAATGCATCCGCAAGCGAATGAGCTGGGTCCGTCGACATGACCAGCGTGCGGTATCCCATATCCGCAGCCTTGATGGCGGTCGCGGCAGAAATCGTGGTCTTCCCGACTCCACCCTTGCCGGTGACCAGGATGATGCGCATCAGTCGGTCGCTTCCGCCCGCTTCTTGAGACCACGAAGGGCAGTTCCGACGATCTGCTTCTCAGCTTGTTTGCGCAGGAATCCGGGAACCGTGAAGGCTGGATCGACCTTCAATGCGTACACCACTTCGCACCCGCTATCGAGTTCGTTGAACTCGTACCGTCCTTGCAGGGATCGAATGTCAGAGTTCGGCACGGCCTCCCAGGCGAAACCGTTGTCGTAGTCATAGTCATACACGAGGGTGTAGCTGATCTCTTTCACCATGCCGTCGACGACAAAATCGGCTGTGTGCGGTCGCCCGTGTTCGTCTTCGTCCACGATCGACACCGACCGAACGCCGCCTGCCCACTCGGGGTACGCCTCGAGATCAAGCGCCACCTCGTACACGTGCTGAGGTTCGGCAGATACTTCCACCCGTTGAACAGTTCCCTCAACAGCCACCCATGCCTCCTTGTGTATGTCAGTACCTCAGAGTAGCGGTCACATCGAAGCCCTGATGCGCAGGAACTCGATCGAGTAGGTGTACGGCTCACCGGGGTCCGGGAAGGCCGATCTGAATCGCTCAAGACCCTCGTCGATCTCGGCCGGGCTGAGAAACTGGAGGGTTGAGACGAAGCGGTTCCTGACGGCCAGTTCCCATGCTGCCGCTGGGCGTGTGACCGATTCGGGTCGCTCGCTCACGCTGACGGAATATCCGTGGCCGCGGAGCACACCAACGAGACTCGTGATCGACGGAAACCGTTCAGCGTCGATCTCGCCGACTCGAGGAAACCACAGCGCAAGTGCCGATGATGCCATGGCCTCGGGTGCAAAGGTCCAGATCTCGATGAGACCTCCTGGTGTGACGATCCGAGCAGCTTCATCGATGGCATCCCGGTACGAGCCGTAGTGAATCGAGAGATGAAAGTAGACAAGTTCGGCGCATGACGTCACAAGCGGGATCGCCTGGGACACACCTTGCACGACCGCAAACGTGCCGCGACGTACCGCCTCAAGACACATCGCTGTTGAGGGATCGACAAGAACAGGTGTGCGCCCCGGTCCGGTCCATTGATGTGCGTGTGCACCCGTTCCGCCACCGACATCAACAACGATCCCCGTTCGACCTCGAACCGCGTCTGTTGCCCGTGATCTTGCGGCGTCGGAGAGGGGCCGGAATACGTATCCCCGTGCGAGGTCGCTCAAGTCGACTTCAGACATGTTCGTGAGGGCGACCCGTCGCGCGAAAGTATCCAACGTTCCTGCAAGTCGTGGTGCCACGATGCCATCGTGTGGCCTGGGGCTGATGTACATCGCCGAAGAAGTGAAATTTCGGCTGGACACGATCGATGTAGTCCAGCACCTCCACGGACCCCTTGAACCCTCCACCAACAACGTCTCTCCCCAACGCCTCGATCGCCGGAGGCACGTGTGTACACAGGATGTCGACGTCCCCGATACGTTCAAGCTTTTCGGCCATCTCCGTGCTGCTGATCTCACCTGCTGTCCCGAGACGAGGCATTCCTCCGCCAACGAACCCGACAATCCACCCACCGATCTCAACCACATCGGCGTCGACGAACCGTGCCGATGTCGGAAGGTGTTCACGAAGCATGTCAGGACGATCGACGTTCCCGTACATGACGTACGCCTCGGCCCCATCCAGTGCGGACCGCATTCGCTCGTACTGGCTTCTCATGCCCTGGCCTACAGCGCTACGAACATCCGCCTCCCGACCTTCGACGCTGTCGATCCACACGCCCGTCGCCTCGTCATGCAGACCACGCGAACGGAGCTCGCTGATACGCAATACGGTTTCGAGACCAACGACGTCCGCAACGATGCCTTCTCCCGAGCGATAGTCGATCAGGTTCACGAGATCGCCCAGCACCAGTAGCGGTTGTCCGAGCGAAGCAACACGCTCGAGGGCGGCAGCAGCACCATGGACATCGGCAACCAGCAGCACGGTCAGGGCGTCTCTTCAGGCCCAAGCCAGAACGCGACAGCAATGAGGCCCGCCGCACCAGCGACTGCTCCGACGAATGAGAGCAACGGCGACCATCCCCCAAACGACGCCGACATTCCCGCCATCCCGAACCCAACAACACCACCAAGAATGAGACGACCAACCGCACCGAACCGCTCCTGGGGGTCGATTCGATCCCATCCATCGACCGTGTGAGCCACAGCGGTTGCAGCGATCCATACAAGAAGTGCAAACGCCCCTATGAGCAGGCTGATGCCGTACACGGCTGTCATCGCATGTCTCCCACGATCGATCGGTGAACGGATTTCAGCGTAGACCGAACATTGACATCATCAACACGTTCACGCTCAGGACGTCATCATCTCGGCAACATCGCTGCGGACTTGTTCATCAGGGTCCGAGCCGAGAATCCTTGCGGCAACCGATGTGAAGATATCAGGTGCGATCTTGTGCAACGCCCAAAGCGCATGGCGTCGCAACATGGGATCGGGGTGCCCTGCATACCCCGCAACCGTCCCCAGATCGTCGATATTTCCCGTGTTCCCAAGCGCCACGAGAGCATTGCGGCGAACGAAACGTACCTGGCACCCCGGGACGTACCAGTGTCTGGTGGCAGCGTCGAGATCGCGATCGTTCATCCCGAGCACGGCGCTCGGCCTGAGGCGTGGCGGTGCAGCCTCGACCGACTCAAGCGCCCGATGCCCTGGCGGACATGACGTAAGACAGTCGTCACATCCATAGATCCGTCCCTCCGCTAGGGAACGAAGTGGGATGGGGATGTCACCGCGTGTCTGGAAGACGGCCGCGAGACAACGGCGAGCATCGAGAACCCCAGGCGCTACGATCGCACCGGTTGGACATGCGGGCACACAGGCATCGCACGTTCCACACGTCCTGATCATCGGCTCACTGAGCGCCAGTTCGGCGTCGGTGACGACCGAACCGAGCAGAACCCAGGGACCGAACCCCGGTGTCAGGATCATCGTGCTCTTGCCAGACCACCCCACCCCAGCTCGCTGGGCGACAGCCCGGTCGATGATCCGATCGTCGTCGAACACCGTTTCAGCACGGTAGCCAGCTGTGGTAATGCGGGTCGCCAGCACACTGAGGACCTCCCTCATGACGTCGTAGCGGTCGCCGTCAGCGAATCGCGCAACGGTGCGTCCGGGCGATACGCCGTCGCCCTCTTGGAGATACGGCAACGCCACGACAACGATGGAGGTGCCCCACGGGAATGAACCGCGCGGCTGCGTCGAGTACACAGGATCGCGAAACGTGAAACCCAGTCGTCCCCGGGTTCCGTCGTCCGACCGGCGCACGATCTCAGACTCGACATCAGGAAACGGGGCGAGGTCGGTGACACCCACCTGTCCCCCGCGATCGGCCACAACATGCCGGAGCTCGTCGAGTAGCTGCATATTCACATGGTACGGGTGTATCCAGACCTGCCCATGTGGACAGCATGACAACCCGGTTGGACCGGCTTCGGATTGCTAGGAACCAGAA
>JAMBLJ010000196.1 GCA_023336815.1 Actinomycetes bacterium
CACACCCTCAAGGGTGTCCCCGACGAATGGCGGATATTCTCCGTGACCCCTTGAGACGCCATATGCGAAACCCCACACTGTGACTGCTCCATAGTGTGAGGCTCTGGCAGTGAGCCGTGCCTCAGGCGCCTGTCGCTGCTGAAAGCTGAGTACCAGCTGTTACAGCGACGGACGCCTGAGACAGCTCGGATCAGGCCGGTGCTCTGCCGGGGAGCCAGCGGTGGCATGCGTAGAGACCTGGCGCGAGTTCGCTCCAGCTCTCGTCGCTGTTGCAGCGGCGCTGTGTGAGATCCCTGCTTGTGAACCTCAAGAACTCGACGCCAAGCAACGAGTCGCCCTCACCCCCGTTGAACACGAACAGGAAGAGTCCTCCCGAGCCGCCATCGAGGTACTCGCCGATCGGAGCGCGCGAGCAGTGGTTCCCCGCTCCGCCGTCGCCGCTGTTGTCGAAGCATGACCATCCTCTGTTCTCGAGCGCTGTCTTGTTGAGTCCGTGCGCAGACACGGGTGCCATGACCGCCATCGTCATGGCAACTACAGCCAGCATCAGTATCAGTCGTTTCTTCATTACTTTCGTTCTCCTTCTCAGGAACCTTCGCTGACGGGATAGATCTCGTCAGCAACGAGGCCGTGTGCCTCACGGTGAACGGTGTTCGCCGACTCGGCATCATCGGCCTCGACAAGACAGAAAATCTTGCCGGCTGATTCATCGACCCAGTAGCGCAGATAGCTCACGCCATACTTGCCCTGTGTGTCGAGATCGGCCTTGTGCGCCTTCGCCACATCAGCGGCTGTTACGCCTCCATTGAGGTGGTGAACATCCATAAACAGTGCCATTGGTACCTCCCAAAATCGCCAGTTGGTCACTGACCACGAACCTACGCAGGCAGTGCGGATCGGTCATGAGTGGCCACTACCCAGAAATGCCTCGACCCCACCCAGATTTGCCTCCTCCTTGGGTTTTGGCGTCGGAAACGGCATGTATACGTTGGTATTCGACGCCAGAAGCCGAAGCGCCAAAGCCCTAGTCGGTCCAGATGTCCATGACGAGGCGGCGGACTGACTCGGGGTCATCAAGGAGTTGACGCCACGTGATCCGGTAGACGGTCCATCCGAGGGCGTGTGCCCTGTTCTGCTTCTCGCGATCACGCTCGAATGCAATCGGATCCATGTGCCAGCGGATGCTGTCGGTCTCGAAGAACGCCAGCCTCTCTTCATACACGAAGTCGAATCTGCCGACGAAAACGCCGAGTGGGTCGAACAGCTTGAACTGTGGATCGGGTGCTGGCACCGGGAGCCGGGCGACGACCGATCGGAACAGGTCTTCAAGTGTGCTTTCTGTGACCGTTCCCCATTCCAACCGCTGCTCGATCAACGGTCTGATCGTCCCGATACCGTTGCGTCCCGATCGGGCAACACGAGCGATGAAGCACCGGACGTCCCACGCAGCGAACAGTTCGCTGCGCAGTCCATCGTCAAGACATCGTTCGACCAGCCACGATGGAGCGGTCGCGCCGAGATCCACGATCGTACGAACCGGCGTGGTGACAGCTATGCCATCAAGATCGACAACGTCCATCGGCAGGAGGTCCTTCGACTCGTGGACGACGAAAGGCGATCTCTGCACTTTGCGATGTCGTGTCACAACAGTCTCGATGGTGTCAGGACGGCGCGACATCATCCCCCACATGTGAGCAGCCGTGGAATGGGATGCAGCGACAAGACCCTGGCTCGACAACACCGCGGCCTTCACCGAACGGTGCCACGTCTCCTCGCCTCCGGGGAATCCGTAGACACCAGAGTGCACACGTTCAAGGGTGCCTCGACGAACACGGTCCCTGATCGCCCTCGCCGAGAACCCAATGGACTCTGCCTGGCGCAATGTGAACACACCACGCTGATCCCTGGCAATGGCTGCCAGAAGCTGCTCTCGATCTTGCACACCCTCACGGTGTCACATCGCTACGTCGCGAGGAACCCCCTTGGATTTTGGCTTCAAGAACCTACGAATCCGTGCCGTTTCCAGCGCCAAAAGCCTGGGTGACCGCAGCGGCGATGGCTGCGTGGCCTTCGGGGTTGGGGTGGGGCCAGCCCGCCCACTTCTGGGTTGTGATGGAACGGTCGATGTCGACCCAG
>JAMBLJ010000197.1 GCA_023336815.1 Actinomycetes bacterium
ACCTTCTGGGTCGCAAGAACATCGTCACCGCGACAGATTCTTTGGCCGAAGAGCGTCGACACACGCTTTACCTCCTCGACCCAAGTCTCTACCACGAGCTCATCACCCTCGACGCCTGGTTGGAGGAAACGGGTCTCGATGTCCGTCACCACGATCTGGGTACCAAGGTCTTCCATGTGCCCAAGCGTCCATCCGAACGCCGCGAAAAGATCGATGCGTCCTACCTCGAAGTACTGGATGTACACAGAGTGATTGAGGTGTCGATAGGGGTCGAGTTCGTAGAAGCGAACCTTGATGGGTGTCCGATGGATCATGAGGAGAGAATAGTTACCAGACGGCAGACAGCAACGTCGTGGGTGTGTGTGGTGGCTGGGTTCTACACGAAACCGTTCTGACGCCAGGCTTCGTACACAACGATGGCCGCGGCGTTTGCGAGATTGAGGCTTCGTCCTCTCGGTGCAATGGGGATGCGAAGATGTGCCGTCACTGATGAGTGACTCATCACATCCTCACTCAGACCAACGGACTCGCTTCCGAACAGGAGCGTGTCACCAGGTTGGTACGAAATATCGGTGTACATGTCTTCGGCATGCTGAGAGTACGCGAACACCCGTGCTGGTCCATGTGTCTTCACGTAGTCGGCCCATGATCCGTAAAGCGCTACATCAGCGAATTCCTTGTAGTCAAGGCCCGCTCTGCGCATCCGAGCATCGTCGAGTGAGAACCCGAGGGGCTCGATGAGATGCAACGTGCATCCTGTATTTACCGTGAGACGCATGAGGTTCCCTGTGTTCGGTGGGATCTCTGGCTGCCAGAGGACAACGTTGAACATCGATCAGTCCTCGCCGCGCGATGCCTTCTCGAAGAGGATCATGAACGACAATGCAGGGTCCTTGGATTGGATCGTCTTGATCCGGTCCCAGTTCTCGTGAACCTGTGCCTGGAGCCACATAGCGATATCACCGATACTGATCCACTCGTATCGAACGTTGCGCCGGGTCGGTGGCTTCGTGGCGAACACTGCAAGACGGATTCGAATGCCTGCGGGGTGAAGGGCAACTCCCGTGTTGACGAGATCCGTGACCAATCCGTCCGCGACATCGGTGTTCATCTGACCGAATCGTCGCAGAACCGCAAGCAGCACGTCAGGATCCCGTGCGGCTTTGTTGAGAACGGCTGCACCCTCCTTGACCTCGCCGATGATCACCTCTATCACCGACTCATCAAGGTCGAGCTTCGGGTCCGGCGGGATCCGGAGTCCGCCGGTTGTCGCATCGGAGCCGATACCACCAGCACCAGGGAACCTGATAGCGAGGACGTCGATGTCCGTGACGGTTCTTGGGCTCTCTTCCGCCACAACCTCCAGAATCGGATACTCGGTGACGGTGAAGAAGCCGTTCGCCTGGAGGTAGCTCTTGACGAGCGCCACAGCTGTATCCATGGGGCGAGACTAGGACCCGATCAAAGGATACGTGCCAGCCATCTCGATATCACTGACGCCAGGGCTACGACCTCGTTGGGCTCTCCGTTCCTTCAGAACGTGAAGTGCTTGATGGACTCTCCTTCATCTGCGAGGTCGGTCATCGCGGCGATTCCGAGGTCCAGGTGAACGTTCGCCCAATCCGCTGTCACCCGACTATCGCTCTTACTCGTCTTCACACCGTCTGGTGATGTCGGAACATCGGAAACCAGCAGCAAGGCGCCGCGTGCGATCTGGTTGTGGTGGCCCACGATGAAGATGGTTGCGGTCTCCATGTCCACTGCGATAGCAGTGTGCTCACGCAGTTTCGCAAGGAAGGCCGCGTCGTGCTCCCACATCCGTCGGTTCATCGTGTATACGACGCCGGTGCGATATTCAAGACCGCGTTGCACGATCATCTCTGAAACGAACTTGTGGAGTTTGAACGAAGGTAGCGCCGGCACTGCGGGAGGAAAGTAGTCATCGGACGTACCCTCTCCTCGGATCGCAGCGATCGGAAGAATGAAATGCCCGATCTCTGTGGAGTTCTTGAGTCCGCCGCATTTGCCAAGAAATAGCACAGCCTTTGGCATCCGCGCCACCAAACAGTCCATGATCGTGGCAGCATTCGCTGTGCCCATGCCAAAGTTGATGATGCTCACACCCTGGTCGTTGGATGCAGCCTGCATCGGCTTGTCGCTCCCGGTGACCTCGCACGCGAACCTCTCAGCGAAGGCATCGACGTAGCTCTTGAAGTTCGTCAGCAGTATGTAGTCGCCGAACCCATCCACCGGCATCCCTGTGTAGCGGGGGAGCCAGTCGGTTGCGATTGCGATCTTGGAGAGATGGTCGCTCTGATCCATCGCTGAACCCTAGCCATCGTCGAATCTCTGGACGGGATCAGACGACGCTTGCCGTCTTGCGAGCTGCAGCGACCTTCACGATCACACGCGCTACGAGCCTCCAACCGACCATCCATGCGAACATCCAACCGGCGGTCAGGAGTATGAACGTCTGTGCGATCCCCGCATCCAAGACGAAGTGACGCATCATGAGGCCAAGCACCACGGTGGTCGCGGCGATGCCGGCACCAGTCATGATCGCGAGTGGCTTGAGCCAGGCACGCATGACGATGATGCCTATCAGGAGAGCTGTGAGGAAGGGCACAGCGACGCGCATCGTTTCCGACCAATCGGTCACGAAACCGTGGCTGTCCCTACCGATGATGACGAAACTCATCACCACAGACGCGTCGAGTGCCCAGAACCATTTCTTCATGCGGGCAAGAATACCGGACCTGCGAAGGGACCGGCAGGCAGCCCTGGGCAGCGGGAAGGTAACCTGCGCCTTCAGGAGGCCACATGGAATTCGACTTCACGGATGAGCAGACCGCGGTACGAGCGATGGTGCGTGAGTTCGCTCAGAACCGCATCGCCCCACAGGCTGAACAGTGGGACATGGACCATCATTTTCCCGTTGATATCGTTACCGAAATGGGCGAGCTCGGCCTCTTCGGGATCACCGCCGACGAGGAATGGGGAGGCGCAGGAGCCGACTTCACGAGTCTCTGCATAGCCATCGAGGAACTGGGACGCGTCGATCAGTCGATGGCGATCACGCTGGAGGCAGGTGTCGGCCTCGGCATCAACCCCATCCATGAGTTCGGGTCCGACGAGCAGAAGCAACAGTGGCTTCCCGATCTCGTTGCAGGCCGCACACTCGCAGGATTCGGTCTGACAGAACCCGACGCTGGTTCCGATGCGGGAGCCACCGCGACGCGAGCAGAACTCGATGGCGATGAGTGGGTGATCAACGGATCGAAGGCGTTCATCACGAACTCAGGTGCGACGAACACGAGTCTCGTAACGATCACAGCCCGAACCGGTCCGGACGAGATCTCGACCATCATCGTGCCATCAGGTACCGAGGGATTCATCGTTGAACCTGCCTATCGCAAGATGGGTTGGCATGCCTCTGATACCCACGGGTTGACGTTCGTCGACGCCAGAGTGCCGAAGGAGAACCTGCTGGGAGAACGTGGCCGCGGTTTTCATCAGTTCCTGTCAACACTCGATGACGGCCGAATCGCCATCGCTGCTTTGGCTGTTGGCGTGCTCCAGGCGTGCCTCGACGAGTCACTCGCCTATGCCAAGGAGCGCACGAGTTTCGGGAAACCCATCGGTTCCTATCAGGCAATCGCGTTCAAGATCGCTGACCTTCAGATGATGACCGAGGCAGCACGGCTCCTCGTGTACAGGGCCGCATGGCTCAAAGACACAGGCAAACAGTTCAAACAGGAAGCAGCGATCGCCAAGCTGTATGCCACCGAATCAGCGGTGTCCGCAACGCGCGAAGCCACGCAGATCTTCGGTGGATACGGATTCATGGACGAAACACTCGTCGCCCGTCACTACCGGGATGCCAAGATCCTCGAGATCGGCGAAGGTACGTCCGAGGTGCAAAGACTCGTGATCAGCCGAGGTCTGGGACTGCCGATTCGTTGATCACAAGCACTTGCGTCGCCTCACTACGAAGCGCATCAACATCGACCTCGATCCCGACGCCGTGCCCTTTCGCTATGACGATCGTTGGGCCGGATGCCCGAGACGGGACCACATCATGTGTGAAGAACTCGTCCGCAGACGAGATGTCAGGCAGAAATACGTCATCAGCGCTCGCCAAGGACTCTGAGTAGGCGCGCCCGATTCCAGTCTCAAGAAGACTGGACACTCGCCACAGCTTCCCTGAGGATCGTGCGTGCTCGACTGCAGTCAGGCTCCCTCGCCATCCGAGTCGTCCTGGTTTGATGACAACACCATCCACACCGGGGAGACCAAGGACACTCGCCGCATCTGCCGAGCTGCGAACGGACTCGTCAGCGAGCACAATGAAGCCGGACTCTTTCAAGCCGATGACGCTGGGCTCCGTGAGGTCGCTCACGGGCTGTTCAAGATATGCGATGTTCTGATCCACGAGAGCACCCAGCTCTTGGAGCGTGCGCGGCGAGAAGGCACCGTTCGCATCGAGACCCAACGTGATGTCCGGAAAGGCCTCTCGGATCTCACGGACGTGGGCAGTGTGACCCGGAGCGATCTTCACCTTGAATCGCGTGATGCCATCGTCGACGAAACCGGCGACCCTCCTCAGTGCATCGTTGTCCATGCCGATGGCGATCGACATTGGCAGGGTGGACCGCTTGGACGGAAGGGAATCTCGAAGGCGCGTCCCTTCAAGCCGGGCGCGCAGGTCCCACAATGCTTCGTCGATGGCCGCTCGACACGTGGGAGTCAACGTACCCGATTGGAATCCGGCCACCATGACATCGAAAGATTCATCCTGGCCCGGATACGGAGCAGCCTCTCCCCATCCTGTGAGTCCATCGGCATTGAGAGAGACGATCGCAACCTGACGACTTCTCAGCGTCCCTGTGGCTGTTGCGAAGGGATGCCGAAGCGGCAGATCGAGTGTGTACAGGAGGCCCATCGGGCGGGAGGTCTTCACGAGCATCGACCCTACACGGTAGGTGGCCTTCAGCTGCCCTGTAAGGGTTGCGGGCCAACAACGGGACGCCACATCGATGCTGTGTCTGCTGCGATGTCGACAACGGACACCACGTCTCCGTCCAGATCCCTCTGAGCAACCCACTCCTCGGCGGCGGCCTCGGAGGTGAAGAAGTTGACGAGAGGACACCAGTCGTCGACGACGTCGCCGCCATCGTATCCGCCGAGTATGAAGAGCGATGCTCCCCCGCTGGGTATCCCGCCAACGAAGGGAATCACAACAGGTTCTCCAGAGGCGGGATCGGTCGAATGGATCGCCGCATCGACTCCAAGAGCGCCAAGGATGCCCACAGCGTCGAGCGCACACCATGTGTATCTCGTCGCTCCATCGATCTCGACTCTGTGGGGAGTTCGCCGTACGGTGAGACCTGCGACGCCGATGAGTGAGCCATCCTCTGCAAGTTCGACGCGGCCTCTGGCGACCGTTCGCTCGAGGATCGTTTGGAGGTCCGCATCCGAAATGCCTGCCTCGCTGGCCCAGTCCGCCCGTGTAACTGGTTCGCCCGTTCTGAGTAACAACCTGAACCCCGCTGACCGGACTGCCGTGACATCAGGCGGAGTGTCGATGTGCTTTCTTACCTCCTCGATCGCTCCCATCATCATCTCCGTTCTCGCAGAAGCCGCAGACGGGATGCTCCCACATCGGACGTGTCTATTGCTGGATCCATCTCACACTCCTGATGGGGGATGATTGACATTCCAGTCGGACGGCGCAAGGTGTTGGTGGCAATACCGATCGGTGGATCGTCGGATGAGCGTATTGATGGTGGGACCTGTTCCGATGACATCGCTGCGTACTCGCCCTCGCGCGTGGAGTCGCGACAAAGAAGGCTGCACAACGTTCGCGAACTTGCCAGTATGTGGCACCCAGCGTGACCGCAGATCGGTCCCAACACAACCAAGGAGTAAGGATGCGGCGAAAAACGAGCCGTTTGAGATTGCTACTGGCACTATCGATGCTTGCAGCAACGATGGTGGTCATCACAGCCCCAGCACAAGCAGATGATGACGATGACTCTCCCGAGAAGGAGAACATCGAGCTTCAGATCCTGTCGGTATCCGACTGGCATGGACAGATCGATCCGCTGTTCGTCTTCGGCCAGGGCACCTTCGGAGGAGCCGCTGAACTCTCGACGTACTTCCAGCAAGAACGTGCGAACAACCCGAACACTCTGACCCTCACAGCAGGCGACGCGTTCGGCGCATCACTGCCACTGTCGTCGTTCTTCAACGAGGTCCCTGCCGTTGAGTCCATGAACCTGATGGGATTCGATGTCGACGGACTCGGGAACCACAACTTCGACAAAGGCATCGACCATCTTCAGCAGATGATCGACATCGCTGAATTCCCGTACGTCTCGGCGAACCTTGAGAACGTCGATGACAACCTTACGGGTGTCAAGCCCTACGAAATCTTCGAGATGGATGGTGTCAAGGTCGCCGTGATCGGCGTGACGAACCCGGAGGCGCCCACTCTGGTGTTCCCTGGCAGCTTCGGTACGATCAACATCACCGATCCGGCCGAGGCCGTGAACCAGGCCCGAAAGGAAGCGAAGGAGGAAGGCGCCCAGGTCTTCATCGTGATCGCTCACATGGGTGTCACCTCGTTCGATGCGGTCGGCAATCCGCAGGGCCCCATTGTTGATCTTGCAAACGGCGTCGACGATATCGATGCCATCTTCGGTGACCACACCGGTGTGCAATTCAGTGGTGAGATCAACGATATCCCCGTCATTGAGAACGACAGCCGTGGACGTACCTACGCCAGGGTGACGCTCGATGTCGAAAAGAAGTACAAGGATCGCGACGACGATCACGATGATGATCATGACGACGACGATTCCGACGACGACGACAAGAAGAAGGACGATAAGAAGAAGGAGAAGAAGTCCAAGGTCAAGGCGAAGGTCAAGAATGTCACGGTCGAGTTCGTCGAACCGGTGAGTGACGCGGTGACTCCCGACCCAGCCATCGTTGCGTATCTCGAACCACTTCGTGGTGAGTTGGACGTGCTGCTCTCTGAGGTCGTTGGCACGTCGAGTGTCTTCATCCCTCGCAGTGACTCATGCGGCCAGAGCGCAGGGCGGACATGCGAGTCCCTTGTAGGCAACGTCACAACCGATGCGATGCGAATCACATACGGGACCGACTTCGCCATCACGAACTCCGGCGGTCTTCGAGCCGATCTGACATGTCCTAGCGTCGATGGTGCGACGGACTTCTGCGGGCCTCAGTCTGGTCCGGACAGCGATATCACCGCCGGACAGGTCCTGACTGTTCTGCCGTTCGGCAACGTCGTTGTCACCGTTGACATGACCGGGGCCGAACTCAAGGATCACCTTGAGCGAGGTGTGTCCGCCATGCCTGGGGTCAGTGGTCGATTCGCCCAGGTCTCGGGTCTGTGTTTGACCTATGACATCGGTGCTGCAGCGGGAAGCCGCGTAACAGGTGCCGTTACACAGGCACCCGACGGAACGTGCACGGGACCAGCAGTGGACCTCAGCGCAGCAGCCACCTACTCGGTGGCCATGAACGACTTCATGTCCAGCGGTGGTGATGGGTACCCCGTCACCATCGACAGGGCCCAGTCGCGAGACTTCATGGACGCTGTCGTTTCGGCCTACCTGACGGGACTAGGAACAACCAGCCCAACGATCGACGGCAGGATCACCTGCATCGGTGGGGTGTGTCCGACCACACTCCCCTGACCGGACCAGAGAACGAAACAGACGGGTGGAGAGACCGGATGAAACCGGTCTCTCCACCCGTTTCTGTGTGTCAGCCGGTGTTACGAAGCCCCGCAGCGATCCCGTTGACCGTCAGCAACAGCGACCTGCTCACGGTTGCGTCCGGCACCGCGAGTCCACGCGACCGTTCAAGGAGGTTCACCTGGAGATGGTGCAGCGGGTGAAGATACGCGTCGCGAACGTCAAGCGTTCGCTGGAGCACCGGATGATTCTCGAGAAGCGAGTTCTCACCAGTGATTGCAAGGACAGCCCCGACCGCCTGTGTGTATTCGCTTTCGATCGCATCAAAGACGTGATGCAGAGCAGGCTCGACGAGAGCGTTCACGTAACGACGTGCCATGGTGAGATCGGTCTTTGCAAGGGTCATCTCGACGTTCGAGATGAACGTCTGGAAGAAGGGCCAATTCTCGTGCATCTCTGCGAGGACCTCGGCGTGACCGGACTCCGTGGCGGCTGCCAGTCCGGTGCCGACACCGAACCAGCCGGGGATGATCTGGCGGGACTGCGTCCAGCCGAACACCCAGGGAATCGCCCGAAGATCGTCGAGCGATCCCGATCCACCAGGCCGCCGCGAAGGTCGCGAGCCGATGTTCAGCTCGCCGAGTTCGTTCACGGGTGTTGAATTCACGAAGTACTCGACGAGCCCCGGCTCATCGATGAAGGACCGGTATGCGCCATACGCAGAAGTGCTGACGGCATCCATGGTCGCATACCAGCGGTCGAGCGTATCAGGATCTTGGCGAGGCAGCTGATGGAGA
>JAMBLJ010000198.1 GCA_023336815.1 Actinomycetes bacterium
GAAACCCTGTGCGACGTACTCCGGTTCGCTGGCGGCAACGGCGATCGACAACCTTTGGGCCTCATTCGTGACAACGACGAACCTTTGCCCCTGAGAGAATCCTGCTGATGGTGATCGCACACCGGCATCGACAACGCGAGCCAGGGCATCAGGATCGACGGGTTCATCCGTGTAGTTACGGACCATGTGCCGGCCCGTGAGGGCGTCCCTGAACTCCACGCTAGAGTTCGTTCACGGCCTTGACGGTGTCCTCGAGCGCCTTCTTGGCGTCCGAGAAGAACATCATCGTTCCATCCTGATAGAACAGCGGGTTGTCGATTCCAGCGAACCCTGGCGACAGGCTGCGCTTGACCACGATGACCGTGGCAGCATCCTCAACGTCGAGGACCGGCATCCCGTAGATCGGGCTGTTCTCATCGGTGTGTGCAACTGGATTGATGACATCATTCGCACCGATCACAAGCACAACATCGGTGTGGCCAAACTTCGGGTTCGACTGGTCGAGGTCGAGCAGTTTGTCGTAAGGAACATCAGCCTCTGCAAGGAGGACGTTCATGTGTCCTGGCATTCGGCCAGCAACAGGGTGGATGGCGTATTCAACGTTGACACCGCGTTTTTCAAGTGCAGTTGCGAGTTCCTTCACCGCGTGCTGAGCCTGGGCAACGGCGAGACCGTACCCGGGAACCACCATGACGTTCTGTGCATACGACAGAGCGATGGCTGCATCCTCTGCAGTCGCCCTCTTGACCGGCTTCGTACCGATCTCCTCGTCGCTTGCAACGGTGCCACCGAAGCCAGAGAACAGGATGTTCGCGATGGACCGGTTCATGGCAACGGACATGTCGAGCGTCAGGATCATGCCTGCAGCACCGACGAGTGCACCACCGATGATGAGCGCCTGGTTTTCGATCGTGAACCCAGCCATTGCGGCAGCGAGGCCTGAGAACGAGTTGAGCAGCGAGATCACAACCGGCATGTCTGCACCGCCGATGGGCAGTACCGCCGTGACGCCGAGTACGAGAGCCAGAGCAGTTGCACCCCAGTACGCAGCGGGCGAATTGGTCACGACAGCAAAGACGGCAACGATGAGCATCAGACCAGCGATGACGGCGTTCGTGGCGGGACCACCAGGGATCGCAACAGGTTTGCCACCGATCAATCCTTGCAGCTTGGCATAGGCGATCATGGAACCGGTGAGTGTCACTGCACCAATAGCAAGGGACAGCGCCGTTGTGACACCGATTTCCGTCGGTAGGAGGGCGTCGGTGCCGACCACAACGGCGGATGCCACGAGAGCGGATGCGCCACCTCCGAAGCCGTTGAATGCGGCGACGAGTTGTGGCATGTCGACCATCTGAACACGCAGTGCAAGGAACGCACCGATGGCACCACCGACGACGATGCCAGCTGCGATGATCGCCCACGCAGTAGTGGAGCTGAGCTCTTCTACGGCGACAAGGAAGACGATCGTGGCGACGATGGCGACGAGCATGCCGACCGCGGCCATGCGGTTGCCCTTGCGAGCGGTCCTTGGTGAGGTCAGACCCTTGAGACCGACTATGAACAGGATGCCGGCAGCAAGATACGCCAGCGCGATGATGACTTCGGTGAAGGTGAGTTCGATCATCGTCACTTACCAGGGACTTTCTTGAACATCTCGAGCATGCGATCCGTGACAAGGAAACCACCGACCACGTTGATCATCGCAAATACGATGGCGAGAAAGGCCAGGGCGCCCAGGACGAAGCTGTTCCCGAGGGTGACTGCCAGGATCGCCCCGACGATGGTGATGCCTGAGATGGCATTTGCACCCGACATCAGCGGGGTGTGGAGTGTTGGGGGGACACGTCGTATGACCTCGAACCCGACGAACGAGGCGAGGACGAACACGACGATGCCCTGGATGAATGCTTCGCTCATTAGGCGGTTTCTCCGGACTCTGGGCTGTGTGTGATTGCTGGACCGACGACTGCGTCGTCGGGGTCGAGGGCGAGTTCGCCGTCAACCACCATTCGTTTGATCATCTCGAGTTGGTTTCGGGCGTACATACGGCTTGCGTCGGCTGCGACCCTGGCTGCAAGATCGGTCGGGCCAAGCACACGGACACCTGAGATGTTGACCTCTTCGTCAGGTTTTGAACCTTCGACGTTGCCTCCGGAGCTCGCGGCCATGTCGATGATGACCGAACCTGTCCGCATTCCTTCGACGGCGGAACGGTCGATGAGGCGAGGGGCAGGGCGCCCAGGGATCTGTGCGGTTGTGATGATGAGGTCGGAGTCTGCAACCGCGGATGCAAGCACCTCACGTTGCTTGGC
>JAMBLJ010000199.1 GCA_023336815.1 Actinomycetes bacterium
GTCGTGTCACAAAGATCATTGAGTAGAAGACGTAGTACGTAATACGTAGTACGTACCTCGTACTACACAAACGAACGAAGAGAAGTGAGACATGAGTGACAAGCGACCGCCGATCACGCTCGCATGCGAGTCGTGCAAGAGGCGCAACTACGTCACCACGAAGAACAAGACGAATACGAGGGAACGCCTCGAGCTTCGCAAGTTCTGTAAGTGGTGTCGTGAGACAACGCCACACAAAGAGAACCGGTAGTCACCTACCACTCGACGTGCAGAGAGCCGGCCTGCGGGCTGGCTCTTTCCGTTGCGCCAAGTCACCCTCGTTACGGGGAGGCGGTCGTGCTGGCGTGAACCTCACAAAGCTGTGTTGGTATCACCATCACAGCGCGGTACATCGAGACGGGTACGTGCTCGACCAGCACTCGACGCCACACCGTTGCACGCTCATCGAACCTCGCGCAGAATCCTGCCAGCCCCGGATGGTCGGTGCGCCGGTACGATGACTGCGTGACTAGTCGGCGCGATCAGCAGGCGGTAGTGACCGTGCTGGAAAACGATTCGGATGTTCCTGCGGGGCACCTCGAGCGTGTTGCGGCCTCGCGCAAAGCCACGCTTGAGTCTGTCAGACTGTTCGCCGGTGATCCGCTACCAGATCCGTCCCAGGTCGATGTCGTTGTTGTTCTCGGCGGCGAGATGGGCGCCTATGACAGCGATACCTACCCGTACCTCGCACGAGAGAAGACGTTCCTTGCAGAGGTTGCCGCCTTGAGAAGACCAACTCTTGGCATCTGTCTCGGCTGCCAGCTCCTTGCAGAGGCACTTGGAGGTTCTGCCTATTTGGCAGACACACCCGAGTACCACCTAGGGCCGATCGAAATCCTGCAGGAAGATGACGTCATCGAACCACTCGGGAGTGGCCCATCGTTTTCGCTCCACCGTGACACGTGGGTGCTGCCGCCAGGTGCGACTCTCCTCGGACGAACCGCTCGCTTCAACCACGCATTTCGGTTGGGAGCTGCGGTCGGTGTGCAGTCACACCCCGAACTCACCGAAGGCACACTATCTGTCTGGCTATCCACAGCCGAGGGCGCGGATCTTGCGAGAGCTGCGGGAACCGCCGCAGATGTCATTGCCGGCGAGTTTTCCAGTGTCGCCGATGCAACGGAGCGTGTCGCCACGAACTTCTTCAACGCGTGGTTCGATCACGTTGGCATGTAGGACTGCGTCAGCTGTTGATCGCTGCAACGAGTTTCTTGGGGTTGAGCATTCCGTAGTCGAAGACGAAACTCGATCCGTCCTTCATGGTGACGACGGCTTGCTTCATGAGACCTTTCTTGCGTAGATCGGCGTGGTCCACATCGGCACGAGGGAGCACAATCGCGAAATCGTCGGAGGTGTCGTGGAAGTAAGATGCGTGCCCGCCTGAGACAGCGAACGTTCCGAGCGCTAGCCCGATGCCCTTCGCGACCTGTGCGTTGCTCGAATCGTAGAGGGCGGTGAAGCGAAGATGATCATCGGTCAGAGCGAGCTTCCCCGTCAGTCGGCCGCCCTCTTCCGGCAGGTAGTTGATGGTCCATACGTCGGCCATGTGACGACTCTTTCCTGTGGTGCGGCGCGGTCTGCGTCGGCCTTGCCATCAGTATCGACCTGATGTGTGTCTAGCCCAACTCGTCTCGACGGGTCCGATCGTGATGGCGCTATGGTTCGCCGCCATGCTCGATGCCATCACCTCACCCCTCGACCTCCAAGACCAGGTGCTCGGTCCGGTCGAGGTTGAGGTCACCCTCGACCGGGTCGCTTTCTACGTGGAGGTGACGGGCGATGATCCCACTCGATGGACCGATGAAGCTCCACCAGGATTCGCTTCGGTCCTCCTCTTTGCTGTTGCCGACCTGTTTCTGTATCACCCGAAGGTTATTCCGTTCACAGCCACCCTCTTGCATCTCGATCAGACGTTCGAGTACCTCGGCCCGCTGCGCGCTGACTCCTCGGTGGTCATGGAAGGAACGATCACGAAAGTGCGAGAGCGTGCGGGGTCGTATTTCGTTACTTTCGATGCCACAGGTACCCAGGGCGGGGCCGATGTCGTTCGGTCGATCTCGACGTTCGTCCTTTCGGATCGGGCAGCGCCGCGATCTGAAACGGTGAGAGATGAACCCCCCGCTCGAGCGAGGGGAGCGAACGAAACACAGCAACGATCCGCAAGTCGGCACGATCTGATTCGGTACGCCGCGGCAACTCGCGATTTCAACCCCCTCCACTGGGATCACGATGTAGCTGTAGACGCAGGTCTATCCGGCACCGTCGCTCACGGGCTGCTGATGTACGCCTGGGTGACGCAAGAGGCATCCAGCGCTGCCCGAGGGGCGACCATCGCACGATCGAAAGTACGGTTTCGGAGTGCCCTCCACCCCGGCGAACAAGCCGTTATCAAGGTGACGGTTGATGGTGGTACAGCGAAGATCCAGCTGACCAGAGATGGCGACCCACTCGTCACCGGCACCGCGACCTTTGCACCGGCCCCGGAGTAACGGGATGCAACGTCAACCAGTCGAACCTGTACAACCGCATGACCTCGTTGAGCGCGCATGTCAGGGCGACAGAGAAGCGTTCGGTGAGCTCGTTCGGATCCA
>JAMBLJ010000200.1 GCA_023336815.1 Actinomycetes bacterium
GATCGGGAAGACGATGGCTGGTACGGAGTCGACGAACGATTCAACTGCGCCAAAGACGGGCTCAAGGAACCCGAGGATTGGCCAGGCGAACCATCCGACGATCGCGAAGGCGAGGACGATTAGCGACCAGTACCTGCCGCCGTGTCCAATGTTGCCCGTGTCCTCCTGATACGCCTTGCGACGCTTCGCGACGTACCGACCGATGAAAAACCCGACGATGACGAAGATCAGCCACGGAACCCAACCCGTGCCAGGGAAGATCCAGGCAAACGCGAAGCCCTTGTTCGAGACCTTAATGAAGTACTCGCCTACGTCGTCGGCCGTGAGGGCAGGCAGCGTCACTGCGAGGGCTGACCAGAAGAAGATCTGGACGAGGAGTGGAATGTTTCGGATGGTCTCGATGTAGATGGTGGCTATCCGGTTGACGATGTAGTTACTAGATAGACGGCTGACACCGATGAGAGTCCCGAGAAGCGTGGCGGCGAAGATTCCTGACACTGCGACCCGCAACGTGTTGACGATGCCGACAAGAAGCGCTCTGGCGCCGCTATCGGGACTCGTGTCGATTCCCTCGCGGAGTTGGACGCCCGTCGGGCTCGACAGCCACTCCCATCCGAACGAGATATCTGAGTTCGCAAAGTTGGTAAGTGCCTGTGATACGAGGATCGCAAACAGCGCGAGGACGGCGAGGAGAGCGAAGATCTGCGCGGTCCACTTCAGAACCGTCGCGTTGCGCCACAAAGGCGTCTTCTGTTGTTCCCGTACCTGGACCGTCACGTCCGAGCCTTCCTCGCGACCCCTATCTGATGGGGAGGCGACACATCGCTTGGCGGCACCCTAGGCACATCGCCGTCCACTTTGCGAGCAAAAGAGGGAGGAAAGCTGTCAGCTGTCAGCCGCCAGCCGCCAGCCCCGGAATAAGCACGTGCGAAGACAGACGTACGCGGCAGTCTCTTGAGGTTCTGAACTGACGGCTGTGAGCTGACGGCTGACGGCTGGAGAACGCGGAAGAGGCGCCCCGGAGGGCGCCTCTTCCGCGTTAGTCGTTTAGCTCAGTTAGCGAGCTGGTGGTGCGTAGATGAGACCACCGTCGAACCACTGCATGTTGAAGCTTCCTTCACGTGCGAGGTCCAGAGGACCTGTGAGGTTCTTCTCGAACAGTTCGCCGTAGGCGCCGACCTGCTTGATGACGTTCAGGAACGCATCAGCTTCGAGACCCATTGCGGTCTGGAGTTCGCCTTCGCCACCGAAGAGACGTGCGAGCTCAGGTGTGTCTTCCATCATGTCGCCAACGTTGGCAGAGGTCACACCCTGCTCATCAGCGATGAAGGTTGCGAACACCGTCCACTGGACTACATCGAACCACTGGCTGTCGTTCTGACGAACGACAGGACCAAGAGGCTCCTTGGAGATTGGTGCCTCTGGGAAAATGATCCAGTCGGCTGCACCTTCGGTGCCCGCAGCTACCTCAGCAGCACGGTTACCGAAGAGACCGGAACCATCAGTCGTGACGAGGTCACAGGTACCGGACTTGAACTTCTCCATTGCCTCTGGGAACGTCTCAACCGTTTCAAGTGTGATCGTCACACCTGCAACAGCTGCGCCCTCAGTGATGTTCTTCTCGGTGGTGGTACCAGCGTTGGTACAAACCGTCGCGCCATCAACAGCTTCGAAGCCGCTACCGGCGGTGAGACCTGTCATCGTTGCTGGGTTACCCATGATCTGCTGACCATCGAAGTACGTCGTTGCGACGAACTGCATGCCGATGTCCGTGTCACGGCTCTGAGTCCAGGTCGTGTTACGAATGAGAACGTCGATCTCGTTGTTCTTGAGAGCCTCGAACCGCTCCGCTGCTGTCAGCGCACGGAACTCAACGGCTTCAGAATCGCCAAGGACCGCAGCGGCTACTGCACGGCAGTAGTCAGCGTCGAACCCTGTTGTCGATCCGTCAGCAAGCGTCTCAGAGAATCCGACAGCGGTGCCAGAAACACCACAGACGAGCTTCCCACGAGCCTTGACGGCAGCGAGAGTGCCTTCACCATCACTTTGTCCACTGTCACCGCCGCCGGCAACCGTTGTTTCGGTTGTGCCGCCAGCTGTAGTTGTTGTTGCATCGTCGCCATCACTGGAACTACCGCAAGCGGCAGCTACGAGGGCGAGGACTGCAAAGAGCACAGCAAGTTTCTTGAGCATGCTGGAACTCCTCCTCTATTTTGCTAGTGATTACGCGACGAGAATCGCCGCTTTCGTCGTCCCACAGGACGACTGTTGCAACAAGGTAGCCACTCTTCGCGCCACCTGCCAACCCATTTGCCATCTCAGCCGTCAGCTGTCAGCTATCAGCCATCAGAAAAACGACCCATCGAACTCGAGTTGTTGGGACATCTTCGGTCCGATCGTGAGCAAAAAGCTCGAGGCGGAAAGCGGATGATGCTCGTTGTGAGCGTGCCACACGAACCCCGGCAATCCCTTCTTCGTTCTTCACTGATAGCTGACAACTGACAGACTCACTCCGTACTCCGGCATCTGTTGTCTGATGTCTGATGTCTGTTGTCTGTTGCCTGATGTCTGTCCTATACAATCACGGTTCATCATCCACACACGGGAGGACCGGATGTCGGCCGCAGTGATTCTCGGCGCCCAGTGGGGTGACGAGGGGAAAGGCAAGATCACCGACCTGCTCTCGGAGAAGGCCGACGTTGTCGTCAGGTACCAGGGCGGGAACAATGCCGGGCACACCATCGTGATCGGGGATCAGAAGTTCGCCCTCAGTTTGATCCCATCCGGTGTGCTCTATCCAACGGTGACACCGGTCATTGGCAACGGTGTTGTTGTGGACCCCCGATGGTTCTTCGAAGAGAAAGCCACCCTCACCAAACGTGGTGTCGATCCGTCCAAGGTGAAGATCTCGAACAACGCTCACTTGATCATGCCCTATCACCGCAAACTCGATGCGGTGATCGAGAGGTATCTCGGAAGCGCCATGATCGGGACAACGAAGCGCGGGATCGGGCCCGCCTACACAGACAAGTTCGCACGGGTAGGTATCAGGGTCCAGGATCTGTTCGATGAAAAGATCTTCATGGAGAAGCTCACGACCTCGCTCAAGTTGAAGAACAAGATCTTGATGAAGGTGTACAACCAGCTACCCCTCGACATCGATGAGATCGCGGACGAGTACCTCGGCTATGCCGATGATCTTGCGCCGCATGTCACCGATACTTCCCTCCTCGTCTACGACGCCGTGCGCGCCGGAGACAACGTGTTGTTCGAAGGTGGCCAAGGCACCTTGCTTGATATCGACCATGGCACGTACCCATTCGTGACGTCTTCGAACCCGACGGCCGGTGGAGCCCCTGTTGGCATCGGCATCGGCCCAACGATGATCGACAGGGTCATCGGTGTCGCCAAGGCGTACATTTCACGAGTTGGAACAGGACCATTCCCCACAGAGCTCCACGATGAGATCGGAGACAAGCTCATCGACATCGGGGGTGAGTACGGTGTTGTGACCGGGCGGCGCAGACGGTGCGGGTGGCTCGATATGGTTGCGCTTCGGTATTCTGTTCGGGTGAACGGTCTCACGGATATTGCATTGACGAAACTCGACATCCTGTCTCACTTCGACACGATCAAGGTCGCTACCGCCTACACCGCCGAGGGCGACCGCTACACCGAATTTCCCCGTCAGCAGGGTGTCCTCTACCACTGCGTCCCCGAATACGAGGAACTCCCCGGATGGAACGTCGACATCTCTGGTGTCACGTCCTACGACGACCTGCCGCCGAATGCCAGGTCGTACATTGAATACATCGAGGATCACGCTGGTGTTCCCATCACGACTGTTTCGGTTGGCCCAGGCCGCCGGGCAACCCTCCACCGGTAACGCTGATGCGAGTACTCCTCATCGGCAACGGCGGACGTGAACATGCCATAGGTTGGAAGCTTGTCCAGAGTCCGCTCCTCGAACGACTGGTCTCAATGCCAGGAAATCCCGGACTCGACGAACTGGGCGATATCGTGACGGATGTGAACCCGACCGATCCGTCTGCGGTTGTCCAGCTCTGCGAGGACCGAAGGATCGACCTGGTGATCATCGGCCCTGAGGCACCGCTCGCTGCAGGCGTCGCGGATGCCTTGCGGGCAGCGAGTCGACCCGTGTTCGGACCTGACGCAGCGGGAGCGATGCTTGAAACTTCGAAGTCGTTCGCCAACGAGATCATGGCCGCAGCCCACGTTCCCACGTCCCAGTCCGTCACCTTCACCGATCGTGAATCTGCGATGCTCCGCCTCGAAGAAATGGACGGTCCGTACGTCGTGAAGGCAGACGGTCTTGCATCAGGCAAGGGAGTGCTCGTTACTGCCGCGTTGGACGAGGCGATCGATTGGGTCGATGCCTGCTTCAGCGGACGATTCGGGAGTGCTGGCGAGACCCTGGTCATCGAGGAGTACCTCGAGGGAAGAGAAGCCTCGATCTTCTTCGTTTGCGCTCAAGGAGAAGCGATCCCCCTCGAGGCCGCCAGGGACTACAAACGTCTCGGCGACGGAGGTCAGGGACCGAATACGGGGGGTATGGGCAGCTATTCGCCTGTCAGCGATCTTCCCGAGGATCTCATCGACTGGACGACGACACGCGTCGCTCTCCCGGTTCTCGCTGAACTCGCAAGGAGGAACATCGATTACACAGGATTCCTCTACGTCGGATTGATGCTCACTGACGACGGGCCAAAGGTCCTTGAGTTCAACGTCCGTCTCGGTGACCCGGAAACCCAGGTCCTGATGCCACGTCTGGAATCCGATCTGCTCGTCCTCTTGAACGCCGCTGCGACCGTTGGGTTGAGAGGTCAAACGGTCGAGTGGAATAACCTCGCCGCTGTCGATGTGGTGCTTGCGTCCCCCGGCTATCCCGACCGCCCGGAGACGGGTCTTGCGATCATCGGGCTCGACAAGGTCAACGAGGCACTCGTCTTTCACGCGGGTACTCGCCACGCGGAAACCGGCACGATCACGTCTGGCGGACGGGTCCTCAACGTCGTAGGCGTTGCCGGGACGATCGAACAGGCACGATCAGAGGCGTATGCCGCAGCCAACCTGATCCAGTTCAGAGGGAAGCAGTTCCGAACCGACATCGCTACACCGTTCACCGGCACCGAGGACCGAGAGTCGACATGATGAAGGTCGCCATCCTTATGGGATCGGATAAGGACATGCCAAAAATGGAGGCATGCGCTGACGTGCTCGCCTCGTTTGGGATACCTCACGAAACCCACGTCATGTCCGCCCATCGCACACCTGCTCGCGTGGCAGACTTTGCATCCAACGCAAGGGGAAACGGTTTCGGCGTGATCATTTGTGGCGCTGGTAAGGCTGCGCATCTCGCTGGAGCGGTGGCAGCACACGCGACATTGCCTGTCATCGGCGTGCCGATCGCTGCGGGAGGGCTCGGCGGGGTCGACGCTCTCTATGCGACGGTTCAGATGCCAACAGGGATCCC
>JAMBLJ010000201.1 GCA_023336815.1 Actinomycetes bacterium
CGCGATCGAAAGACGAGGATCGAAAGGGCGGTTTGGCGGCATCGGCCACCAGCCACGTGATTCTCGAGATATCCTTGGAGCGAGTCCTGGCGCTAGAGAGTCTTCGATAGTGGCTATCCGTGGCGACAACGGCTCCAGATCCTCCGAGGAGATCGGAGATCATGCGCGTCTTGCCCCCGGGGGCAGCGGCGAGGTCGAGAACTTGATTGCCCTCGACTGGATCGAGCGCTGCCACTACAGCAGCTGATGCGGGATCGAGGACATCGATCGATCCATCGGCAACAAGGGATGCGATATCCATCGATTTCGTAGCGTATGTGACACCCGGAACAGGAGAATCGTCACCTCGAAAATTGCCATCCCTGGACCGTATACCGATCGGCGCAGGGCTATTCGAAGCGGCGATGAAGTCGGTGAGCGTATCACCGAATACCACCTCGAGTCGCTCGAACAACGAACTCGGCAGCCCGTGATACGCATCAGCTTCGACCGGCTCATCACGCTGCTGTCCGACTGACCGCAGTACCGCGTTGACGAACCCGGCGGCCTTCGGCTTCCCGAGTTCCCTGACCGCATCGACTGATTGAGATACAGCGCTATGCGGCGCACGTCTGAGGTAGCGAATCTCTCCCGTTGCGATTCTCAGGACACCGAGGACTTCTCTCTGGATCCGATCGATGCCGCGGCTTCCCGCACGCTCGATCGCTTGATCGATCGCAGGTATCTGACGCAGCGCCTCGTACACAAGTCGTTGATAGAGAGCGTGATCGCCGTCGGTGCCGGGGTCTCTCGCCACAACGATGTTGCTGTAGGCACCTTCGACGAGGATCCTGTCCAACGTCTGCGCTGCTCTCGCCCGCGTCGAAGATGGTTCAGCCGTCATCGGGGGAGAACGCGAGTGGCATTCCTCGTCGACCGTTCATCCATTCCGTCGCCTCCTGTGGTGATTTGCCTGGTGGCTGGACGGTCAGCAGCTCGAGCGAACCATCCTGGAATCCAGCGCTCACAACTCCGTTTGCGATCTCGATCTGTGCACGCGTGGTGGGCATGGCTGCGATCCGTGCAGCGTGGATCTTGAGATCACCATCGGCGGTACGCAGCCATGCCCCGGGACGAGGTGCGAACGCACGAACCGCACGCTCGGCGTGGGCAACGTCCCACGCAGACGTCAAACGGGCTTCGTCCTTGGACAGCTTCGCTGCGTGTGTACCGCCGGTGGCGAGCTGGGGCACGGGCCGACGCCGACCGTTCACGTAATCAGGCAAGGTTTGATCTACGAGTGCTGCACCAAGAAATGAAAGGCGCGCCGTAAGCGACCCCCCGGTTTCTCGAGGTCCGATAGGGGTCGCTATCTCTCCCAGAATCGGGCCGGTGTCGAGCCCTTCGTCGATCTTCATCAGAGTGACGCCAGTGTTCTCGTCGCCTGAAGCGATGGCTCGTTCAACAGGTGCCGCTCCCCTCCACCGTGGCAGAAGAGAGAAGTGCACGTTCAGGAAGCCATACGGGACGAGCGACAGCACATCCGGTCGCAGTATCCGGCCGTAGGCGACGACGAGAGCAAGGTCTGGGCGGATCGCCGAGATCACGTCAAGGAGTTCTTCGCCGGAACCGGGTTGAGCGACGCGAAGGCCGAACTGCTCGGCAGCGACCTTGATCGGTGATGCCGTACGTCCTGGTCCCCGGCCGGAGCGCCGATCGGGTTGTGTTATCACGAGTTCCACATCTTCTACATCGCAGAATGCGGCAAGGCTTGCGACAGCAGCAGCTGGAGTGCCGAGAAAGATCCCAGACATCAGATGCTCTTCGCAATGCCGAGACTCGCCTCACGCAGCTCCTTGAGGACGATCTTCTTCGTTCGCACCCCGAGATGCGAGAGAAGAAGGAGTCCGTTGAGATGATCGATCTCATGCTGGAGTACGCGTCCGAGTAGCTCATCACCCTCGAAAGACACAGGCGCGCCGCTGGCGTCGAATCCCTCTGCCCGTGCGAAGTCGTGACGTTTGATCTGCCAGTAGCGTCCAGGGACGGACAGGCAACCCTCCTCGAACTTCCATTTCCCCGTGGTCTCCACGATCTCCGGATTGATCATCACGAAGGGCCCCTCACCGATATCCGCTACGAAGACGCGTTTCGAGATGCCGATCTGTGGAGCCGCAAGCCCGACCCCTGGCGCTTCGTACATCGTCTCAAGCATGTCATCGACGAGCCGTGCAATATCATCGTCGAACGATGACACCGCTGCCGCTTCCATATGTAGCACGGGGTCTGGAAACGTTCGAATGGGATAGATCGCCATCAGTGGGAGGCTAATGGGGGGCAATCGGCTGTGTCGTACGAATAGCTCATGGTGATCACAGGTCGATCGGATCGGCGTCGACGCGTACTCTTGCACCGCGTTCTCTGAGGGACGAGACGAGTGTCCGCAGGGCAATACGCACTTGCGTGAGGTCGTCAGCCTGGATCAGCCAGCGGTCGCGATCGCGCATCTCGGCGGGTCCGAGAACAGTCGCCAGACCGCCAACCGCATCGGTGACCGACCCACCAACCCGGACCTGGCGGTCGATCTCGAGCGCGATGAGTTCGCCGTGTGGAGGAAAGGAGGATCGTTTGCGCTCGTCCGACTGTTTCCCAAGAAATTCTTGCGCTCTGCCTGAGCGAAGAGTTTCGATCACCGGCTGATTGGGAAGCGCTGTCTGAACGATCATTCGATTCCCTCTGCCGGGTCGCAGGAGGTTCGCCGTTCGGACGAGAAGTCGCAGAGCGTCCTCGGCTGCCCTGTACGTAGGGGCCATCGACATACCGTCGACGTCAACGGCTAGCGCGAGATCGACAGCGTCCTGTGTCACTATGTCGCGCTCGGACCCAACGGTGATCATCCTGCCATCTCCCGCCAGTCCGACAGCATCACCGACCGACCGAGCGACGGCGTCTCGTACCGAACCTATCCCGGCTCCGAGGCTTTCGAAGCGCTTCCCCGAACATGTCGCGCAGGCTTGAAGAGGAGCCCCACACCTGCGACAGTCGCCCTGCTTGGTAGCGGCGGTCCCGCAAGACTGACACTGACGGAGTTCGCCGCATCGGATGCATCGAAAGGCCGGCGCGTAGCCGCGAGCCGGTACGAGGACGAACACGGATTGTTCGTTCTTCGCCGCGAGCCCTATCGCCATACGTGTTCGTTCGAGGAGGAGAGTCCGCGACGGAGGCTCCTCTCCCCTGTCGGCGACCTCGACGAGCGGCCACGAACGTCCACGTGGGTAGGTGACGTGCGTTGTCATGGCGAGAGTTTCGAGAGATGGAAGCGGTGTGAGGAAATCCAGACGATGGAGCATGACGCTCCGCCTGTGAGCGAGGATCTCGCGCACACCGAATGTTGGTGTCGATGGTGACTTCATCACTCTTCGGGAATCCTGAATCACAACTGCGGAACGAAGACGAGCAACGGGCCACAGCACGATCTCTCGTGTTCCGACGAGGATGGCGTCACCGGACACTGCAGCAGTTGTCCATGCGTCGGTTGCATCCTTTCCCGTGGAAGACGAGGTAGCGATCACGACGCGGTCACCATATGTATCCACAAGGGAGGCACGGATCCTCGCGACCTCGATGATCGTCGGCGCCACGATCATCGTTGCGCCTCCTTCAGCGTCCGAGCGTGCGATGATTCTTTTGATCTGCGGCGTCACCTCAGATGGACGTACGACGTTCACCCGAACGTCTGCGGCAGTTGACCTGGGATCAGCTTGTGGTGTGGCACCGGATCGCGCAACGTTCGGTGGCACGGTCCTCCTCAGGACCACCGAGAGAGGCGAGACATAGTGCATAGCGGCCCACCGCAAGACACCGAGCATCACATCGTCGAAGCTCGCAACGTCGCCGGTGACACCGTCGATCGGGAGAAGCTTTCGCCCCGACGGAGTTGGAAACACCGCAGTCACGAAGCCTTTGAGCCTGCGACCTGAAACACGGATCCTCACTCTCGAGCCAACCGTCACTTCGAGTGTGTCAGGGATGAGGTAGGTGAACCCATCGTCGACCGCGAAGGAGGGAATGTCGGGTACGACCTGACAGGCGTTCCGGGTCGTCAGGTCGATGCCCGCTGTTCGACCACCGCATCCCAGATCACGTCAGCGACCTGACGCTTCGGAAGAAGAGGATGATGTTTCGTTGTCCCGTCGGGGTAGATCAGAGCGATCTGATTACTGTCAGATCCAAATCCTGAACCGTCGATCGAGATGTCGTTTCCAACGAGAAGATCTACCCCCTTCGTTCTCGCCTTCTCGACAGCGGCGTCGAGTGAGCCGACCTCAGCAGCGAATCCGACGAGATACGGGCGGTTGTCGCGCTTGGTTATGCCACGAAGTATGTCCGGTGTTGGCTCGAGCAGCAGCTCAGGCGATCCGTCGGTTCTTCTGAGCTTTCCCGTAGCAACATCCGCCGGACGAAAGTCGGCGACGGCCGCGGCCATCACAGCGATATCAGCGATGTCGACCCGCCCCCAGGTCGCTTCGGCCATTTCCGCAGCCGTGTCCACGGCGATGACCTCGATACCGGGCAGGTTCCCCGGTGGAGGCGCCGCCGTTACAAGGATGACTTGGGCTCCTCGAGCGTGCGCCGCTGTTGCCAGGGCGTTGCCCATCTTGCCACTTGATCGGTTCCCTATGTATCGCACGGGGTCGATCGGCTCTCTCGTCCCCCCGGCGGTGATGAGCACCGTGGACCCAGCGAGGTCACCCCCATCGAAGATGGAGCGCACCATCTTGAGGATGTCTTCGGGATCAGCGAGACGACCTATACCCTCGTCTCCCCCAGCCAGGGACCCTGACTGTGGAGGGACGATGGTGTAGCCGAAGTCGGTGAGACGTGAGATGTTGGCTCGCGTTGCCGGGTGTTCCCACATCTCGGAGTGCATTGCCGGGGCGACGAAGACCGGTGCGGTGGTGGCGAGCACCGTAGCGATGAGTGCGTTCGACGATTCCCCCGCCGCGAGCTTGGATATCGTCGAGGCGGTAGCGGGGGCAATGACAACGGCATCGGCCCAGCGCGCAAGGCTCGTGTGGGGCGAGACGTCGTCATGTCCGAACAGCTCGATGATCGGTTGCGTACCGGTGACCGCGGCGAACGTTGCTTCGCCCACGAAGTTCTGTGCGGTAGGGGTCATCACGGCTCGAACCTCTACGCCCTCTTCGATCAGTCGTCGAGCCAGGTACACAGCCTTGTAGGCGGCGACACCGCCAGTGACGCCGAGGACGAGATGCCGCCCGGCGAGCATGCAACTACTCCTCAACCGGAGCGATGACGACCTTGTCTTCGTAGATTTCCTCGAGGGCGATCGACAGTGGCTTGCGTGACATGGAATGGACCTGTGGTGGTACATACCCACCGATTCCGGCCCCGAGTTCGTTGAAGTAGGCATTGATCTGGCGCGCTCTTCGTGCCGAGAGAACGACGAGACCGAAACGCGTCTCCGTCTTCTCGACGATGGCGCCGATGGGCGGTTCAAGCATCATGGTCTGTGATCTCCTTGTGTGAGGTCGTGCGCGATGAGTCCTGGCACAGGTGTGCCGTGTTCCGCGAGTATATCGAGAACGCTGGCGATGGCGTCGTCAAGATCATCGTTCACGATGATGTGGTCGAAAACGTCCGGTGCTTGAGCTATTTCACGCTCTGCCACACCGAAGCGACGCTCGATGTCCTCGGGCGAGGTGTCACCCCTTCGCTCGAGACGGGAACGTAGTTCCTCAAGCGACGGAGGGTTGATGAATATGAATATCGCTTCAGGGTGGGTGGAGCGGATCTGTTTGGCGCCCTCGATCTCGATGTTGAGGATGACGTTCACCCCGGCTTCGAGTGCAGGATCCACCTCGCTGCGCAAGGTGCCGTACAGATGGCCGGCGAATTCGGCCCATTCGAGAAGTACGCCATCTGTGATGGCCTCGTGGAAGGAATCGCGACTCATGAAATGATAGTCGACACCATCGCGTTCGCCGGGTCGTGGCGGCTTCGAAGTCGCGGACACGGAGTACCTGGAGTTCGTGTCTTCGATGACCTTGTCGACGATGCTGGACTTTCCAACACCTGAGGGTCCGGCAACGACGATCAGCCTGCCACGGCTCAAGCTACGAGAATCGGACAATGAGTTCGGCTCTCTGATTCTTTCCCAGTCCGCGCAAGGTCCGGTTGTCTGCAATTCCGATCTCTGCCATGAGACGTTTCGTTGCAACCTTGCCCATCCCGGGCATCGAAACGATGATCGCCTGGATCTTCGTTCCAGCCACGAGGTCGTCTTCCTCGGCACGCTCGAGCACGTCGGTGAACCTGAGACTTCCCGTCTTGAGCAGTTGTTTGATCTCGGCGCGTATACGTCGCGCTTCTCCTGCCCTGGCGAGGGCGGCCGCTCGATCTTCTTCGGTCATCTCGGGGAGCATCCCAGGTCCTTTCGCTTCCGTAATCGTATCAAGCGTTGCTGATGGAGCAGTCTACCTGGACGATATCTCGGCCAGAATCTTCTCTGCAGCTGTCTCAGGGCTGGGTGCGCGGGTGATCGGCCGACCGACGACGAGATATGTCGCGCCCCTATCCATGGCATCGCTTGCTGTCGCGACTCTTGCCTGATCGTCACCTGAGGCTTCGTTCCGTATACCTGGTGTCACCCGCGCAAGGGAGGGCGCAGCCTGTCGTACAACGTTGATCTCAAGCGGGGAGCACACAAGACCCTCACAACCAGCTGTCTCCGCCACCTTTGCCATCTTGCCAACAAGCTGGCCAGGTGTCCGCTGGATACCGATTCTGTGGAGATCTGCCTCAGCGAGAGATGTGAGCACCGAAACACCGAGGATGCCAGCCTGAGCGCCTCCAGATCCGCGGTCCAGACCCGCGCACGCGGCCTCAAGCATGGCAGCCCCACCGGACACATGCGCTGTCACCCAGCGTGCCCCGTGTCTTCCGAGTTTGTCCGCTGCAGCCTCCACCTGGGAGGGTATGTCGTGGAGCTTCGCATCGACGAATACAGGGCGTCCCAGTCGAACGAGCGCATCGATGGTTCCCGGCCCGGGACCATGGAGCAAACCAAGTCCCACCTTGAACGCGCCCACGTGAGGAGCGACTCGTTGTGCCATGCGAACCGCCTCTTCCGCTGTGGGCAGATCGAGAGCGACGATGATCGGGTTGTCTACCATGGTTCATACGCTCCGGTCAGATCGCTTATGTTATCGATGTCGTGTCGACGAAGATATCGCTGGAGATCTTTCGTGATCGTGCTGGCGACCCGTGGAAGGGCAAAGTGCGCAGTGCCGATTGCAACGGCTGATGCCCCTGCCAGGAGGTACTCGACCACATGATCTGCATGGGAAACCCCGCCACATGCGAGGATCGGCGTATCAGGCGACGCAGCAGCGATCTGGAGAACACATCTCATCGTTATCGGTCGAATCGCCTCACCTGAATATCCCCCGATAAGACCACTCAGCCCTGGCCGGCGAGTTTCGATGTCTATGGAAGCCCCCATAACCGTGTTCGCTACCACCACCCAGTCGGCACCAGCCCCCATCACCGCATCGGCGATCGGCACGATCGGCATCGCATCGGGAGATAGTTTTGCACCAATCGGCAGCGTTGTAGCGATGCGTACCGCCCGGACGATCTCAGCGCTGATGACTGGATCAAGAGCGAACGGCGTACCGTCGAGGTTGGGACACGAAAGGTTGATCTCGATAGCGCGTACCCCGACGGTCTCCATCGAGGCTGCCACGGCGGCGAAACCTTGCACGTCATGGGCAACGACGCTGCCCCACACCTGGGTCGGAATACGACCGAGGTGTGGACCGACATCCTCCTTCCAAGCATCAACCCCGGGATTCTGGATACCGATGCCGTTCAGCATCCCAGCGTTGGTCGGCGCGATCCTCGGAGCGAGTCGCCCGGACCATGGTTCGGGTGCGACAGACTTGGCAGTAGCCGCGCCGTAGCGGGCGAAGTCAATGATCTTCGCAAACTCGACCACCGAACCGACCGTGCCAGACGCAGCGACAAGCGGAGAGCTCAGTTCAACAGGGCCAAGGAATACCCCGAGTGTGGGTCTCATCCGTTGATCTTCTGATGATGCGCTTGAAGCGTCGAGATGCTGTTCGCTGAATCGCGAGCAGCTGCGATGCTCCGGACGACAGCAAGGCCGCCTGCGGCCGTCGTAACACTCGCCAGGCCTCGCCTTGTGGCAGCCATCCGTATGAGGCGTCCATCACCCCGTGCCTTCCCTCCTGCCGGTGTATTGATGACGAGATCGATCTCACCAGCCTCTATCAACCGAATGGGGTCGTATGGGCCCTCGCTCACCTTGTCCACGGGGATGGAGGGTATGGAGTGGCTGGCGAGATGACCCGCCGTGCCGTGGGTGGCGAAGATCTTGAAACCGAGATCGATCAGATGTCGGGCGATCTCCGTGCCGAGTGGTTTGTCACGGTCAGCGAGGGAGAGAAAGACGGACCCTTCGTCCGGAACGTTGTGGTCTGCCCCACGGAGCGCTTTTGCGTAGGCGATGCCCGGCGTATCGCCGATCCCCATGACCTCGCCAGTGGCACGCATTTCGGGGCCGAGGAGCGTGTCTTCATCGGGAAACCGTCTCCAGGGAAGCACCGCTTCTTTCACTGCCGTGTATGGCAGACTTGGCGTGCTCGGAGGGAGGACGCCAGCAGTGCGGAGATCGACGATAGATTCGCCGAGCATGACCCGGGTAGCCGCCTTAGCAAGGGCGATGCCGGTCGCCTTGCTGACGAACGGTACGGTCCGCGATGCCCGGGGATTCGCTTCAAGAACGAACACGTCGTCCCCCTGTACGGCAAACTGGATGTTGAGTAGCCCACACACATTGAGGCTCTGTGCGAGCCGCCGTGTTACGTCAACGATCTCTGCAGCCACAGAGGGAGCGAGATTGGGGGCGGGGATCACACATGCTGAGTCACCTGAGTGGACGCCCGCCTCCTCTACGTGTTCCATGATCCCACCAACATAGAGATCGGTTCCATCGAATATTGCATCGATATCCACCTCGATAGCAGACTCGAGGAATCGATCGATGAGAAGCGGAGAACTCGAGAGATCGACCTCACCTCCGGGTGGCGTGGCGTACATCTCGTCGAGATAGCCTGCGAGTTCCTCGACCGAGTAGATGATGCGCATCGCACGCCCACCAAGCACGTACGACGGGCGCACGAGCGCCGGGAACCCTATGCGGTCTGCAACGTCATGAGCCTCTACTGCAGATAGGGCTATCCCGTTTGGCGGTTGTCGAATACCGCGTTCCTGGCACAGCCTCGAGAACTTTTCACGGTCTTCAGCGACATCGATCGCATCAGGTGACGTTCCAGCGATCGTAACGCCGGCGTCTTCAAGCGCCTTCGCAAGACCGAGCGGCGTTTGGCCTCCGAGTTGCACGATCACCGAGATGGGTTGCTCGACCTCGACGATGGCCAGTACGTCTTCAACGGTAAGTGGTTCGAAGTAGAGTCGCGTCGAGGTGTCGTAGTCCGTGGAGACGGTCTCGGGATTGCAGTTGACCATTACGGTCTCGTACCCCTTCTCACGAAGAGCGAAGGCCGCATGTACGCAGCAATAATCGAATTCGATCCCTTGACCTATACGGTTCGGACCAGATCCGAGAACCATGACGGTCTTCTGTCCAGCATCGGGTACTTCGGATTCGTCCTCGAACGTCGAGTAGAAATACGGGGTGGAGGCTTCGAACTCGGCGGCACAGGTATCGACCGTCTTGTAGGTCACCGAGATCTTCTCGCTCTCACGTAGGGAGCGAACTGCTGGCTCCTCGATGCCCCAAAGATGTGCGATCTGTCCGTCGGAGAATCCAGTTCTCTTGGCGACGCGCAGTATCTCGACATCATGGGGGTGGGTTTCGATCTGCTGACGAATGTCCACGATCAATGCGATCTGATCGATGAACCAAGGATCTATGCGCGTGAGCCGCGCCACATTTGCACTGCTGATACCTCTGTAGAGGGCTTCTGCTACAGCGAAGACACGCGAGGGAGAAGGCGTCTTGAGGACGAGCCTGAGCTCCTCGATATCTAGGCCGTGCATCGGAAATTCGGCGGCATCCGCTCCAAGTCCGAGCCGTCCTGTCTCGAGTGATCGTACAGCCTTCTGAAGTGCCTCTGGGAAGGTACGACCGATGGCCATGACCTCTCCGACCGATTGCATCGCTGTCCCGAGATGGGGCTTCACCGAAGGGAACTTTGCGAAGTCGAAGCGTGGGATCTTTACGACGACATAGTCAAGTGCTGGCTCGAAGGATGCCGGCGTGGCGCGGGTGATGTCGTTGGGGATCTCATCGAGTGTCAAACCAACTGCCAGCATCGCCGCGATCTTGGCGATCGGGAATCCCGTTGCCTTCGATGCAAGCGCGGAGGAGCGAGACACTCTCGGGTTCATCTCGATGATGATCCTTCGCCCCGTCTCGGGGTCCACAGCGAACTGCACGTTCGACCCACCCGTGGCCACTCCGATGACGCGGAGACACGCGATGGCCTCGTCGCGCATCTCCTGATACTCGCGATCCGAGAGGGTCATCGCGGGCGCCACGGTAATGCTGTCTCCTGTGTGAACACCCATCGGATCGAAGTTCTCTATCGAGCAAACGATGACGGCGTTGTCAGCACTATCCCGCATCACCTCAAGTTCGTATTCCTTCCACCCCTCAATCGACTCCTCGATGAGAACCTGTCCCACGGGCGATGTTGCGATCCCATGGGCGACGATGGCATCGAAGTCCTCTTTCGTATGCGCTAACCCTGTGCCACCTCCACCGAGGATGAAGCTCGGTCTGATCATCACAGGCAGGCCGAGGTCCTCGAGGGCCGTTACAGCCTCTGAAATGGTCGTGACGTAGTGTGCCCTTGGCGTCAACAGTCCGGCTGCATCCATCAGCTGCTTGAACTTGCCTCGATCCTCCGCACCTTCGATCGCGTCGAGCGATGCTCCAATGACTTCGACGCCGTACTGGTCGAAGACTCCATCGGCTGCCAATTCCATCGTCACGTTCAGTGCCGTTTGACCCCCCAATGTCGGGAGTACAGCGTCGGGCCGCTCCTTACGGATGACCTCGGCCACCGTCGTTGCAGTGATCGGTTCAAGGTAGGTAGCGTCAGCGAACTCGGGATCCGTCATGATCGTTGCAGGATTCGAATTGACCAGAATGACGCGGTAGCCCAATTCTTTGAGAACCTGTATGGCCTGGGTACCTGAGTAGTCGAACTCGCATCCTTGACCGATGATGATCGGCCCAGATCCGATCACGAGAATCGACGCGATATCAGACCGTCTCGGCATACACACCGCTGATGTCGTTGAGGAACTCGTCGAAAAGCCCGGCAGCATCGTTGGGACCCGGACCGGCCTCCGGGTGGTACTGAACCGAGAAAGCTCGAACATCGCGACATCGGAGACCTTCATTCGTCCCGTCGTTGAGGTTCACGTGTGTTCCATCGACGACGCCGAAAGCGGTCACTATTCCCGAAGGGACACCAGGAGTGGCGGGTCGTGGTGAGCCCTTCAACGTCGCCAGGTCGACGGCGAAGCCATGGTTCTGTGCTGTGATATCGACTGTGCCCCTGGCGGCATGTTGTACGGGATGGTTCCCTCCATGGTGACCGAAGGGAAGCTTGTACGTGCTCGCGCCAAGAGCCAGGGCAAGGAGTTGGTGTCCTAGACAGATTCCAAAAACAGGCACGGCTCCGAGTATCGCACCGATCGATGCGATTGGCTGTGTCAGCGGCTCGGGATCGCCAGGACCATTGGAGAGGAACACACCATCGGGTGCCATTGCCAGGACCTCGGATCCTGGCGTATGTGCAGGAACGACCGTTACATCGAACCCTCGGCTGGTGAATGATGTCAGAATGTCGCGCTTGATCCCGAAGTCGTATGCTACGACGTGACCCCGCCTCTCAATGGCGCTTGAGACGACATAGGACTCGCGTGTGGAAACCTCCGAAACAAGGTTCCGCCCCGTCATCGATGGTGTACTCGATGCTCGATCAACGAGCTCTGCCGCGTCGAGGTCGGAACTGATCGCCGCTGTAAGAGAACCGGTATTGCGTAGGTGCCTCGTCAGTCGGCGTGTGTCGATCTCGGCGATGGCCACAACGTTCTTCTCGAGAAGGTACGCCGACATCGTTGTATCGGAACGCCACGAACTCGCCATTCTTGAAAGCGATCGCATGACCACTCCCCTTGTGTGCACGGTGCCGGACTGATCATCCAGGGTGGTAGTGCCGTAGTTTCCGATGTGGGGAGACGTGAACGTGATGATCTGGCCGGAGTAGGACGGATCCGTCACTATCTCCTGATAGCCGGTCATCGCGGTATTGAACACGATCTCACCTGTGGCGAGCCCATCCGATCCGGCGGCTACGCCCTCGTACAACGTGCCATCCGCTAGCGCGAGAAGAGCCTTCCTCATCGCTTCGGCGGTGTCATGCCGTGCTGCCGTGCGTGAGCTGACCCGCCCGCACCGTGGCGCGGACCCGACCAATGAGCTCGCGTCCGAAATAGGGGGCATTGCGCGAACGTGAGACCGAATCGGTCGGGGTCCAGCGCTCGGTCGGATCGAAGACGACGAGATTCGCAGTACTACCTATGGTGATCGCGTGTCCATGATCTGTGATCTGAGCGATGCGCGCTGGTGACGATGAGAGGGCAGCGAAGAACCGCACCTGATCGTCGCCGATGACGGAGTTCGTCACGGAGGCCGCCCATTCCAATCCGATGACACCGTTCGGTGCATGTTCGAACGGCACCTCCTTCTCGCGCGGCGCATGCGGCGCGTGATCGGTGGCAACGATGTCGATCGTTCCGTCCTGGAGACCAAGCACCAGAGCATCGCGGTCCTCTGCGGATCGCAACGGAGGCATCATCTTGAAATCGGCATCCGTTGATGCAACATCGGTGTGGTCGAATACAAGATGATGCGGGGTGACTTCGGCGGTTACCGGTAGGCCATCGGCTTTCGCCTGACGTATGAGGCCCACACCGACCATGCTCGAAAGATGCTGGACATGATAGGAAACACCCGTTAGCCGGACGAGCGCGAGGTCGCGTGAGATCACGATCTCCTCCGCCTCCGATGGTATCCCGTGCATCCCGAGCCGGGATGAGACCGAGCCTTCGTGCATATAGCCATGGGCACTCATCGCGCCATCGACGGCGTGCTGGGCTACCAAACCCCCTAGATTTGCTATGTACTCCATCGCAAGACGAAGAACCGCTGCACTCTCGACAGACGTGCCATCGTCGGTGAACACACGAACACCTGCATCCCACATCTCGTCGATGTGAGCCATACGTTCACCATCTCCACCCATGGTGAGGCACCCGGATGGGTAGACATCTGCCGATCCAACACGTCGACCTCGTTCCGATACATAGAGAGCGATCTGAGCATTGTCGACGACGGGGATCGTGTTGGGCATCGCCAGAACAGCTGTGTAACCACCAACCGCCGCAGCACCAGTTCCGGTAGCTATGTCCTCTTTCCAATCCTGTCCAGGATCTCTGAGATGGCTGTGCATGTCGACAAGACCTGGTCCAACCCATGCCTCGTTTGCGTCGATGACGTTCGATGCCTCGAGGCCCTGACCGATCTCACTGACCCGGTCGTCGGTGATTCTCAGATCCGTCCTTATCGGGCCATCGGTTGTCAGGACGGTTCCACCTGTGATGATCAGATCAGACATCGCTGTCACCTCCGAGGAGTGCAAAGAGCACAGCCATGCGGGCCGCCACTCCGTTGGATACTTGCTGGAGAACGAGAGCGCGTTCGTCGTCGGCGACGTCGTGGGAGATCTCGACTCCGCGGTTCATTGGACCAGGATGGAGTACGACCGCCTTCGCCTTGAGGCGAGAAAATCGATCGTTCGTCATCCCGTATCGTTTCGTGTATTCAGGAAGCGACGGGAACACCGATCCACCACCTCGTTCGGTTTGGACACGCAGGAGGTAGACGACGTCAGCGTCTTCGATCGCAGCGTCGAGGTCGGTCGATGTTCGCGCGGGCCAACCATCCATGTGCACGGGAAGCAATGTGGGTGGACCGACCAACGTCACATCGGCTCCGAGTGTGCTCATGGCGAACATGTCGGACCGAGCGACACGGGAATGACGGATGTCGCCAACGATGGCGATTTTCAGTCCTTCGAGCGACCCGAATCGCTGTGTGATGGTGAGACAGTCCAAGAGTGCCTGTGTGGGATGCTGATGTGCACCGTCGCCAGCGTTGACGATCGGAATATCGAGCCATTCGGCGAGGCGCCAGGGTGCGCCGGTTGCACCATGACGCACGATCATCAGATCGATGCCCATGGCATGAACGGTGAGCGCCGTGTCTTTGAGGGACTCTCCCTTCGATAGTGAAGACGTGCTCGCCGAAAACGCCACGGTGTCGGCCGAAAGTGCCTTCGCTGCTTTGTCGAACGACATCTTGGTCCTTGTCGAGGGCTCGAAGAACATCGTGGCGACTGTTCTTCCACGCAGCGCAGGGACCTTCGGGATCGGTCTCTCGAGCACCTCCGCGAATTCCTGTGCATCCGTCAAGAGACCTTCCAGCACCTCACGGGAGAGCCCTTCGGTCGTGAGGAGATGGTTCATGGTGATGCTCCCTCGCCGATCCAGACACCTTCCTCGTCGTCGACTCCAAGGAAGCGGACAGACACACGTTCGGACGTCGAAGTTGGAATGTTCTTGCCGACGAAGTCGGCTCGTATAGGGAGCTCTCGATGTCCACGGTCGATGACGACCGCGAGCTGCACTGCGGACGGTCGACCGAGATCTGCGAGAGCATCCAGTGCCGCTCTGATGGTCCGGCCGGTGAACAGCACATCGTCGGCGAGTACAACTGTTTTGCCATCAAGGTCTTCTGGGATGTTGGTGGGCCCGAGCCGCGTTCGTGGTCGTGTATCGATGTCGTCGCGATACATCCCGATATCGATCGATCCCGCTGTTAGGGGTTGATCCGCGATGTCAGTGAGAGCCACGGCGATGCGATCTGCAAACGGCACGCCACGGGTTGGGATACCAAGCAGCACAACGTTTTTCAACCCATGGTTACGTTCTGCTATCTCGTGGGCGATACGAGTCGCCACTCGCCCGAGATCCTCTGCATTCATCACCTGGCGCACTGCGACCGCCGGACCATGGATCGGGAAACGAAAAAGCCGCACATGACACTGTGCGGCAGATTGCCTGAATACTTCATGTTTCTTCCTTCTCGGCCTCTCGGGACCGGGTTAAAGGGTTCGTACGGCCGTGACTGTACTACACGCTTGTCATGTAGGTTCAATCGGAAGAGGACGCCTCGGCATCTCGCTGCTCGGCAACAGCGGACAGCACGCCGTTCACGAACGATCCGCTGTTGGCAGTCGAGTACTCCTTGGCGAGCTCGACACATTGTGAGATGGCGACACCTACGGGAACGTCGGTGAAGAGCAGCTCGTAGGTTCCGAGACGGAGAATGTTCCTGTCGACGACCGGCATTCGCTCGATCCGCCACCGTGTCGAGGCTGCGCTGATCACCGCGTCGATCGCTTCGCGGTGTTCCCATACGTTCTCGGCGATGGCAGCCGATCGCTGAGACACCTTCGTCACATCGATGACATCCATCGACCGTGTATCCGCCGAGTACAGTGCCCCGAGCGCTGCGTCGCGGGAAGCGTCAGCTGTCACGAGACACGGGTTATGTAGTCACCGGTACGCGTGTCGACTTTGACGACATCGCCTTGATCCACGAACAAGGGCGCCTGGATCACTCTTCCTGTGGCAAGTGTTATCGGCTTCGTCGCACCCGACACGCGGTCGCCTTTTACTCCTGGTTCAGCGAATGTGACCTCGAGTTCGACGGACGCGGGTAGCTCGACGTCGACCGGTGTCCCCTCGAACATGGCAAGACGCACGGTCATACCATCGGTCATGAAGTCAGCGTTGCCAGCGATCAGCGACTCGGACACGCTCATCTGCTCGTAGGTCTCGCCATCCATGAAGTTGAATCCCATGTCGTCCCTATAGAGGAATGTGAAATCTCTCCGATCGATCACCGCCTTGGGGAGGTTCTCTCCCGCGCGATACGTACGATCGATCACGGCGCCTGTGCGAACGTTCTTGAGCTTCATCCGAACGAAGGCTTTCCCCTTGCCTGGCTTGACATGCTGGTACTCCGTGACGGAGAAGAGGCCTTCAGGCAGATTCAGAGCCATGCCAGGTTTCACATCATTGGTTGAGATCATCCGTCTGCCTTCCTTGAGCGAGACACCGCTACACGATGTGGATTCCTGCGAACGCGGCCCGTACGGTAGCGTCGTCGGGGTGGATGAGCACCGGTGACCCGAACTCTTCGAGGAGCACCATGCGAAGCCCTTTGCTGTCCCTCTTCTTGTCGAGCGCCATCATCGCTCTGGTCGTTTCCAGCTTGGCCTCAGGGGCGGCCACGGGTAGCCCGATCTGGCTGAGTACGGCTACCTGCCTATCGGCGCCAGCGAAGCCAAGATGGTGCTGCGCAGCGTGTCCTGCCGCGACCATTCCGATTGCGACCGCCTCTCCGTGGGGCCGTCCTGTGGTGCTCTCGATCGCATGACCGATCGTATGCCCGTAATTGAGGATCGCACGAGCGCCGCGTTCCGTGAAGTCCTCGTTGACGATACGCGTCTTGACGGCAACTGAGCGATTGACGATGTTCTCGATGTCCGTTGATATGCCATCGTCCTCGAACGCTGTGATGATGTCGGTGTCCTGGATGAATCCTGTCTTGATCGCTTCAGCGGCTCCAATGATCTTCTGCTCGGTCGGAAGATCGTCGAGGATGTCTACATCAACGATGACGGCCTCGGGGTGCGAGAAGACGCCCGCCAGGTTCTTGCCATCGACGTTGACAGCGGTCTTGCCTCCGATAGCGGCATCAACCGCAGCGAGGAGAGTTGTCGCGACGTACATTGCGGTTACGCCGCGCAGATACGTACCTGCGATGAATCCCGTCACGTCGGTGAGCGCACCTCCTCCAACACCGACGATGAGATCGTCTCTCGTGAAGTGGCGTGCGTTGAGGAATCGATACACCTCCTCGACGATGCCGAGCTGCTTGGCTTCTTCGCCGTCTGGCAGGGTGTAGCCGGCCGTTTCGATGCCCGCCGCATGGAACACGTTCGCGAATCGTTCGGCGAGCGTAAAGGTCGACGGTTGACAGATGACCGCTACCTGACGATGGTCGTTACCCGCCACCATCTCGGTGAGCACAGACGTCATACCTCGTCCAACGAGAATCGTCGATACCGGTTCGGTATCGTTCCAGATCACGTGACGGCGCATGCTACAACCTCTCTCGCAACCGTCTCGATATCGAGAC
>JAMBLJ010000202.1 GCA_023336815.1 Actinomycetes bacterium
ACCTCAAGAATCTTGGAACCGACCGACCTGGGAGACGGGCCTGAGGTCATGTCGATGGTCTCGATCGTGTCACCAGCGGTGATCACAACTTCATGCGTCTTGAGATCGATCCGAGAGACGAGCTCGGTGCCGTCCGCCAGAGGCACGCCAGCGGCTAGCAGGCCATGCGAATCGAAATCCATGGCAACCTGGGCCCATCGTGGGTGTGATGGCGCACCGGCACGAGGAAACGCAGTGACGGCGTGTGCGTACCGCTGGAGTGTGACTCGTGTGGGCTCCCAGTCACCTGGCAATTGCTCGATACTCATCGTCTACCCTTCGTTCGACTGATGACTACAACCAGGGAACCGGATTCGGATTCCGAGCTTATTGAGTTGGGTCCACGTCGTGTTCGAGGTCGCCTGCAGACACGGTCATATCGTCCCAGTCGTCGTCCCAGTCATCGTCGTCCCAGTCATCGTCGTTGTGTCCCATCGCCCGCACGATCGAGGCACCGATGAACAAGATCACACCGACCGAGATCCCGAACGCGAACGTTGTGAAGGCAATGATGGAGAAATCGAAGCGGCTGGGTTCTACGCTCACACTGATGACGCCAAGCGGGTGGAGACTGGTGAGGAGCTCGCCACCCGTTGTGATACCCATCTCGATCGTCGCACTCTGGGCGGGTAGAACGATCGTATCCCCGAGGTTGTGTGCCACGACGTCATTGTTGAGCAGGGTCAGCGTGTCTTCCGCATTGAACGACCAAACGGGTGGTATATCGAGAGGGTTCTCCCCGCTTGCTACCAGCGATGATGTACCTGGAAGAATGTCTACCGTCGTGGCTGCTGGTTCGGCGACACCGTTCGTGTAGAGCAGCAGGGCAACTGACGAGAGAGCGAAGATGACAAGGGTCGTGCCGGCGATGTACGCCAGAAGCTCGACCAGTCGCCGAATACCCGATCTCTTTTTCGTATGCCGTGTCATGTCGACACTTTCGTTCGTGGGTTGAGAGCCGTCCGACCGTGTGCCGAGGACACCAGGCGGTACAACCCGTTGTCGGTTCGGAGGATTCCTGCTATTGGCTGCGTTGGTGTTCCTCAGGGTCGCCATTGAACCCTGCGTCGACCCAATCGGTGTCCTCTTCGCGTGCCATCGCTCTCATCATCGTGAGACCGATGAACAGGATCACACCGACGGAGAATCCAAATCCGATGGTCGTCACTGCGATGATCGAGAAGTCATATGCACGTGGCTGGATATCGAGTGTCACCGTCCCCGAGGGGAGAAGACTGCAACTGAAACTTCCACCGAAGGCGGGCTCCAGCTCGAACCGTCGTGTCGTGTTCGGTGGAACCGACCATGTACCAAGCGTGTGGGTGTATGTGTCCCTGTTGTCGAGAACGAGCGCGTCACCCGCGTAGAATGCCCAGGTGGGGGGTATATCGAGGACGTTCTCACCCTGGAGGATCCGATCGTATGAACCCGGAGGGATATCGAGGACGTGCACCGCGGGTTCGCTCGCATCCTTGGTGTAGATCAACAGCGCGATAGATGAGAGCACACCGATGACGAGCATCGATCCTGCGATCAGGGCGATGGCCTCGATGACCCTACGACGACCTGAGATTCGGTGCTTCTCCGCCGATGGGGAAGCGTTCTCGCCATCCACGTTCAGAAGAGGTAGAGCGTGGGGTAGATGATGACCCAGGCAAGGTCGACGAAGTGCCAGTACTTCACGACACCTTCGACTCCCCAGTAGTCATCCGAACCGTAGTGGCCCTTGATACCGAGAACGAGCACGATCATCAAACCGGTCAAGCCAGTCACAACGTGGAATGCGTGCAGTCCGATCAGCATGAAGTACGACGTCCCGTAAGGCGTCTCTGGTGGATACGCGTGGATGGCTTCCTGTAGTTCGATAGCCACACCGCCCAGGAATATCAATCCCATCGCGATCGTGAACGACGTGAACAGAATGAAGTTCCGTCGATGGTTGAAACGGATCGAGGTCTCCGCGAGATATGCGCTGATCGATGAGACGAGGAGCACGATGGTGAGACCGAGGGCAAGCGTTTGGTTGAGTTCCTCTGGCTTGAGCGTTCCGGTAGAGAACCACCGCGCCGATAGGAACGCACCGAACAAGAAGGTCTCGGAAACGATGAACAGCCAGAGACCGATCCGGTTCGCCTTGGGCTGGAACGACGTGTCCTGGTGGTACTCGCCGTGCGGCTCCGTCGAGGGCGTCTCGTGAGTGGTGTCGAGGGCCATCAGTGATCCTCACTCCAGAGCGCCCTGACGTGCATGAAGTAGTCGAGGATGATCCAACCCTTGATGACCACGAACGGGAGCAACGGAATAAGTGGGTTCTCCAGTCCCGTTGCGATGAAGAACTCGATGATCGTGAGCACCGCGAGCAGTACGGCAGCAACAACACCCTTACGTGTTGCCTTCTTGAGTGCCTCGTTATCCACTTCCACCTGTGCGGTTGTCATACGAGGACACCCTCTTCATCGCTGCCACGTCCGTCGCCAGGATCGTCTGGAGATTCGGCATCAGGGAAGTGGGCATGTACGGACCCCTTCACGCCGTAGGCATAGGGGTGGCCGATCACGACGGGCTGGGATGTGAAGTTGTGCTGTGGCGGTGGCGAAGGGATGAGCCATTCAAGCGTGCGAGCGTTCCACGGGTTGGGACCGACCTTCGGGCCCCAGATCGCCGAGTACACGAGGTTGCCAATGTAGAGCAGAAAGCTGGCACCGAGGATCAGGGCGGAAACCGATGCGAACTTGTTCGCTCCGGCGAACGCATCGGGGTAGTCGCCGATACGCCGGTTCATTCCGTTCATGCCAGCCCAGAACAGGGGGATGAAGGTGAAGTTGAACGCGACCGTAACCCATATACCAAATATCTTGCCAGCAGTTTCGTTGTACATCCTCCCCGTGATCTTTGGGAACCAATAGAAGGATGCGGCAAGCAGGGCGAAGATCGATCCGCCAACGATCGTGTAGTGGAAGTGGGCAACAACGAAGTATGTGTCATGTAGATGAATGTCAGTTGCCACGTCTGCGAGGAAGATCCCCGTGATACCTCCGATCGTGAAGTTGAATAGCCAGCCGAACGCGATGACGAGCGGTGTCCTGAACCACAGTCTCCCCTGCCACAGGGTGCCGAGGATTCCCAGAAAGATGACGCCAGTTGGGATGGAGATCGCCTCTGTGAGGATCATGAAAGGCCCGTGGAGGAAGTTCGCCATACCCGAGGTGAACATGTGGTGAGCCCACACGACGACGGACAGACCCACGATGGTGAATATGGATGCGACGACTGCCTTATAGGCAAAGAGCGGCTTGCGCGCGAACGTTGTCACGATCTCAAGGATCACTCCGAACCCTGGTAACACCATGATGTAGACGGCTGGGTGCGAGTAGAACCAGAATATGTGTTCGTAGAGCAAGGCGCTCCCAACCTCGGGCTGAAAGAAGCTCGTTCCTGCGACTCGGTCCATCGTGACAAGGATGACGGCTGCGGCGAAGAACTGCGTTACGGCGAAGGACAGTACGGATGTTGCAAGACCCGCCCACGTGAAGATCGGCAACCGACCCCATGTCATGCCTGGCGCCCGCATCGTGATCACGGTCGTTATCACATTGATTCCACCAAGAATCGACGACATGCCAAAGGTGACGATGGCCATGTTGAAGAGGATCTGACCACTTTCGTTCGTGACCGAGAGAGGAGCGTACGAGGTCCATCCGGCGTTGAATGCTCCGAGAAGAGGAGACAGGAGCAGCGCTACGGCTACCGGAGGTATGAGCCAATAGCCGATCGCATTGAGCCGCGGGAACGCCATGTCCTGGGCACCGATCTGAATCGGAATGATGTAGTTGCCGAAAGCACCGATGATCCCGGCAACGGCGACCGCAACCATAAGGATGCCATGCATCGAGACGATCTTGTTGAAGTCGTCGAGATCGACGAATCCTGACCCGGGCGCCGCGAGTTCGATACGCATGATCATCGCAGAGATGCCGCCGATGAGTAGCACACCGATCAAGGTGACGCCGTACTGGATGCCGATCACCTTGTGGTCGACACTGAACTCGAAGTATCTACGCCAGCCACGATCGGTCGACACTTCCGAGGACTTCCCAATCCATTGACGGCCGAAAGCCTCGATTCCCCCGATGCCTGCGAGCCATCCGGTGAGTGCCAGGATGTATCCGATGACGACTGCGACCTCGTCTGTTGGGCTTCCTCCGCGAACGGCAACGGTCAGCCAGATGCCTGCGACATACCCGGCAAAAGCCAGAACGCTGGCGCGTATGACGTATTTCATCTCGTTGCTCCGGAGTGTGCTCTGCTATTCATTGTCTGCCAGGGTCTCGATGTACTCATTCCATTCAGCATCCGAAACGACGCGAATGGGCATCGCCATGTTCGCGTGGCCCGCTCCGCATAGCTCAGCACACTGGACGCGCAGGTTCACGTCATCCTCGAAGGTGCCATCGGCTTCCGCCGTAGCGAACGCAGTGGTTGTAATCCCTGGTATGGCATCGATCTTGATGCGAAAGGCCGGGATCCAGAATGAGTGGAGAACGTCGATGGAAAGGATGTCGTACCGTACCCTGGCCTCGGACGGGATCACTAGCTCATCAAGTGCTGTGGCCCCGTTCGGATACGTGACCTCCCAGAAGAACTGCTGTGCCTGCAGTTCGATGACGTAGTCGGAACTCGGTTCGCCGCGGATCTCAGCTAGTCCAATGAAACCTGGGTTGATAACGACGTAGATCGCGAGGGCGGACGTGATCACGAGCCAGGAGGTGACAACAACACGGTTCGTTCGTTGCGGTGGACCGTCTTCTCGGTGGGCGCCGCCTTCGGTGCGCCAACCGATCACCGACCATGTCATGACCGCTAGGACGAGACCCATGACCGGAGCGGAGAGATACTGCAGAAGAAGCATCGCCTCATCGACAACCGCTGCCTCCTCAGCCCACTCCTTGGGGAACCAGGTGAACTGCGCCGTTGCCCAAATGATGAGTACGGAATATGCCAGCCAGAGGATCACGACTGGTATCCACGATTTACGCACGAAGCCTCCCGGCAACGGTTCCGTCTTGCTTTCGACGGCGAGATAGTACACGTACCGGGACGTGTCTCACCACCCTTGGTGAGACGACCAGGTTCCCGTCCACGCCGTTGGGAGAGGACCGGCGACCACTCGCTTGTGCGGCATGCTAACCAGGAGACGTCGCTTTCCGAAGTCGCGTTCGCTACTCCGTCGTGGACCCGTCAATTTCAGTCATCGTCCGGTTGAAATCGGCGAACTCCGATGGGACGTTTCTGAAAACGAACTCGCCACCAGCCAATAATCGATGTGCGTCTTCGATCAGGCTTGCGTAAGCACTCCGGAACAGCCTCGAGCCAGTTGAGACACGGGCAGCTCCAGCGGCAGCGAGCATCTCAACCGTCAGACCAGGCCATGCGAGAACGTTGACCGGAGCATGGACGCTCTCGACGACCGCTACAACGTCGGTGGCTGTTGCGAGTCCTGGCGCATAAACAACGTGAGCCCCCACGGATTCGTAGGCCTGGAGCCGGTCGATCGCCATTGCCACGTCACCGATACCAAACAACAAGTTCTCACTTCGTGCAGTGATGGTGAACTCGATCTCAGCAGCTTCGGCCGCTGAGACGGCTGCCGCGACACGATCGACAGCGAGGTCGAGATCGTAGAGAGGCTGATCGGGGTTCCCTGTTGCGTCTTCGATCGAGCAGCCGACGATCCCACTGGTCGCAGCGAGAGCGACCGTGTCGGCGACACCTTCGGGGTCATCGGCAAAGCACTTCTCCAGATCAGCGAACACGGGAAGGCTCGTTGCTTGCGCGATGGCTGCTGCGTGGGTCAGCGCTTCGTCGCGCGTAGTTGTGCCATCAGCCTTGCCGATTGCATTCGCGAATCCGGCGCTCGTCGTTGCGAGAGCTTCGAAGCCAACAGCTTCTAGGATCTTCGCTGATCCAATATCCCAGGGGTTCGCAAGAAGAAGCGGCGATCCTGGAACGTGCAGCGCCCGAAATAGGCTCGCCTTTTCGGCGACGCCGACCATCGTCAGACGAGTGTTGCGTTGAGAGTGATATCGACGTTTCCTGCAAGGGCGTTGCTCACGGGGCAGCCGTTCTTCGCCGCCTCGGCCTTCTCCGCGAATACTGCTGCGTCGATGCCTGGCACAACAGCGTCAACCGTGAGTTCCATCGTACGGATGCGGAAACCATCATCTCCCTTGCTGAACGTGGCTACAGCCTGCGTATCGAGATTCTCTGGAGGAAAACCCGCACCGGCGAGCTCATTCGAGAATGCCATTGAGAAACATGCTGCGTGGGCAGCGGCGATCAGCTCTTCGGGACTCGTCTTGCCTGCGGCCTCTTCGGTGCGACTCGCCCAGCTAACAGGGAGGGTGCCAGCAGCACCGCTCTTGAAATCAACTGTTCCCGCACCTCCGAAGAGGTCTCCCTGCCAGTTCGCTGTTGCTGTGCTTTTCATGTGCACTGTCCTTTCGTGGTGAGCAGAATCCGCCACCAACGCATCTGCCATTGACACACGTCGTGACGGTTCACCATGATACGAGCGGGCTGGTAGCACGTCGACGTCTATCCGCAGCCGACACTCACACCGAGTAGCGTGCCTCGAGAGCGAGACTCTCAGAGGAGACACGATGATCAATGGCCATGCTGCCCAAGGGTATGAGCGTGTAAGGGAGGCATTCGAAGCGAACTTCGAGACCGCCCATGAGGTCGGTGCTGCTTGCGCCGTGAGCGTCCACGGAGAACTTGTTGTGGACCTCTGGGGAGGCATAGCCAACCCGAAGACCGACCACAAGTGGGAGCGCGATACTCTCGTTACCGTGTTCTCAACCACCAAGGGCGTCTCGTCTTTGGCCGTAGCGCATGCTCATTCGCAGGGTTTGTTCGACTACGACGCAACAGTGGCGTCCTACTGGCCAGAGTTCGCCGTGAACGGCAAAGAGAACGTCACCGTCCGGCAACTTCTCTCGCATCAGGCTGGACTCAGCGCGATTGATGAATCGATGGATATCTCAACCCTCGCAGACCCTGATCTGGTCGCTGCCGCACTCGCCAAACAAGCTCCAGCATGGGATCCCGGCACAAAACACGGATACCACGGCATAAGTCTCGGGTGGTACGAATCGGAGCTGATTCGCAGGGTTGACCCACACCACCGGACGATCGGAGAGTACTTCGCTGACGAGATCGCCGAGCCTCTCGACATCGAGTTCTACATCGGCCTACCCGACGATATACCCAACGAGCGGATCGCTCCCATTCTCGGCGATTGGTTCCGTACAAAGATGGTGTTCAATATCTCGAAGCTGCCTGGCGCTTTCGTCAAGAACTTCCTCAACCCGAAGTCACTAACCGCGCGCACGTTCGCCAATCCGAAAGTTGTCGGGATGCCCCATCGCTACAACGATCCCGAGATGCGACGGATCGAGCTGCCTGCGTCGAATGGCACAGGAACTGCTCGGGCAATCGCCGTCGCCTACGGTGAGTTTGCAACCGGTGGTGAGCGACTCGGCATCAAATCTGAGACGCTCGCTGCGCTCATGAATCCCGCGAGCCCTCCGACCGACGGCATCTTTGATCAGGTGCTTCAGGCACCAACAACCTTTTCGCTCGGGTACTGCAAACCCTGGCCAGGCTTTGAGTTCGGCTCTGATCGGGCGTTTGGGACCATGGGCGCCGGAGGATCGTTTGGGTTTGCAGAACCCGACCTCGGCCTCGGATTCGCATACGTCATGAACCGGATGGACTTCTACCTTTGGGACGATCCCCGTGAGCATCGCCTGCGTGAGGCAGCACTCGCGTGTGCCAGAGACGCAGCTGGCTAGTCACATCTTCGCTCTTCCGTTCATGGCTAAGGAACGGGTGGGAAGTCGACGCCACGGTCGATGAAGGTTCCTTTGATGAGCCCGATTCGCGATCGAATTCCCGGGAGCGCACGCTCAATCCCTTTGTTGATTGCAAAGTCGCCAGCGAGGCCCATACCGATCACCCCTGACATGTCTGCGCCGCCGGCCTGCACGGTGAGGTTGACACGTTGACCCTCGATCAACTTCGCTTGCCTTCTCAGTTCATATAGTTCGCGAAGCAGGTCATCGTCCGTGCGTTGGAAATCAACTACCTCAGCCATCTCAGACGCCTCCTCTTTGAGGGCGTCCTGCTCTCGGTGCAGTGCATACTTCTCGGCAAACGCATCGTCAGGCAGAGCGAGGAGCTTCTTCTGGATTTCGGCTAGCCGGCCGGCAACATCGGAAGACTCTGACATAATTTGACACTACCACTCGTACTGGCCAGCGTGAGAACGCCTCGAAAGGGGGACTGGATTCCCGGAGTTGTACAGCAACTCCCAAGGAGCGCCAAAGGCGTTCCCGTTCCACCGAAACCCAGTCCCCCTTTCAAGGGGGACAAGCAAGGAGCGCAGCGACGAGCTCGGGGGATGGGAGGTTGAGTCGGATCGGGTCACGCTGCGTCTTTCGAGCCCAACCGGTCTTGGTGGAACGACACGGGTTCTGCATCCCACGAACGCCAGGGGCGCTCCCGCTCTGTCTTGGAAGCCCAACCAGTGGTAACCGGACGACTCAAGACCCCATCCCCCTGCATCGCCAAGGAACGCCTTCGGCGTTCCCGCTCTGCCGTCCCCCTTGAAAGGGGGACTGGATTCCCGGAGTTGCACAGCAACTCCCAAGGAATGCGAAGCATTCCCGTGGGCCCGGCAGTGTGTTGTTTCAGGACATAGGAACGGCATGTCGCGCGTCATAGGAAAGATTGCGGGTGCTTGTGTTGGTGGATGTCGAAAGC
>JAMBLJ010000203.1 GCA_023336815.1 Actinomycetes bacterium
GCAGCCACAACGAAGATAACAACGAGCCCGTTGAGCGCAACGATGAGCGCAGACGGAACCTGCACGGCACGCTGCAGGGCCTGTCCACCGACGATCAGCCCACCGAACAAGAACGAGGCGGGAATCGTCCAGAGGGGATGGAGACCACCGAGAAGAGCTGCGACGATGCCGTTGAATCCAGCACCACCGGTGAACCCGAGGGTCGAGCCATCCGTCACCATCCGATGGCTCTCGCTTCCGACAACGAGCACAGCGCCAGCAAGGCCTGCAAGTGCGCCTGACATCGTAAGAGCCAACGCGATCGTTCGACGCACAGGGATACCTGCGTAGCGGGCGGCATGCTCGTTTAGCCCGACGGCGCGGAGCCGGAAGCCCATGGGTGTCCGCCACAGCAGGTAGTAGGCACCGATGGCGCAGAGGACCGCGAGAAGAGGTCCGATGTGTAACCGGTCACTTCCGAACAAGAGAGGGAGATCGGCGGCCTCATTGATCCTCGCCGTTTGGGGAATTCTCGTACCTCGCTCGATCTCAGCTGGATCGATGAGCGGGCCACGAAGCAGGTAACTCATCAACTGGACCGCAACGATGTTGAGCATGATCGTGCTCAGGATTTCGTTGACCCGGTAGTACGCCTTCAGCGCTCCAGGGATCCAACCCCACAACCCGCCACCGATGACACCGGCTAACAGGACAGCTGGCACCATGATGATCGATGGCAGATCGGGGAGGTACAACGCAGCCATCACTGCGAACAGACCGCCGAGGACCATCTGACCTTCGGCACCGATGTTGATCACGTTCGCCCTGAAGGCGATCACGATTCCGACACCGACGAACAGCAAGGGTGTGGCCTTGAGAATCGTCGCAATCAGTGCGTCGCCTGAGCCGAACGCACCGATGAACATCTCGCCGTAACCCTCGATGGGGTTGGCACCGAGCAGCACCAACATCACTGCTCCGAAGAGCAGGGCTGCAAAGACGGCGAGCACAGGGATGCTGTACGCGAGTATCCGACGTTGCTTGTTGGTGAGATCGAGGGTCATCGAGCCTCTTTGTGTTGGGTATTCATTAGCAAACTGCTAAGTTATTATCGTCATCATCGTGTAGCTGGTCAAGTCGGCGAGATACCTTCCTCACAGATACCTTTCACGATCGAGCACGGTGCGATGCCGATTGGTCGTCTGATGTCCGTCTCGCGTCACCATGGCTTGTCATTTCGTACGGTTCAAGGCTCCGGCGCATCTTGCCGAAACCCTTGACAATATGTCACATCAGACGTCAATCGCGGCGCCTCCTGGCTGGTCGAGCTTCAGCGCAGCTTCGAGATCCTCGACAGAATTGATGTTCATCGTCGACCTTGCATCCACCTCAACCCATCGAACATCGTCGAGTGCATCGAGAAGCCTGGCCATGGACCGATCACCCGACCCCACAATGTCGCGGACTCTCTCAGCGAGACCGGAGCCGTAGATGCCACAGAGCGGCTGGACACGACCTTCCGATTTCGCGATCGTCGCTCCCATGGCATCGGGTCTCGGATCGATCAGCGCATGAACCGTCGAGGAAGACACAAAAGGCATATCGAGAGCGAGCACGAATACAGATCTTCCACCGGCGTAGGAAAATGCGGCGTCCAGACCAGCGAGGGGTCCATGCCCTGGAAGACGGTCAGGTAGCACGTGAACGGTCGGGGCTACGCTCGATACACCGGCAACGACGACCTCCGCGAACACACTCGCCAGCACAGAAACCGCACGCTCAACGAACGTCGCGCCATCGAACTCGATCGCAGCTTTGTCCGTTCCCATCCTGCTGCTCTTGCCACCCGCCAGCACAACGCCAAGTATGTCTGTTTCCATCTCGACCATTCTTGCGCATCTCAGAGCGGTATCCGGCTTTGAGATATGCTGGTCCGGACAGCTACCGTGAAGCCATGCGTACAGACCTAGAAATCGCCAGAGCAGCAGAACTTCGTCCGATCACCGACATCGCAGATGACATGGGAATCCCGCCCGAGTTCGTCGAGCAACGCGGACACGGATTAGCGAAGGTCAAACTTGAGGCGCTTGACCACATGGGTGAGCCGCGGGCCAAGTACGTGCTCGTGACCGCTGTCAACCCCACCCCGTTCGGCGAAGGGAAGACGACGGTTTCAGTAGGTCTCGCTCAGGGATTCAAACTGCTCGATGAGCAGGCGATACTCACACTTCGACAGCCATCACTTGGCCCAACCTTCGGTATCAAGGGTGGAGCTGC
>JAMBLJ010000204.1 GCA_023336815.1 Actinomycetes bacterium
AAGCAAGAGTTCATGATCGGGGTGATGGATGCAGCTGTCCTGCTCGGCGTTCCAGCAGTGTGTGGCTTCATCGGGAGAGACCAGTCGAAATCCATGGAAGAGAACCTGATCGAGTTTGAAGAGAGTTTCCTGCCACTCCTCCAGGCAGCCAAGGACAGGGGTCTGCAGTACCGCGTGGAACAGTGCCCGATGCCTGGTTGGAACCCTGGTGACAACTTCATCAACAACATCGGCTATGTGCCAGGGATATGGATCGTCCTGTACAAGATCGCGGCGCGCCATGGACTCGGAGACCAGTTCCGAATTCACTACGACCCGTCGCACTCGATACTGATGGGTCAAGACACCCGATCGATGTTTCAGTATCTCAAGGACGAGGGATTCCCGTTCCTCATCGGCGGCATGCACGTCAAGGGTCAGGTCATCGATTCCAAGGGCATCGCCGGATGGGGCTACGGCGGTCAGACCGTCGGCCGTGGCGACTGGATCGACGGCAAGCTGTCCGAAAATCCCGCTGATCTGGTGAATGCTTGGGCCGTGCAGACGAGCATTGCGGAACACGAATTGCCGGGTACCGCGCGGCATGACCCGCTCGCCTACCTGCAGAATCGTTCTGTCGATTGGCTGGACCACCAACTCGCGGCGCGGGAGTTGCTGGAGGCAGACTTCTCGACGATGCCGCTCATAGTTGAGCACGAATACCCGAGCGCTCGGGTCCAAGACAAAGCGCTGCTCATGCCAATACTCAAGGGTTCCGTTGCATTCACCCGCCACATCGATGAGGCTGCCGCTGCGATGTTCTGCCTGCAACATGACGTTCTCGCGTCCCAGGGCATAGATATCCAGGGTGTGGGACGAGAGCCATATCGAAGCTGATGCCCACTGACTTGTTCACAAACAGCGACCTAGGGGTCAAGGGAATTCAATGTTTGAAATAGCGAGGGAGATCACAACATGAGTGCTGTGTATGTCGTCGGCACAGGGGACACCAAGGCCACCGAACTCGAGTACATCAAGGCGGTGATCGAGTCGCGGGGGGTCGAAGCGAAGTTCATCGATGTTGGCACATCCGGCCATGAGTCGATGGCTGATGTCTCTCCAGAAACCGTTGCTGCCCACCACCCTGACGGAGCCTCAGCGGTTCGCTCAGATGACCGCGGGACAGCCGTGGAGGCGATGGCGATAGCTCTTGAGGCTTATGTCACAGCCAATATCGAGGATGTGGCTGGCATGATTGGCGCAGGTGGTTCCGGCGGAACTTCCCTAGTTGCTCCCGCCATGCGTTCCCTACCAATCGGAGTTCCGAAGGTCATTGTGTCGACGGTAGCTTCATCGAACGTCGCTCCCTACGTTGGCCCGGCCGATATCGCGATGATGTACTCGGTCACAGATGTCGCTGGCCTCAATCGGATCTCGCGCGAGGTACTCGGGAATGCGGCGAATGCTATAGCTGGAATGGTCGCGCACCCGATTCCAACAAGCGAGACGGATCTTCCTGCAATCGGCCTCACGATGTTCGGAGTCACCACGCCACTTGTGACGAGCCTCGTCGAGCAACTGAGTGACCGGTATGACCCGCTGGTTTTCCACGCCACGGGGACGGGCGGCCAGTCGATGGAGAAGCTCGTGGACTCTGGGATGCTGCGAGCGGTTCTGGACATGACCACAACCGAAGTTGCGGACCATCTGGTTGGAGGCGTGTTTTCCGCCGGACCGGGGAGGATGGATGCCATTGCTCGCACCCGTGTCCCATACGTCGGATCTGTCGGGGCGGTCGACATGGTGAACTTCGGAGCGTTGGATACCGTTCCGCCCAGGTTCGCAGAGAGAAATCTCCACGTGCATAACCCCCAAGTCACCTTGATGCGAACGACTCTTGAAGAGAACGTGGCGATCGGGGAGTTCCTTGCCCAAAAGCTCAACGCCTGCGACGGGCCTGTGCGCTTCCTGTTGCCCGAAGGTGGGGTGAGCCTCATCGATGCAGAGGATCAGCCGTTCCACGATCCAGAGGCCGACGACGCCCTGTTCGCGACTCTGGAAGAACGCGTCATTCAAACTCCCGACAGGGTGCTCATCCGAGTGCCACACAACATTAATGACGAAGGCTTCGTGCACGCGACGCTGTCGTGCTTCAGAGAAGTCATGGAAGGAGCGAGCTGATGCTGATACCTCGAGCGCAGATTATGGAGCGCTTTCGCGACATGGTTGAACGGAGAGAGCCGATAGTAGGTGGCGGTGCCGGTACCGGACTGTCGGCGAAATGGGAAGAGGCCGGAGGGATCGACCTCATTGTCATCTACAACTCTGGTCGCTATCGTATGGCAGGAAGAGGCTCCCTGGCGGGGTTGCTTGCCTACGGAAACGCAAATGACGTCGTCGTCGATATGGCATCCGAGGTACTGCCCGTCGTGAAGCACACACCCGTTCTGGCCGGTGTAAACGGCACCGATCCGTTCTACCAGCCGGAGACCTTCCTCCCGGAGCTCTCTCGGATGGGGTTCTCCGGTGTTCAGAATTTCCCGACAGTGGGTCTCATCGACGGGGTGTTTCGGCAGAACCTCGAGGAGACAGGGATGGGGTACGACCTTGAGGTCGACATGATTCGAATCGCGTCCGGTCTCGACATGCTCACAACTCCATACGTCTTCAGTGAAGCTGATGCGATCGCTATGACACAAGCAGGAGCAGACATCATCGTTTGCCACATGGGGTTGACGACCGGTGGCAGCATAGGAGCAGAAACAGCGCTCACATTGGACGACTCCGTTGAACGCGTTGATGCATGGGCAGAGGCTGCCAGGTCGGTAAGGTCGGACGTGATCGTCCTGTGTCACGGTGGTCCGATCGCGATGCCAGAAGACGCGGCGTATGTTCTGAACCGTTCCGAAGAGGTGAACGGGTTCTACGGCGCCTCTAGTATGGAGCGCTTGCCGACAGAGCAGGCGATGAAGGCTCAGACCGAGGCCTTCAAGGCAATCACATTCTCAGAAGGGAGAAGCAAATGACATTTATACACGCCGACGAGGTCGAGTGGGAGGAGTTCGATTGGGGGGTTCTGGGATGGGTGGCTCGCCCCGCCAACGTCCCAGAGGCAACCAGCATCTGTGCGCTCGATGTTCGACTGGATCCAGGGCAAGCCCATGACTTCCACATCCATCCCAACCAGCAGGAGATCATCTTCCTGCGCAGCGGATCCATAGAGCAGTGGGTTGGCGAGGAAACGACACAAATGGGTCCTGGCGATGCATGCTTCGTGCCTGCGAACACCCCCCATGGCAGTTTCGTCGCAAAAGACGCAGCTGAGCCAGCCAGGATCTTGGTCGTCTTGTCGCCGAGCTACGGTGAGGGAGGCTACGAAATGGTCGACGTCTCGGCCGAAGAGCCGTGGCGATCGATTCGTCAATAGGCCATTGCAGGGGTTCTCATTGAACGGGCTCCATTGGACGGGGTGGAGTGCTGCAGACCCTGGAGGGCGTAAGGTCGTCCCGAATCTGAATGCCCACTCCGCGCGGGGTGGGCATTCGGCCTTCACGGTCCACCGCTGTCCGATCAGCGCCTTTCGCTGGTCGTAGAATCGAGTTCGCACCTGTCTGTTTCATCGCGTCGCTGACGTCGTCGAACTCGATTACGTCGTCCTCGACTGAGGCCTCAACCGTACCAACCATGGACACACACTCCCGATCCTGTTGCGCCAACGCCGACTATCGTCGGATGGTAATCCGAAATCGATAAAGAAATGGACCACCGATGCTCAAGCTGATGTCTCTCCTCAAGCGTGCCGACGGTATCTCCAAGGACGAGTTCCGCATTTGGGCGACTGAAGAGCATGTGCCCTATGCCAAAGCGCTTCCGGGCCTTCGGAAGTACATCGTCAACGTGACCGTTGACGATGATGAATTCCCATTCGACGCTGTCAATGAAATGTACTTTGACAGCGAAGAGGCACGGGCCGCCGCATTTGCCAGCCCCGCGGGTGCAGCCGCAGGCGGCGATGCCGCAGCACACGCATCAGAGCGGGTGCACCTCAAGACCACCGAGTACATCCAACTCTGAAATGATAGGCGTCGCGGACCTTGCGAGCGGCCTTGCCGCGGAGAAGTACGTCGCGGATCGCGGCCTGCTGACTGCGGTTCGCCTCGCACTCACACTCGACCGACCGCTCCTCCTCGAGGGTGAACCGGGAGTAGGGAAGACGGACCTGGCACGTGCGCTCGCGGGTGCCACCGGAAGGGAGCTCGTACGCCTGCAGTGCTATGAGGGTCTCGACTCCGCGCACGCACTGTACGACTGGAACTATCCGAAACAGTTGCTGGCTGCGCGAGGCGGCGAATCGGCCCCTGAGCATATCTACGGTGATGAATTCCTGCTTGAGCGTCCGCTGCTGCGAGCTCTGCGATCCGATAACGGAGCCGTCCTGTTGATCGACGAAATAGATCGATCCGATGAGCCGTTCGAAGCCTTCCTTCTCGAGTTCCTAAGCGAGTTCCAGGTAACGATTCCCGAGCGAGGCACCATCAGAGCCAACTTCACGCCGATCGTCGTACTAACCTCGAACCGCACTCGAGAGCTCCACGATGCGCTCAAACGTCGCTGTCTCTACCACTGGATCGAATTGCCAGACGCCAAACGCGAGCGGGAGATCCTCCAGCTTCAAGTTCCTGGCATCGGTGCCGACGCCGCTGCGCATGTGGTCACCGCCGTACACGACATTCGGTCCAAAGAGTTGGTCAAGCCGCCAGGCCTCGCTGAGTCGATTGAATGGGCTCGAGGCGCCATGGCTCTCGAGTCTGATGGTGAAGCCTGGCCCATTGCGCTGCAGCGATCGCTCGGTCTTCTGCTCAAGGAACGGGACGACCTGGTGGCGCTCGACGGTGTCGACTTTCGTGCAGGCTGAGCTCGCGAGCGCCGCGGAGACGCATCTGCATCTTCTTGTTACCTCACTGAGGCACGCCGGCCTTCCGATTCCGCCACAGAAGACGATCGACTTCCTTGCTGGTCTCCAATCCACGGAGCTTCACGATGTAGACGACATCTACTGGGT
>JAMBLJ010000205.1 GCA_023336815.1 Actinomycetes bacterium
GCCGTTACCACGGAGATCCTGATCGGTCAGGAACTGATCCTGACATCACCCCCACACAATCTTGGCGATTCCCGCGAACTCATCCTGTACGCCCTGCTTTCACTGATCGCAGTTGCCGTCGGTATTCTCTACCTCAAGTTCGAGGACCTCGCTTCGACCTGGCGGTTGAGCCATCGCATCCCCGGATGGTCGAAACCCGTGATATATGGGTTGAGTGTGGCTCTTGTTGGGGTGATGTGGCCCGACTCTCTCGGAACGGGTCTTAGCTACCTCAATGGCCTCCTGCGTCTTGAGGGTGCCGGTCAGTACCTCTGGTGGACACTCGGCCTCGTGGCACTGGCCAAGATCGTGACCTCGGTGTTGACACGGGAAGGAGGCGGCTCCGCCGGTGAGTTCATGGCCAGTCTCGTGATCGGCGGTTCGCTTGGCGGCGCCTTCGGTATCGTCGTGCAATCCGTGACAGGGATCGAGTCCGTTGACGTTGGAGCGTTCGTCGTCGTCGGAATGGCCGCAACACTCGCTACCGTGGCGAGGGCTCCCCTCACGGCCGTGATCCTGGTGTTCGAGTTGACGGGAAACTACGGTCTCGTACTCCCCCTGATGCTTGCTGCGGCCCTGTCCACGTTCCTGGGTGATCGTTTCCACCCGGAATCAGCGTATACGGCCAAACTGCTGAGAGAAGGAATCGCTCTGCCGACCTCGGAGGACATCGACCTCCTGGATACGGTCGACGTCCGGGACGTCATGGCCCCGGTCGACGGGACACTTCATCCGTGGCAAACCCTCGCAGAAGCCGCAGAATTCTTCGATATGACCAGCCACCACGGTGCCCCGGTCGTCAATGACATGGGGAGCCTCGTCGGTGTTCTGAGCCTCTCCGATATCGCAAAGAGTGGTGGCCCAAGCATGACGATGACGATCGGTGAGGTGATGTCTCAGGACCCGATCACGATCACATCCGATGCGCCGGTCTCCATGGCACTTGCACGTATGGCATCGATGGGCGTCGGACGTCTCCCTGTACTGAGTGACCGCGGCGATCGAAAGGTCATCGGCATGTTCCGCAGGGTGTCGGTCGTCAATGCGTATGAACAAGCGCTGTCGATGTCCAAGGGTCGAGAGCTCTACAGAGAGCGCAAGCGCATCCGCTCGCAACCGGGCGCTGACTTCTTCGAACTCACCGTTGATGAAGGTTCAACGTCAGCGAACCAGATGATCGCTGACGTTAGTTGGCCAGACGATATCGTGCTCGTTTCGATCCGACGCGGATCGAAGGTACTGGTTCCGCACGGTGATACAGCGATCCGGATCAACGATGTACTCACCGTGTTCGGAACATGGGAGTCGGAGCAGCAGGTCAAGGAACTAACCGAGGCGATTGAGTGACAGGGTCCTTGTCTCGCTGCGCTACCCCGATACATTGGCGATAGCTATGGCTCTCGCACACACAATAACTCCCGTCGTGCTCTCAGGCGGCATGGGTACAAGACTCTGGCCGGCATCACGTCGCCTCCAGCCGAAACAGCTACTCCCCCTCGTGGATGATCGCTCGATGATCCAGGCGACGATCGATCGCGTTCACGGTGTGATGTCCGAGGGGGTCGATCCGATCATCGTCACCAACGTCGACCATGCCGATGCGATCCAGCGAGAGTTGATCCGTGCTGGCTACAGCGAAACCCGACTGATCCTGGAACCAGTCGGTCGCAATACTGCACCGGCTGTGGCGGTCGCGGCCCTTGAGGTGATCGAACGTGGTGCAGACGACCTCATGCTCGTCCTACCTGCCGACCACACGATCACGGACGAATCGGCATTCGCCGACGCACTTGAGGCAGCCGCCGAGGTCGCTGCTGTCGGCTATCTGGTGACGTTCGGGATCAGCCCATCGGGACCCGAAACCGGGTACGGGTACATCCGCTCGGGTGAACCGATCACCGACAGCGCGTCACGGCTTGTTGAGTTCAAGGAAAAGCCGGACGTCGATACCGCTACGTCGTATGTTGCGTCCGGTGACTACCTGTGGAACTCAGGAATGTTCATGTTCAAGGCTTCGAGGTACCTCGAGGAGCTCGAAATCCACGCACCGGACATCGCACGGGCGAGCCGCGAGGCGTTCCAGACGGCAACACGAGTTGGTCTAAAGATCTCTCTCGGCGAGGAAGCATTCACGAACTGTCCGGCCGATTCGATCGACTACGCGGTCATGGAGCACACGAACCGTGCGGCCGTAGTACCAACCGATCCCGGGTGGAACGATGTCGGATCGTGGTCATCGCTGTGGGAGATCTCCGAGCGGTCCCCCGAAGGCAACGTCATCTCCGGCGATGTAGCAACCGTGAACGTGACGAACAGCTATGTACGTGGGAGCAACCGCCTCGTGGCCGCCGTTGGAGTCGACAACACCATCATCGTCGACACACCCGACGCACTGCTCGTGGCGAACATGGACGCTGCACAGGACGTCAACGCGATCGTCGCGCAGCTCAAGGAGGCCGCTCGCCCTGAGTACGAAACCGATGGAACCGTTCACCGCCCGTGGGGCAGCTTCCGCACCATTGACAAAGGTCCTGGCTATCGGGTTCTCCACCTCTGGCTCGATCCCGGTGGCAAGACATCGATGAAGCGCCATGAGCACCGAAGCGAGCACTGGCTCGTCGTTCGCGGCGTGGCTCGCATCACCACCGATGAGGCAACAAGACTCGTGCCGACGAGGGAGTCCGTGTACATTCCACCCGGAGAAGTACATCGTCTGGAGAATCCAGGAGACGAGGTGCTCGAGGTGATAGAAGTCGATGTCGGCTCGTACGTGGGAGAGGACGACATCAAGCGATTCATGGACGCCTACGGAAGGGCAGAGAGACAAGGATGACCGTTGTAATCATGGCCACGATCATTGCGTTCATCGTGATAGGCGTTGTGATGAGCCGTCAGACAAGGCAGCGAAAGGACGCGGCGATCGAGGACCTCAAAAGGGAGAAGAAGGAAGTCGGACACGTCGACATCTTCGCCCTTGTTACGGCAGAGGTGGATGAGCTCGATCTACGCTCGATTCCGGGTGCAGAAGAACTACAACCCGAGGTCCTTCTCAAGGTATGGAAGGACAACACCAATGTCATCGATCAATGCGATGACAGGGCGAACCTCCGATTCGTACACGCTCCAACAGTGGACCCACAGAAAGCGTCGAGTGATGACATCACGCTCGTATGCGACGGCCGTCTGAAAGAGTCACCTCCGCCTGCCAACAACGCGGACGAAGACTCACCCGGCTGAGCCGCAACGACCCGGGCCCCTTTCCTAAGCAATCCCGCGTTGCCCGTCGGTTATCTGTTGTCTGTTGTCTGCCGTCTGGCTAACCGGGTCAAGACGAACGCAAGAACGAGCGCCTCGTCCTCCCACATGTCGTACCGACCGGATCGGGCAAAGTGGCCAGCACTCATCTCCGTTTTCAGAAGCATCTGGCAATTCGATGTCGAGTGGTTCCGAATACGTTGGATCCATTTCGCAGGTTCCCAGTACGAAACCCGTGGATCGTTGAGTCCAGCCGTGGCGAGGATGGGGGGATACGCCACGTCTTTGACGTTCTCATACGGGGCGTAGCCACGCATCCACTGATATTCCGCGGCAATGGCTGGGTTTCCCCACTCCTCCCACTCGACGACGGTGAGCGGGAGACTCGAGTCGAGCATGGTGTTGACAACATCGACGAACGGGACCTCGGCTACCACGGCAGCGAACGACTCGGGAGCCATGTTGACCGCCGCCCCAACGGTGAGTCCCCCGGCAGAACCTCCGCGAATAGCGACCCGACTCGCGTCACACAACCCGGTTGCGCTCAATCCGTGAGCAGCATCGATGAGGTCTGTAAACGTGTTCGACTTGTGTGCGAACTTGCCATTGGTGTACCACGACTTCCCCATCTCGCCGCCACCACGGACGTGAGCAAGTGCGTAGACAACACCCCGATCCAACAAGCTGAGACGTGCGATCGAGAAACGCACCGGCATCGACACTTCGTA
>JAMBLJ010000206.1 GCA_023336815.1 Actinomycetes bacterium
CTTGTCTCGATGGAGGTGTGTTGTATGGAACGGTTGTCTGTTTCTGAGCGGAACGTGTTGTGGGATCTGTGGGAGGCGGGTGACAGCGATTTGAGGATCTCGTTGGCTCGGGAGTACATGATGAAGTGTCCTTCGCCCTTGTAGAAGGTCGTCTTCGTGGTTGGTATGGCATCCCGGTAATACTCACCCATCTAAGCCAACCCCGCCGGCCCCGTTTATCAGCAGTCTCCTAGAAGCCTGGGTTACGTCCTTCTGGGAGCAAGATGGGTTAGAGGGCGAGGAAAGCAGGGAAGGCGAGCATCGCCAACGCGAATGGGGAAGCAACGGCTGTAGCGATCAGCGCGAGCGCACCAATCCCCTCGGGTTGGTCAAGCCGATCGAGGGTTCCAAGGAATCTCACAGGCTGATCGTCACGGACGGCCACTGCTATGGACAGGAAACCGACAAAGATCATGGTTCCGATCATTGTGAGCAATCCAAACATCGCCACGCCCCACACGAGGTTGTCTGCGTACAGTCCCTCCTCGGCGAAGGCGATGATCGTCACCGCTATCGCGCCGTTCCACAGCGCATGGGTGGCGACGGCGGTGGAATACGACCTGATGATGTTCTTACGCTCGAATACCGCAACAGCGATAAGTGCCGCCCCGAACGGATGCAACGCAACACCAGCCATGCGTGTCACTGAGATGGCGATCCAGTCGAGCCCGAGCACACCACCGGATGCGTAGAGGAATGTCTCGATGATCGCGAATCCGATCCCTGCAGCTGCGCCGAACAGGAACGCGTCCTTCCTGGTCTTCGGACGTCGCAGGATCGAGCCGAAGGGCTTCAGGAACTCCTCCACAACGGGAGCGAAGATGGCAACTTCGGCGATCAGGGCAAGCGCCCATGGCTCGATGGTGAACCCAGGCGCGATATCGGCTTCTTCGATCCACTCGACGAGGATCTCGCCGATCAGCAGGAATGGGTAGAACAGCACGGACCCGAATACGATCACGATCACCGGAACGACCAGTCCGCCGAGTGCCAGGGACGGCCATACCGTACGTCCATCTTCACCAATGAAGGCGACTATGAAGAGCAGGAGGGCTGTGCTCGCTCCTGCACCAACAATCAAGAATGCGAATAGCCCACTGACGCTCTCGTTCACGTCAGATGTCAACGTCACCACGATGGCTGCAAGTGTGCCTGCGAGTGCAACGCCCGACGGCACATACTTCTTCATTCCCATTCCTCCAGTATCGAGCCGAGCCGGTCGACGTGGCGCCCGAAGCTCGTCCGGTATCGGGAAATGTTCGAGCCAACGACGATGAGCACCACAGCCATCACAGCTCCGATGATGAGCCATCCGCCGCTCCCAAATCCTTCCCGTGCGCCGCTGACGATAGGAATCACCACACCGATCGTTATGGCGGTGACTATGCCCACCAGCCCGACGAGCATTCTGCGTCTGACCCGTGACTCGAATCCCCAGATCATGAGTACAACACCCTCGACGACGAGCAACAAGCCGAAGTTCAGGTCGTCAAGCATCTCGAGTGCCGCGAGAATCAGCGGTGTAGATATCGCCATCCACTCGAGGATGCGGAATATGTCTGTGTATTCACGCCCTTCGTGCTTACGCAACAGACGCTCGCTTTCGAGAACCACAAGAACGGCGACCGCAACCAGGACGATGACGGTGTGGGTGGCAAGACCGAACATGTCTTCGGCAAGTCCGGCCAACGCAATGATCAGTCCGACGACGCCGACAACTGCAATCCGGTGCCTCACGCCCAGGATTCCCACGGCAAGGAAACTGACTGAGTTCATGGCGAGAACCGCAGATGATTGCGGACTCACCACGCCAAAGAGCCATATCGCACCAAGTTGGGCTACGGCAGAGAGTCCGATCCACGACATCAGCGCGGCCCTTCTCGTCTCGTCCGTGGACCACATCCACGCACCGACGATGCCGAGTCCAGCGGTTGCCACTAGTGGAGCAAGACTCCAAGTTTCCGACGGATAGGACGCTGCAAGCAGCCCCATTCCGGTAACCAGGAAGATGGACGCAAGCATCTTGCTATCCCTGCCTTGTGACTCGGTCTCGTCGACGAGTAGCGGCTCGAGGATCCCCTCGTTCAACCAGATCAGTCCTGATGCCGTGAGAGAAGCCGCAGCGAGGCCAGCCAACATGAGATCGCCTTCGATGGCAACAGCTTGCGCCGACATGCCGACAACGCCGATTGGCAACACCAGCGCGGCGGCGTTCGCCCACATGCGTGCAAGATCACCGGTCTGGCGGCTCAACCATGCCGCGGCGAGTCCGAACGTCACCGTCCCGAACCAGGTGCCGACTGTCGCACCCACTGGTGCCGGTTCGAAGCCGTACAGAGCGACCACATAAGCGGCAGCTCCGGACCCTGCAGACGCCAGTGCAAGAATCTGCAGTTGCCGAGCCGAGGCAACGATGCCTATTGCCAAGGCATTGACGGCGAGCACCGCTGCGGCCGCAAAGGATCCAACTGGTTGCGCGGTGACAACGAATAGCACGACACCGCCAAAAGCGAGAGCGATCTCTGCGAGCACGAATCCTGGCCACAACCACATTGCGATCCTCGATGAGGTTTCGCTGGTGCGCATAAAGAACGTCCACATGAGAAGGATCACAGAGCCAATGACGAGTGATGATGCTGCCATCTCGGTATCGGACAGGCTGAAACCTAGGAATCCTGACGCCGCAGCCACGCCAAACGCCGCCGATGAAGCCCACGCGAATTCGGCACGCTCACGATGGATCGCATACAGACCGAGAACCGCAGCTTCGAACAGGGAGAACCCAGCAACGAGCAACATGGCATCCGTCAGCGTCCAGCTGGCGAGAGCGAATCCGATACTGGCGACAAGCGCCACCTGACCTGTCACAGCCATGGGACGCCACCAGATCCCGGCCCGATCGGTGTCACGGAACACATCAAGTACCACAGATACACCAACCAACACAACACCCGACACAAACCCTGCGACGATGAACGTATCAGTCGACGACCCAGCCACCTCACCGAAGGCCGCAACTGCACCAAGA
>JAMBLJ010000207.1 GCA_023336815.1 Actinomycetes bacterium
GCTACTGCAGGCGGGATCCAGGCACTGAGAAACTGGGCCGACATCGACGAGTTCATCTCGATCGTCTACGCCCACCAGGAATACATCAGCACCCTGGCCACATCAACACCCGTGTCAGACCATGTTTCTGTCGATTTCGAGTTGCGTGGATGCCCCATAGACAAGAACCAGCTCATCGAGACCATCGATGCCCTGCTGTGTGGAAGAAGACCGAACCTTGCCACCCATTCGGTGTGTGTGGAGTGCAAGACGCGAGGAACGTCGTGCATCCTGGTGTCACAAGGTGTCCCCTGTATGGGGCCGGTTACACAGGCCGGATGCGGAGCACTCTGCCCCGCTTTCAATCGCGGCTGCTACGGGTGTTTCGGTCCTTCTGACAGCGCGAACATCGCGTCTCTGCGCGACGCCTGGCACACCAATGGAGCCGACGACGCCCAACTCGTGAGGGCCTTGCGCACCTTCAACGCATATGCCCCGGAGTTCAAAGAAGCGAGTGATACGTATGGGTGAATCTCGTGAGATCGCTGTCGACTACCTCGCAAGGGTCGAGGGAGAGGGAGCAATGTATCTGAAGATCGAAGGTGACCAGGTCGAGGATCTGCAATTCAGGGGCAGGTACCACGTTGGTCCGATGGCACGCTTCGCCCTCAACGCAGACAAACTCGCGCCACGAGCTCGCGCCGTGGCTGAATCCGTCGGGTTGAGACCTGGTGAGTCGAATCCCTTCAAGAGCATCATCGTTCGTTCCGTCGAGATCGTGCACGCGTGCGAAGAATCACTTCGCATCATCGATGCCTACTCGCCCCCCGAACCTCCATTCATCGCCGTCGAGCCCTGTGACGCCGTCGGTCACGGCGTGAGCGAGGCCCCTCGTGGTCTTCTGTATCACCGGTACGAGATCGACGGCAAGGGCACCATCGTCGACGCCCAGATCGTCCCGCCGACCTCGCAGAACCAGGCATCCATCGAGGACGATCTCAAACGTTTCGTCGTCGGACGGACGCATCTGGATGATCAGACACTCCAGTGGCAGCTTGAACAGGCGATCCGTAACTACGACCCCTGTATCTCGTGTGCCACACATTTTCTGGATCTCACCGTCGACCGAAAGGACACCTCATGACACGTAGATTGATCGGCATCGGCAATCCGGACCGCGGCGACGACGCCGCAGGATGGGAGGTTGCAGCACAGGTGACCCAGTGGCAGGTAAGCCGTCGAACGACAGGATCCTTTGACATGCTTGACATCTGGGACGAGAACGACGACGTGGTCATCGTCGACGCAATGCACTCAGGTTCCACACCCGGAACGGTGAAACGTTTCGACGCCCGCACCGATGAACTCCCCATCGGTACCTTCGCTTCAACACACTCGTTCGGTCCAGCTGCTCTCGTTGAACTCGCTCGGGCCATGGATCGTCTCCCCAGGACGCTTGTGGTGTACGGGATCGAGGCCGGCAACGTCGACCATGGTGCAGCGTTGTCGTCAGAGGTCGCCCATGCGGTCCTCCAGGTCGCAGACGAGCTCCAGCGTGCATGAATCGAAACTCGTTCTCGATCTCGTGGCCAGGGCGGAGCAGGTTGCGCGCGACAACGCCCCGGAGGTTGTCAAAGAACTTCATATCCGGATAGGGGCCTTGAGCCATGTGGAACCGACGGCATTGCAAAGACACATGGAGATCTTCATGCAAGACCCACTGCTGGCTAATGCAACGGTCATCGTCACGAAGTCAACCGATGAAGACGCACGCGAAGCCCGCGGCGTGGTGCTCACATCGATCAACGTGACGGGCGGCTGACATGTGTGTGGCAGTACCGGGTGTCGTGATATCGATCGGCTCGCGAGGGCCCGCGCTGATCGACGGCGTGGTCCAGTTCCCCGGCCGAACACTCCGGACCAATCTGGTGATGGTTCCCGACGCCGAGGAAGGTGACAACGTGATCGTGCACTCGGGATACGCCATTCGGATCGTTGCTCGTAACCGTCCCGAAAGTGCCGACACCTCAGGCAGTATCCCCACCGGGATCGCTAAGCCATCTGAGCGCGAACTCGAGGAACGCCTCGGCCGCGGATGATCGACCGCCCCGTGCGTTCCATGTCAGGGCAACGGTACGCCTCGGTGGTTCGGGTCGCACCTCGACAACCTTGACTGGTGGACCTCCAGCTTCCGCAAGAGACCGCGGAATGATCGCAACACCGAGCCCACGCGATACGAGGCTTCGCACCATTGCGAGGTCGGAGGTTTCCATCACGATATGAGGTAGAACACCGCTCCTCCTCAGGGATCGATCAACGGTATCGAAGAACGCTGATCCGCGACGAAACGCTATCAGTCGCGA
>JAMBLJ010000208.1 GCA_023336815.1 Actinomycetes bacterium
GGATTGGGAACCTATGCGTTGTCCGCTCGTCGTGGGCGCTGTGCGCTTGTAACCCCGCTCCGCTTGGGCCGTTGAGACGCCACGGAGGCTCAAGAGCAGGCGCGCAGCGAAGGATTGGGAACCTATGCGTCGTGTGGCGCCCTCTGGAAATCGGTGTCATATGGTGCAGCCGCTATCCTTGTTGCCATGGATGAGGCGATGTTCGAGGGAACCGAAGGTAGGGTTTTCTACCGGAATTGGGAACCCGACGGGGACCCGTTGCGTATCGTCCAGATCGTTCACGGATACGCCGAACATGGCGGTAGGTACGCCCATGTCGCCGACGCGTTGTGCGCTCGTGGCGCCGTTGTATATGCCGACGATCACATCGGCCACGGCCGCTCGGACGGCACCCCGGGTCTCATCACGGACTTCGGTCATGTGGTGGACGATCTCCACTCACTGGGAGATGTCGCGCGAGCCGAACACCCCGGTCTCCCTCTTGTGCTCGTCGGACATTCGATGGGAGGGCTGCTTTCGGCGCTCGTTGCTGAGACATGGCCACAAGAGATCGCCGGAATCGCCTTCTGCGGCTCCGTTATCGGGGACTGGGCGTGGGCACGACAGGTGATCACCCTGGCTGAACTACCTGAAACGGTGTTCGATCCTCTCGCCATCTCGCGGGACCCCGCCGTCGGTGCGGCGTACGCTTCCGATCCTCTTGTCTATCACGGGCAGTATCAGCGGGGGCTCCTCGAGGCCGAAGTCGCTGCCCTCGACCGCTACAGCGAAGGGAACTCCAAACTCACCATGCCGGTGGCCGTCTTCCACGGAACGGAAGATCCGTTCGTCCCGTATAGACGATCGGTGCAAGCGGTCAGGGACATGCCGACAGAAGATGTCACCATCCAGCTCTACGAGGGAGCACGGCATGAAGTTCTCAACGAGCTGAACAAGGACGAGATCGTCGGTGACCTCGTCGACTGGATCGATCGTTTCTGACGTTCTGCCTTTCTTCTAGCGCCGGACGGTCTTCTAGCGCCCGAATGGTTGACGACGGTTGATCGTCCGTTAGCATCCGTCCGCAGACAAACCATCTCTCACGCAATGGGACTCTCGATGTCTTGGACACCCGGCAGTTGGCGTTCGAAGCCAGCCTTGCAACAACCCATGTATCCCGACTCTGCGGCGCTCGAGGCCGTCGAGAAGGAACTTGCGTCATCGCCACCCCTCGTGTTCGCGGGTGAGGCACGACGTCTTCGGAAACAACTTGGAGAAGTGGCACGTGGAGAGGCGTTTCTGCTTCAGGGTGGTGACTGCGCCGAGTCCTTCGCCGAGTTCCACGTGGATACGATCCGCGACACGTTCAAGGTCATGCTCCAGATGTCAGTCGTGTTGACCTACGGTGCCGGCCTTCCCGTAGTCAAGGTCGGACGTATGGCAGGGCAGTTCGCAAAACCTCGCTCAGACGACTTCGAAACGCAGGGTGATGTCACGCTTCCCAGCTACCGCGGAGATATCGTCAATGGGATCGCGTTCGATGCCGAGGCTCGTGTGCCAGATCCATCGAGACTCATCAAGGCATACAACCAGTCAGCTCTCACACTCAATCTTCTTCGAGCTTTCGCTCAGGGTGGGATGGCGAACCTCGAACAGGTACACAGGTGGAACCTCGAATTCATCGATGACACCGATCAATACAAACGGTACGAAGCTCTTGCGAACGAACTCGAGCAGACACTCGGGTTCATGCGGGCCATAGGGCTTACACCTGAGACCGCCCGTCAGCTGCGAGAGACCGACTTCTACACAAGCCACGAGGCTCTCCTCCCCGGCTTCGAACAAGCGTTGATCCGAGTCGACAGCCTCACCGATGATTGGTACGCAACATCCGCCCACATGTTGTGGATCGGCGATAGGACCAGACAGATCGATGGCGCACACGTCGAACTTCTTACCGGTGTTCACAACCCGATCGGTCTCAAGTGCGGACCTTCCATGACACCCGACGAACTCGTTCGGCTGATCTCGGTACTCGATCCCGACAATGATCCTGGACGTTTGACGCTCATCACCCGCCATGGTGCTGAAGGAATAGCCGACCACCTACCGGGGCTCATCGAAGCGGTGACGCGGGAGGGTTTCGATGTCGTGTGGTCCTGTGACCCAATGCACGGCAACACGATCGTCTCCTCAACGGGTTACAAGACGCGGCCCGTAGCGAAGGTCGCATCCGAAGTCGAACAGTTCTTCGCCATCCACCGATCACTCGGTACACATGCCGGTGGCGTGCATTTCGAGATGACGGGGAAGAATGTCACCGAGTGCACTGGCGGATCGGCGAACGTCGCTGAGGAGAACCTCGCCGATCGCTATCACACACACTGTGATCCACGGCTCAACGCCGGGCAGGCGCTCGAGTTGGCGTTCGTCATCGCGGAGCATTTGAAAACGGCCCGGAACTGACAGCGGGATCATGGCCGCCCAACCGCTCCACGTTGGTGTCGAACTCGGTGGAACGAAGATCGTCGTCGGAACAAGCACAGGTGGACCCGACCTCGAGGCAAGGACGACCATCGCCACGGGCGAACCCGAGTCGACTCTCGGTGCGGTACGTGATGCGATCGTCAGCGCTACCCGTGGTCGGAGTCTGAGCGGCGTTGGCATCGGCACGTTTGGACCGATCGACCTTCGTCCCTCGAGCCCGAACTTCGGCCGTTTGGTGAACACTCCGAAACCTGGCTGGTCAGGAGTGGATATCGTTCGGGGCGTCAGAGGCAAACTCGAGACACCGATCGCGCTCGACACCGATGTCAACGCAGCACTCCTCGCCGAGCACCGGTGGGGTGCTGCAACAGCGGACGAGGCTGCCTATCTGACGATCGGAACCGGAATCGGCGGAGGAGTGTGGGCTGGGGGAGGTGTCATCTCCGGTGCCAACCATCCCGAAATCGGGCACCTTCGGGTACCCAGGCATCCCAACGATTCCTATGCCGGTGGATGTCCGTACCACGGCGGATGCCTTGAAGGCATGGCCTCAGGGTCTGCCATCAACGAACGGTGGGGGAGTCCCGCCGATGCCCTCGGCCCGGGTACGGACGAGGCCGTAGCCATGATCTCGTGGTACGTCGCGCAGGGGATTGCTGGCCTGTGTGCTGTCGTTCCTGTGACGCAGGTGGTAGTCGGTGGGGGCGTCTCAAGGCTTCCGGAGTTCCACACGGCCATCGCGGGTCACCTTGAAGAGGTAACCGGGGGATACCCTCCCGTGCCCTTCGCCGAGGGGGGTCCTGGAATTCTTTCGCCCGGCCTGGGAGACGACTCAGGTGTCATTGGGGCGATCGAACTTTCTCGATCCGTCCTGCAGAACCCCACCGGAGGCTCAGCCTCGTCTGGATGATGTTTAGACGAGAATCGGGAGCGTTGCAAGGATGAAGATGCCACCAACGAGCATCACCACACCGAAGGACACCACGAGGATCCGATTGCGGCGCCTGACCAGCTTGGTGCTGACACCACCGAAGAAAAGAACCGATGCGAACAAGACCATCGTGAGGACGTAGTTGTCGCCATTCTGGTTCGCTTCACGAGCAAGGGTTGCCTTCTCGTCCGCCAGGACCGCGAGTTCCTGCGCTTCTACCTGTTTCGCGACAACGTACGCCTTCATGACGAACGGTGTCTTTGGGGCGTCCTCGTCCTGGATCGGATCGGTAGCGAGCCATGCATCGAACGCGGGGACGAACTCGTCGCGGAATCGCTTGTAGAGGAAGCCGGTAACGGTGCCGTCGGTGGGCTGGAACGGTGTGCCAGGCGCGTATGTGATCTCACCGCTCTTCGTCTCATTGCTGAAGGCCGTGATCCAGTCGATGTACATCGCGACATCGATCTGAACAAGTTGACCTCCAGCGGTGTCAGCCCTCGTCGACTCGGTGCGCGCTGCACCTGCCTCGCTGAAGTTGATGGCCTGCGTGCCTCCCCACTTTCCTGCCTCGAAGGCGGACCACGCTGTGAGGATGGTGGCGATCGCCAGAGCGATGGTCGCAACGAGTTCGATCCTGTCGTTGGAGGCGAAGAGACCCTTGGGCTCGTCGAAATCGCCTTCGATGTTGGGTGAGTCAGTATCAGGCATGGCGGGGAGCTTAGACCGAGTGGAGCCGAATGGGTCGAGGTGTTATCTGACGACGACGCCGAGGTGGTTCTCTAGAACGCTCCAGACCGATGGTCGAGCGAGTTCGAACCTCATGGATCGAAGCGTTGTAAGAAAGGCCGGTATCGCAGCACCTACCGACATCGGATTCGGTCGGGCGATGTCGAGGACCGTCTCGTCGGGGCGTAGCACGAGGATCTCAGTTTCAGGCCATGCAGAGCGAATCGATGCCAACTCGGCTGCGAGCGCCGTTCGGCCAGCACGGTCGAACATGTCCTCGTAGAACCGCCCACGTTTGCGTGGTTCCGTTGCGGCAAGGGGTGCGATCACGAGGACGAGATCGAGAGGATCGGGGTGGGCGAGCAAGAGATCGGCCGACGTACCTGAAGCAAGACCTCCATCGGCGTACCAGCGGTTCGCGATCTTGACAGGCTCGTAGACGAAAGGCACGGCACTCGAGGCGGCGACGGCGTCCGCAAGTGAAACCTCAGGTGCGCCTTCGGTACCGAAAGGTGTGCGAGTCCGGGCTTCAACGTCGTAGGCAACGATCGCCGTCGGCTTCTCAGGCCACGATGCGGCGAGATCTCCAGCGATATCCGTCACCCACTCCGCAAGACCCTCCGTCCGGTAGAGCCCCGGGCTCCCAAGCGTCACATAGAGGTTCGGTTTCCGGATCGCAGGGATCAGACCCTTCCTGATCCATCGAATTGCGCCACGGGGGGTGCCGCGCCGGTACAGGTAGCCGTTGAGCCACTCGTGGATCTCCTCCTCCGTGTCGCCCGTTCCTGCAAAAGCGTTGAGATGTAGGGAATTCGCACGAATCGTTGCTGCAACGAAGGCGCCTGAAGATGTGCCGATGAGCACTTCGCTGTCGTTCGGATTCCACCCGGTCGCCATCTCGATGGCGAGAAGTGTTCCGAAATGGAACGCGGCGCCTGTGATACCACCACCGCCAAGAACGAGACCTACCTTGCTCACGACCGGGAGACTATCCGACTTGCGGGTCGAGTCGTGGGTTGTTCCGATGCCGACGCCACCTATCGTCCATGGAGTGACGATCGACCAAAACATTCTCGACTTTCTCTCCGAGCTCGCATCGGCAGACGGGTACAACCCAATCAGCGATGCCAAAGTTCCATCGCTTGAGGATGCAACCGGCCATGTCGTGATCGCCGAGGACGATGTGATCAGAGCCGTGGGATCGATAGCCAGCCACAACGACGAGGAGGATGTACGCGTTGCGTTGGAAACCGCAGTGGAGCGGTCGATGCGGTTTCCGGCATTCGAGAAAGCGGTCGTCGAGGCAACCACCTCCCTCGTGCCCTCCAACGCGAACGTGTCGGTCTGGTCTCAGCGAGTGTCACTGGACAGGGCCCTCGAGGAGCTGGGGTATGAGGCAAAGCGATCCCTTGCCTATATGACTGTGGATCTGCCTTTGCGCAACGCACAGGGGCTCCCGGATCACGTGTTCGGATTGCGTACCTACACCGACGAGGACTCAGCTGCGGTGGTCTCAGTGAACAATGATGCCTTCAGTGACCATCGGGAGGCGAGTGGGTTGACAATGGGAGAGTTCGCGGCGACGACCCGGTCTTCTTGGTTCGAAGACAGCGGGTTGATCATCGCTGAGGATGAAGCGGGTGTGAACGGATTCTGCTGGACACGAGTGCACCCCGACGGGGACGGCGAGATCTATCGGATTGCAGTTGCGCCGTCACACCAGGGAGTAGGTCTCGGCAGGGTTCTCGTCATGGCGGGGTTCGCCCACCTGGCGGACCTCAAGGCAGTAAAGCGAGGAACACTATGGGTCGATACGGCAAGCGAGGGGGCCATACATCTGTATCGATCGATCGGTATGCAGACCGTCAGGACAAATCGAGAGTTCGAACGCGCCGGTCAGCCAAAACGTTGACCACACGTCGGGCAATGGTTGTCCGCCTCGCGGGTCTGGGCCAGACACCAGGGACATGGCAGGTCGCTTGAGTCATCGATCGCTGTGCGAATGAGCGACGCCGATCCCTGTGGTGCAACCCTCTTTCCACCCATTGCAACGAGTGCAACGGTGACGAATACTGCTGCGAGTGTCATCTCCAACATCGCGCTCCCTTGATCGGTTGGGGCAATGTTGGCACAGAGCGCGAAAAACCCCGGTATTTAGCGTGTACCTGCGCCAAGAACCGCGCGGCTGAATTCATGAACCAGGTTCGATGGAGAGCTACTCGGGCGAGACAGCAAGTTGCGCTCGACATCAGAAACAAGGGCCTGTGCGGCGTGATAGACGATCCACCGGTCGAGTTGAACGAGATCCATAGACCGGCCATATCCTTCGACAAGCGCAGCAGCGGCTGACGGACCCGCGTGCACCCCAACACTCCACAGTGCCCGAGAGAGATCCCATTCCGGGGGAGCGAGGGTCGCCCATTCCCAGCTGATCAATGTGATCTTCCCCGCGTCATCCACAACGAAGTTGCGTGGCGTCGGATCGGTGTGAGCTACTACCGGTTCGGATGCGAATGGAGCATTGAGATCGAACGCTGCCTCCACGAGTTCCGCACTCAGACCGATCCGACCCCGGTACCGATCGACGCGTCTGAGTGTCGCTTGGAAGTCGACCGACACCCATTCCTGATCGATGCCCCGTGTGAGGTTGGTGACAGCCGCAGTGCTGTGCGCATGGAGTTCTTGCAGGATCTCGCCTGCCGCCCGAGCGAGACCTGGATTCTCAGGAAGGCTCTGTAGGTTCCAGCGTCCCGCATCGGTAAACAGGATCCAGTGTGTTGCGGAGTCTGCGCCGCTGTCGAGGATGACAGGCAGGTTCTCCAGATCGTCGAGTGCGTTCAGCGCGTGGTGCTCTCGCCGCTCACGCGCATCGGATCCGTAGATCTTGACGACCGCCGTCCCGCCCGACCGCCATACACGGAAGACCTGGTTCGCACCGCTCGATGATGTGGTCGCGGTGAGCTGCTGAACAGTTCCACCAGCTGCGATCCCGCGAGCGATATCTTCCGGTTCCAGTACGGTGCCTCCCGACGAGATCCATTGTGACACGTTGAGAGACACAGAGCGCAATGCGACGTTCAGGCGACCTCAACGATGGAGTCGAGGTGCGGTAGCCTTGTGCACTCCTCTCGACGAAAGCGAATACCGTGTCAATACGCATCACTCTCCCTGACGGCTCAGAGCGCACCATGCCGGATGGTGTCACGGGATACGATGTAGCCGCTGACATCGGTCCACGTCTTGCTAAAGCGGCGGTCGCTGTGACCGTTGACAGCGCCATGTACGACCTCCACCGGCCGATCCCCCACGATGCCACGGTGTCGATTATCACAGACAACACAGAGGCGGGACGTCACGTGCTTCGCCACTCAGCAGCACACGTCATGGCTCAGGCGGTACTCGAACTGTTTCCCGGATCCACGTTCGCTATCGGTCCGGCGATCCAGGACGGCTTCTACTACGACTTCAGCGTCGATGCGCCGTTCACACCCGACGACCTCGAACGCATCGAAGCGAAGATGGCGGACATCGTTGCTGCTGACCAGCCGTTCGAACGAGACGAACTTTCGATAGCCGATGCGCTCGTCCAATTCGAGGATCATCCGTTCAAACGCGAGATCATCGCCGGTGTCGATGCCGATGAGGGCGTGGAAGGTGACACCGTCAGCACATACCGCAATGATGCCTTCCTCGACCTGTGTCGGGGTCCCCACGTACCTTCGACGGGCAGGCTGAAGGCGTTCCAGCTGATGCGCTCCGCTGGTGCGTACTGGCGAGGGGATGAGACGAAAGCCCAACTCCAGCGGATCTACGGAACAGCGTGGGAGTCACGCAAAGCATTGGATGCGTATCTCGTCCAGCTCGAAGAAGCTGCCAAGCGTGATCACAGAAAGCTCGGAAACGAACTGGATCTCTACTCGTTTCCCTCAGAGCTGGGAAGCGGACTGGCGGTCTGGCACCCCAAAGGTGGCATCCTGAGGCGGACCATCGAGGACTATTCGCGCCGCACACATATGACGCACGGCTACGAGTACGTCGTGTCACCCCACGTCGCGAAGGCAGATCTCTGGGAGACCTCGGGCCACCTCAACTTCTATCGCGATGGCATGTACCCGGTGATGGAGCTCGACGGTGGGGAAGGCAAACCTGGCCAGGAGTACTTCGTCAAACCGATGAATTGCCCATTCCACATCCTTATCTACCGCGCCAGAAGCCGGTCTTACAGAGAGCTTCCGCTCAGGCTGTTCGAACTCGGAACGGTGTACCGGTACGAACGCAGTGGTGTACTCCACGGGTTGATGCGGGCACGTGGGTTCACACAGGATGACAGCCATATCTTCACAACGGAAACCGATCTTGCCGGAGAGCTCCAGCGGCTGTTGGACTTCGTTCTGATGGTGCTGCGGGATTTCGGATTCGACGAGTTCGAGGCAGATCTCTCGACGAGACCCGACAAATACGTAGGAAATGTCGAGGCGTGGAAACGGGCCGAGGAGTACCTCGCGGCATCACTCGACAGTGCTGATCTGTCCTACCAGCTCGCACCAGGCGAGGGAGCGTTCTATGGGCCCAAGATCGACATCCACATCAAGGATGCGATCGGCAGAAGATGGCAATTGAGCACGATTCAGGTCGACTTCGCCCAGCCGGAGAACTTCGGACTCGAATATGCGACCAACGAGAACACGAGGGAACGTCCCGTGATGATCCACAGAGCATTGCTCGGTTCGGTCGAGCGGTTCGTTGGCATTCTCGTCGAACACTACGCGGGGGCTTTCCCGATGTGGCTCGCCCCCGTACAGACAACCGTGATCCCCGTGGCAGATCGACACGCCGAATACGCACGGTCTGTTGGTGATCAGTTGCTTGGTGTTGGTATTCGTGCACACGTGGATGATGCGGACGAAACCGTGGGTGAGAAGATCCGGCGAGCGATCACAAGCAAGCACCCTGCCGTGATCGTTGTGGGGGACAACGACGTCGAGCACTCCACTGTTGGACTCCGACTTCGAGGCGAGGACTCGGAGCAGCGCGGTATCCCAGTGGTCGAAGCGGTTGCCCAACTTGCGGAGATGGCGCGACCGCCTAGGTAGTCCGCAGGTTGCGTAAGTCGATACATGGCTCCGGTATCCTGTCCGGCGGAAGGCACAATCGACATTCTTGAGTCGGAGGAATCTGCGTGAAAACACTCGTCAACGCCCTTGCAACGGCGGTGCAAAAGGCTCCATGGGTCGTGATCGCGGTCACGATCGTCATCACGATGATCCTTGGCAGCTTCGCCAGCAAGTTCCAACCTACGGACGATCCGAATGCTTCGTTCGCTCCGGAAGCTCCGGAGCTGACAGCTGCGACCTACATCAACGACACCTTTGGTGCAGTATCTCGGATGCAGGTCCTCACGACGTCAGCGAGCGGTGACGCCATCACGTTGGAGGCGTTACAGGCTGCCGTGTCGCTCGATGAAACTGTTCGTGCGAGCGAAACAGCTGAATATCTCGTCGATCTCGATCAGACCCCTGCCGTGTTGAGCTATCTCGTGCCGGTCTTTCTTGCTGTCGAAAACGGTGCTCCGTTTCCGACCAGCGATGCTGAGGTCAAGGCGCTGTACACAGCAGGTCTCGAAGAGGTGCCTTCTCAGTTCAGATCCTTCCTCGTGGCCTTGTTATCGGAGGATGCAGATCTCGAGACCGCAACGGCAGAGCTTGGACTGAGCGCCGTCACCTACCGTTCGACCGACGATCTCGATGAACAGGCAGCCCGAGCTTTGGGGTTCGCCGAAGCGGTAACCCTTGCGCCGACGCCGGACTCGATCACGATGGATCCGTTCAGTGTGGAGCTGATCTTCGGTGATTCTGCCGAATTCGAAAAGGAGATCGCGCGATTGTTCGCCGCAGCAGCGCTGATCATTCTCCTGGTGCTCGCGATCATCTTCCTGGTGAAACCGAAGAGCAGCCGCGACCGTGTGGTGTACTTCGCCGGTCTAGCTCTCATGTTTATCGGATCAGGTATCGCCATAGTTCCAGGCCTCGCGCAGATCTTTCCCGACTTCTTTCCCGAGGCGTGGGGGGATCTCGAACTTGGACCGGTATTGCTCGCAGCCCTCGGGTTCTACCTCGTGGCCTTCCTGATGTGGACGTTCACCGCGCGTCGACTCCGGCGCACCACGGCTGACACACTCCTCACCTTCCTCACGATCGGTATCGGGATCCAGTGGATGAACGGATACGGCTTCCTGCGATTCGAGGACATGTCCCAGATGGCGCAGATCCTGCCGATTCTGCTTATCGGACTTGGAGTCGACTACTCAATCCATATGACAACGCGATATCGACAAGAACTCGTGGCTGGCGGCTCAGTGGACGCTTCGATGAGAACGGCCATCCGTACCGTTGGTGTTGCCCTCGTACTGGCGACACTGACCACAGCTGTCGGTTTCCTGACGAACGTCACCAATGATCTTCCGGCTCTCGCCGAGTTCGGCGAACTAGCGGCCGTCGGAATCACCGCGTCGTTCGTCCTCATGCTGACGTTCGTGCCTGCAGTCAGAGAGCTTCTCGATCGTAAAGCTGAGCGGGCGGAAACGCTCGATACCGGCGGACTCGAAACGGGTGATTCACGCGTACTTCCGAAGCTCATCGGCAAGACTGCGGTGCTACCGCGACGGTTCGCTACAGCGACGATCGTCGTTGCGGTGCTGCTGACGGGGATTGGCGCCTACGCCATGACAGGGCTTTCGACAGAGTTCTCTTTCCTTGATTTCGTACCTACCAACTCACCGCTGCGAGACACTGCCGTGACCGTGAGCGAGCGATTCGACTTTCCCGAGACAACTTCGGTACTCGTCCAGGGAGAGGTGGCAACAGGCGCCGCGTGGAACTCGATGGTCGGTGCCTATACCGACTCGAGCGACGTGGGCGATGTTCAGACCATCACGCTGCCGACGGGTGAAACCGTTGCAACCGGCCAGACATTCGTGGGCGTGATGTTTGGATTCCTCGATCCGGACCTACCTACTGCCGAACCAACAATGCTCGCCGCAGCGCAAGCTGCTGGATTCCAGGAGGGCACCTTCCCTCCAGATGCGAACCTCGGAGGGTTGTACGACGCTGCTGTAGCCGCGAATCCTGCTGCAATGGCAAGCGTGCTAGCTGCTGACGCAAACGGATACACGGCGGCTCTCTTCAACTTCGATACTGTGGCAGGCGAATCAGGCGCTGCAGACCTGGCGTGGGGTCTCAATAGTGCGTTCGCGGTGACCGACCAGGCTGGACTCGAGTCGGTTGCGACCTCGACGTTCATCATCAACAATCTGGTTGTCCAGAGCCTTACGGACTCGCAGCTCTCGTCGCTACTTCTCACAATGGGTGCTGCGCTCCTGCTCCTGGTTATCAACTTCTTCTTCGAGTCGAGACGGCCAATGCTTGGTGTTATCACGACGCTTCCCGTTGTGATGGTCGTGATCCTTGTGTTCGGGATCATGGCAGGACTCGGTATCCCGTTCGGTCCGGTGACCGCGACCATCTCGGCGCTCGGCATCGGCATTGGCATTCCTTACATGATCCACGTCACCCACCGTTACCTTGAGGAACGGCTCACTTGGCCAAACGAGAATGAAGCTATCGAGCAAACCTTGACGCATACGGGCGGTGCGCTTGCCGGTTCCGCGGTCACAACGATTCTCGGGTTCGGCATCCTGGTCACCTCCACGACTATTCCGTTCCGTCAGTTCGGGTTCGTCCTCTCATACACCATTCTGCTCGCATTGCTCGCAGCGGTTCTCGTGCTTCCGTCGATGCTGGTTCTTTGGGACCGTTGGCACCGCCGCCATGGTGACCCTGCCCTTGACGCCGCAGTCGTGCGCGAAGCGTTCCAGGACGGGGCATAACGCAACGTGACGGGTGACATGCCGTTGGGTGATGACACCGGATATGGGGTATCCCCGTACCGCCAGCTCGACACCGCGAAACGACGGCGAGCAGGATCCGTGTACCTTGGAATGGCAGCGGTCGCCGTGTATCTCACTGTCGCTTCGGGGGTCGACGAGATGTGGGTATTCGCTGTCGTACCTCTCGTAGGGATCGCGGTGTACTCGTTCGCCGGTGGGTGGAAGATCAAGATCACTGACATGGATGCGATCGGTCTGGCTGCTGACGCGGCATCGTTCGATTTCGGTCACGGATCGGCGACGCTCGGCTTCCGTGGCGCGTTAGCGAAACCTGTGTGGCAGGTGCTCGTATTCGCCGCTGGATCGACACCAGACCATCAGGCCCTCGTCACCATCGATGCCCTCACCGGTGATGTCACGGGTATCTATGAGGAGGCCGTGGCCGCACCCTGACCCCGCCTCACGGCGGCGGAGGACAAAGATGGAATCGGTTCAGCGATCGTCGAGTGCAGGGAACGGACGCTCTGGTTCACCTATATACAACTGGCGGGGACGCATGATGCGCGTCTCTGGATCAAGGTTCATTTCCATCCAGTGTGCGATCCATCCAGGCAAACGACCGATCGCGAAGAGCACCGTGAACATCCGCAATGGGAAACCCAGCGCCCGGAAGATGATCCCCGAGTAGTAGTCCACATTCGGGAAGAGCTTGTGATCAACGAAGTAGTCGTCGCTGAGTGCGGCTGCCTCAAGTTCCCGAGCGATTTCGAGCAAGGGATCATCCTGTCCCATCCTTGCGAGGACATCCTCAGCGAACGATGCCAGAACTCTGGCCCGTGGATCGTAATTGCTGTAGACACGGTGGCCAAAGCCCATCAGACGAAACTCGTCATTCTTGTCCTTTGCACGAGCGATCGTCGATTCGATAGTTGCGTCTGGGTCGTCATGAATCGCCTGGAGCATCTCGATGACCGCCTGATTCGCACCCCCGTGGAGCGGACCCCACAGGGCACCCATCCCTGCTGCAACCGATGTGAACATGTTCGCGCGGCTCGAACCAACACCGCGGACGGTAGATGTCGAACAGTTCATCTCATGATCCGCGTGGAGTATCAGCAGCACGTTCAAGGCCTTCACGACAACGGGATCGATGGTGGTTTCCTCGACGGGCGTGGCGAACATCATGTGGAGGAAATTCTCCACGTAGCCAAGCTTCGCATCCGGGTACACGTACGGCTCACCGATCGACTTCTTGTACGCCCACGAGGCAACGGTTGGCAACTTTGCGATAAGGGTGCGCGCACCTGCGTCGATCTCGTCTGCCCTCATCGGACGTCGGTAAACGTCGTAGAACGTCGAGATAGCGTTCGTAGCCGACGCCAGGACAGCCATGGGATGTGACCGCCGAGGGAATGCGTCGAAGAAGGAACGCATCTCCTCGTTGAGTAGCGTCTGTGATCCGATCTGATCGGTCCACGTGGCGAGCTCTGCCGCAGTGGGTAGCGACCCGTAGAGCAGCAGATAGGAGATCTCGAGGAATGAACACTGTTGAGCGAGGTCCTCGATGCGGTACCCGCGGTGCAACAGGACACCTGCAGCGCCATCGATATAGGTGATAGAGGAATGCGCAGATGCCGTATTCCCGAATCCGGGATCGAACGTCACATACCCGGTGGTAGCGCGTAATTTGCGAATATCGAAGCCAGGCTGGCCGACCGTGGACTGATAGACATCGAGTCCGGTTGGGCCGCTTCCGAGGTCTAGGTGAACCGTGTTCTCGCTCATACGTATCAGACCCTTCGTCGTCGAGGCGGGAGTCCCTCAGACGCATCATCCAGGGACTCCTGAATACTGAGAATTGTAGTGGAGGGATGGACCGTCGCCGTCTGTGGTACCTTTGCGGCGCGAAGGAGCATCTGTGCTTGATCTCAAGGGACGAAAACGAGTCGCACCCATCCTCGAACCGGTGGCGGCCGTCATGGCGAAAATGGGCTTCACTCCGGCCGTCGTCACCATCATTGGACTCTTCGTCACGATCGCGGGCGCGGCACTGATCGCGACAGGCACACTCCTCATCGGAGGCTTGGTCGCCGGAACAGGTGTTGCCCTCGACGCACTCGACGGCCCCCTCGCTCGGCGACAAGGAACCGTCTCGGACCGTGGTGCGTTCCTCGACACGATGTCTGACCGATTCGGTGAGATTGCCGTCTGGGTTGGACTGTCGGTCTACCTCCGCGCAGAGCCGAGACTCCTGGTTCTCTGCGTTGTGGCACTCGCCTTCTCTTTGCTCGTGCCGTATGTACGATCCAAGGCCGAACTCTTCGATCTCGACGGCATGGGTGGATGGATGGGCCGGGCTGAACGGATGATTCTGATACTCATCGGCACGATGTTCGTCGGGGGAGGCCTGGCGATCATGGAGCCGCTGTTGTGGGTGTTCGTGGTACTCACTGGCTTCACGGTCATCCAGCGAATTCGGAAGACCTGGCAGCAGCTCGAAGCGTGAGAGCCTGGATCGCGTACATCCCATTCCGTATCGCGGCACTGTTGTTCGGTCTCCTCCCCGAACCGGCCGTTCGCTGGCTCGGTGAAACAGGCGGCGACCTATGGCATCGGCGGGCAACCGACAAGCGTCCCCTCCTCGAGCGTCACATGAGGAGGGTCCTCGGTCCAGATGCAACGGACGAGGAGATCGATATAGCGGTTCTCGGCATGTTCCGCTCGTATGCACGCTATTGGACGGAAACCTTCTGGTTCCGTCCAAGAAGAAAGGAAGCGATCTCCAACAGGGTCGAGAGAATCAATTTCGACCCGATCTTCGCTGCCCAATCCAAGGGACGTGGAATCGTGTTCGCCGTCCCTCACATAGGGAACTGGGAGATCGCTGGGATCATCGCGAACGAAATCGGATCGCCCATTCTTGCAGTGGCAGAGGATCTCCCGAACGAGTTGATCACGAAGTGGTTCGTCGACGTACGCAACGAGTTCGATATCGACATCGTCCTCACCACGGATCCGAAGCGACGTTCGAAGCTGATCCGCCGGTTGAAGGAGGGGAAGGCGATCGCTCTGCTTTCAGACAGAGACGTCACCGGTCGAGGTATCGATGTTGAGTTCTTTGGAGAACGTACGAACGTTCCTGCGGGTCCTGTGGCGCTCGCCGAGATGACCGACTCAGCATTGATCCCCGTTGCTGTCTACTTTCGGCAGGGCGCGGGACACCGGATCGTCGTGCACGATGCCGTCGAACTCCCTGGTGGTACGTCGAGGGTCGAGCGTGTCGCCGCAGGTGCCCAGACGCTCACGAGGATCCTGGAGGAGATGGTGCGTGATAGCCCCTCGCAATGGCATCTGTTCCAGCCGAACTGGCCATCCGACGAAGTCGATGAAGGTCTTCAGTGAACATCGCCCTCGTGTGCCCGTACGATCTTGGATTGCCCGGCGGCGTCCAGGACCAGGTCGTGAAGCTCTCTGGCTGGTTGCGCGATCTTGGAAACGAAACCTTGATTCTCGGTCCAGGTACCGAGGGGCCAGACGGTGCGGTTCTTCTCGGATCCGCGAGGATCGTCAAGGCGAATGCAGCGTCAACACCGATCTCGTTCAATCCGAGGATGCGGGCCCGGATCGTAGAGGCGGTCGCCGGTGTTGACGTGGTCCACATCCACGAACCCCTGATGCCGACCGTTTCACTGTCAGCGGCGCGCATTACAGATCTTCCCACAGTGGGGACATTCCACGCGGATCCTCCAAGGTGGGCGAGAGCGAGCTACTCGGCGCTCTCACCGATTGTCTCTCGTGTGCTGACACACCTCGACATCATCACGACCGTGAGCCCTGTGTCGTTATCGGCGGTCGTGCACTTGGGGGATGTGCGAGTCATCCCTAACGGAATCGATCTCGAAAGGTACAGCGGACCGGACAAGGTCCACGGACGGGTTGTATTCCTCGGAAGAGACGACCCACGGAAAGGTCTCGATACGCTGGTCGAAGCGTGGGAGATCGTTCGCAGACGTTGCCCGGCCGCAACACTGCACGTGGTTGGAGCCGACCGCAAGATCACCATCCCAGGAATCACCTTCCTTGGACGGGTGACGGAAGCGGTGAAGCAGCAAGAACTCGCCAAGGCCGAAGTGTTCGTAGCTCCAAATCTTGGCGGCGAATCGTTCGGGATCGTGGTTGCAGAGGGCATGGCTGCCGGAGCCGCTGTCGTCGCTTCCGGTATACCGGCGTTTCTGCACGTGCTCGGTGGCGCAGGCGAGATCGTCGCACCGGGAGACGCTGCGGGTCTCGGGGACCGCATCGCGGACGTCTTACGTGATGACGAAAGACGGGGCACGCTGAGCAAGGCTTCCAAGGAACGTGTGCGTCGCTTCTCCAGCCACGTAGTGGCAGACCGGTATCTCAAGGCTTACGCCGATGCGATTGCCCACCATCGCACGTGACCGGACCCTGGCAGCCAGACACCGTGTTCCACCATCACGTCACCAGCATCCCGCCATACTCTCCTACAATTGGGACTACAGCGACTAAGGGAAGCATGCGATGACGGACGCAACAACGCAACACGGAACAGAAAAGGTCAAACGAGGTCTCGCCGAGATGCTCAAAGGTGGCGTCATCATGGACGTCGTCAACGCCGAGCAGGCAATGATCGCCGAGGCGGCTGGCGCGTGTGCAGTGATGTCACTCGAGAGGGTACCCGCCGATATCCGAGCTCACGGTGGAGTCGCACGTATGGCGGATCCTGCAAAGGTCGAGGCGATCATCAACGCTGTGTCGATCCCGGTCATGGCGAAATCACGGATCGGCCACTTCGTCGAGGCTCAGATTCTCCAGTCGCTCGGCGTTGACTACATTGACGAGTCCGAGGTGCTCTCGCCCGTCGATGACAATCACATCGACAAACACGCTTACACGGTGCCGTTCGTGTGCGGGGCCAAGAACCTGGGTGAGGCACTGCGTCGCATCGGCGAGGGGGCTGCCATGATCCGCACCAAAGGTGAGCCAGGTACAGGGAACGTCGTCGAGGCCGTGAAACACATGCGCATGATGAACACGCAGATCCGGAACCTCACGACCTTGATGCCCGACGAGATCATGAACGCCGCCCGAGACCTTCGAGCTCCGTACGACCTCGTCAGCGAGATCGCGGAATCGGGAACACTGCCGGTCGTGAACTTCGCCGCGGGTGGTATCGCCACACCGGCTGACGCAGCACTCATGATGCAACTCGGCTGTGACGGCGTATTCGTTGGGTCAGGGATCTTCAAATCTGGCGACCCCTCTGAACGAGCAGAGGCGATCGTCGAAGCGACGACGTTCTACCAGGACGCTGAGAAGATCGCCAAGGTATCACGCAATCTTGGGGAGGCGATGGTGGGAATCAACATCGATACGCTGCCCGAATCCGAGATGATGCAGCTCCGAGGCTCATGACTGTCGGGGTACTCGCACTCCAGGGCGACTTCAGGGAACACATCTCTCTGCTCACCTCCATGGGGGTCGCTACGCTCGAGGTCCGCACCGCGGAGGATCTGAAACTCGCCGATGCCCTTGTGATTCCCGGCGGAGAATCGACGACGATAGGGAAGCTCGCCGACCGATACGGTCTCATCGGACCCATCCGCGAACGATGCCAACAGGGGATGCCAACACTTGGAACGTGCGCAGGCATGATCTTCCTCGCCGAGAGCACCGTGTCGGGGCACCAGCCACAACTCGGAGTGCTCAATGCAGTCGTCGAGCGCAATGCTTTCGGTCGTCAGGTCGACTCGTTCGAAGCGGACTTGACGGTGATCGGACTCGCCGAACCGATGCGGGCAGTGTTCATCCGCGCCCCGTGGATGGAGAAGATTGGATCCGATGTGGAGATTCTCGCCACCGTCGTTGACCTCAAAGGATGCGAACATCCGGTTTTGGTACGGCAAGGTCGTATCCTTGCGAGCTCATTCCATCCGGAGCTGACCGGCGACACGCGTCTGCACCAGATGTTGGTGGAATCTATCGACGCATCCTGAGGGGATCGTATGGCCGGACATTCAAAATGGGCGAATATCAAACACCGCAAGGGTCGTCAGGATGCAAAACGCGGCAAACTCTTCGCCAAACTGATCAAGTCGATCGAATCCGCGGCGCGCACGGGTGGCAGCGACATCTCAGCGAATCCGACCCTGGCGACCGCTATTCAGAAGGCGAAGGACAACTCAGTCCCCAAGGACAATATCGACAGAGCCGTCGCTCGTGGCGCAGGCGATGTTGACGGGGTCGACTACATCGAGGCTTTCTACGAAGGATACGCGCCAGGTGGCGTAGCCCTCTACGTCCAGATCCTCACGGACAACCGGAATCGGGCATCGTCCGACGTTCGTTCGGCGTTCAGCAAGAACGGTGGGAACCTTGGGGAGCCGGGTTCGGTCGGTTATCTCTTCGAACAGAAGGGGTACATCCTCGTTACAGGTGACGAGGACACCGTCATGATGGCGGCACTCGAAGGGGGAGCAGAAGACATCACTGCTGAGGGAGATCAATGGGAGATAATCTCAAGTCCCGCAGACATCCAGACGGTTAGATCCGAGCTGGAGGCCGCTGGTGTAGCGATCGACACTGCCGACGTGACATACCTCCCATCAGTGTCAGTTCCGGTCGACGAGGCAACTGCACCCAAAGTGCTCCGACTCGTCGACGCGCTCGAGGATCTCGACGACGTCCAGGCGGTATTCGCGAATTTCGACATCCCCGACGAGGTTCTGGCCGGTCTGGAATAGATACGGGCGACGCATCCCTCGTGAGATCACCTTCACGTGTGCCTCCTGCTCGATACGCCACGTCGATTGTTGGCAATGCGTTCCACCCATCCTATGATTCGAACATATGTTCGTTCTTGGAATTGACCCTGGTTTGACGCGTACGGGCTACGGGATCGTGGATTCGTCACGTGGAGTTATCACAGCCGTGACTGCCGGCGTGATCAGAACCGATCCGGTAGCCACCGTTGCGGAGCGCCTTGTTGAGCTCCAGCAGGACATGATCGGAGTGCTCGATGACCACCCCATCGACATGGCCGCTATCGAGCAGGTATTCGTGAACCGCAATCGAGGAACTGCAATGGCTGTTGCACGTGCATCCGGCGTCATCATGGCCACGATCGCCACACGAGGGATCGCTGTTGCCGAATACTCACCATCGCAAGTGAAACTCGCAGTAACCGGCGCGGGAGATGCCGACAAACAGCAAATCGCCGCGGTCGTAGCGATGCGCTTGGGGCTCGCCAAGGTGGACGGACCGGCGGACGTCGCCGATGCACTTGGCATTGCCATGTGCCACGTTCAACATGCAGGAGCCGCCTCGATGGGTTCAGTCCGATGATCGGCCGGCTCCGGGGTGTTCTTTCCCAACGTACGGACGAGCGTGTCGTGCTTGATGTCGGAGGAGTGGGTTATCTCGTAGCCGTGACGCCGCGGACCCTTGCTGATCTCCCTGGGATCGGCGAAGAGGTCGTTCTCCACACACATCTTCACGTACGCGAGGATCAGCTTGCGCTATTCGGATTCGAAACGTCAGAGGACAAGGAACTGTTCGGATTGTTGCTCGGCGTGTCAGGCGTTGGTCCAAAGGTCGCTCTGGCGATCCTCGCTACCATGACACCCGAACAGCTTCGTGTCGCAGTTGTGTCTGACGACACTGCTGCACTCACCTCCGTCCCTGGCATCGGCAAACGATCTGCAGAGAAACTGATGGTTGAACTACGCCCAAAGATGGACGTCATATCAGAACGATCCTCTTCGTCGGGTCCGATAGCGGAGGTGCGAGAGGCTCTCGTTGGTCTCGGATATGCACCCGATGAGATACGGGGTACGCTCGCTTCCATGCCACACGACCTTTCTGTTGAGGAGTTGTTGAAGCGCTCGCTTCAGGAACTCGGGAGAGCACAATGACGTCTAGACCATCTAGTTCATTAGCCGGTGCTCATGCGTGAAGAAGGGCTCCTGTCGGCAGCTCAGGCCACGGACGAACTCGATGTCGAGATCGAAGTTGGACTCAGGCCGCGCAAGTTGGACGAATTCGTCGGCCAGGAAGCACTCAAGGAACGCCTGTCGATTCTGATCGAGGCAGCGTCAGTACGCAATGAATCGGTCGATCACATCCTCTTCTCCGGGCCACCAGGCCTCGGAAAGACAAGCCTTGCCGCAATCGTCGCGGCCGAAATGGGTGCCGCGTTCCGATCGACATCCGGCCCGGCTCTCGATCGACCTGGAGATCTCGCCGCCGTGATCACCAACCTCGAGCCGGGCGACGTGTTGTTCATCGACGAGATCCACAGGCTTCCCCGCCAGGTGGAAGAGGTGATGTACCCAGCAATGGAGGACGGCCAACTCGACATCGTCGTAGGAAAAGGTCCTGCCGCTCGATCGATCAAGATCGATCTGCCGAGGTTCACCCTCGTCGGCGCCACAACGCGGGTCGGGCGGGTTGCGCCACCACTCAGGGACCGATTCGGATACGTGGCACGTCTGGACTACTACGGCCCTGATGATCTGACGACGATCGTGAAGCGGTCGGCATCGTTGCTTGAAACTACTGTGACAACCGATGGCTGCCAGGCGATCGCTCGCAGATCGCGTGGGACCCCGAGGATCGCCAACCGGCTGCTTCGCAGAGTGCGGGATTATGCCGCAGTAAGGGCTGACGGAACGGTCGATGGCGCAACCGCAGACGTAGCGCTCGAGGTGTTCGAGGTCGACGAGGCCGGTCTCGACAAGGTAGATCGTTCGATTCTCGGTTCCATGATCTCGAAGTTCGGAGGAGGACCCGTTGGACTCTCAACTCTGGCGATCGCTGTCGGGGAGGACCCCGAGACGGTGGAGGACGCCTACGAACCGTTCCTTATTCTCGAGGGGTACCTCCAACGGACCCCAAGGGGCCGAATCGCTACGGAACGTGCATACCGACACCTTGGTCTTGATATGCCGATCGAACGTGACCAGGGCACATTGCTCTAGCAACCCGACTTTCTTCACTACATGGACATCCAGACATCCGATTTCGACTACACCTTGCCCGATATGGCGATCGCCCAGGAGGCGATCGAGCCGCGGGATGCGGCGCGGCTTCTCCTGGTTGACGGACTCGAGGACCGCCACTTTGCGGAACTGCCTTCGATCCTTTCGAGCGGAGACCTTCTTGTTGTGAACGAGACGAAGGTCCGTTCGGCACGTCTCATGGGAACCCGAAGACCCGGCGGGGGCCGGACAGAGGTTCTTCTCACCCAACGAGTCGATCCGGAAAGGTGGCGGGCCCTGGTGCGGCCAGCGAACAAACTGGGTGCGGGTTCGATCGTGGATTGTGGAGCCATTGAGATACGCCTTCTCACCGAACCTGAGAACGGTGTCGTGACGGTGTGCGTTGAGGCTGCGGGTGACGTTGAGACCGCGATCGAGGAATCGGGGACGCTCCCGCTGCCGCCGTACTTTCATGGCGATCTCGCCGATTCGTCTCGTTACCAAACGATGTTCGCCACGAACCTCGGCTCATCAGCGGCACCAACGGCGGCACTGCACTTCACACCAGCACTCATCACACGTCTCCGCTCGCGTGACATCACGGTCGTTGCTGTGAACCTCGAAGTGGGGATCGATACATTCCGCCCGATGAGCGATGGATACGTGATGGATCACGTGATCCATACCGAACGGATAGACGTCAGCGAACGGGCCGTTGAGGCCGTTGCACAGGCGCGGGATCGAGGTGGGAAGGTTGTTGCAGTTGGAACCACAGTCGTGCGGGCTCTCGAGTCGACATCCCGAACCGATGGCACGATATCCGCCTACAACGGACCCACGGATCTCTTCATAGCCCCCGGTTATCAACCTGGTGTGGTCGACGCCATGATCACCAACTTTCACGCCCCGAGGACAACCCTCCTCGTGATGCTCGCAGCTTTCATGGGCGAACGGTGGAGGGAAGCGTATACCCATGCTCTCGATCGGGGCTATCGCTTCCTATCGTTCGGTGATGCGATGTATCTCGAGATCGACCGATGAGTGAGCCTGTCACTTTCAGAACCGCCACGACCGACGGGGATGCCAGGACCGGGATCCTCACGACACCTCATGGTGATGTGCAAACGCCCAACTTCATGGCGGTAGGTACCAGAGCGTCCGTGAAAACGATCGACACCGAAGACCTCGAGAGGCTCGACGCACAGATCGTTCTCGCGAACACGTACCACCTCATGCTGCGTCCAGGGGAGACCATCGTCGAGGGACAGGGAGGCCTCCATGGGTTCATGGCGTGGAACGGTCCGATCCTGACCGACTCCGGTGGCTATCAGGTGTTATCTCTCAAACCTCAGATCACCGAAGAGAACCTCGTTTTCGCGTCCACTTACGATGGATCGCGTGTCACCCTCAGCCCTGAGCGATCAGTCCGCGTACAGGAGGCGCTCGGCGCCGATATCGCGATGGTCCTCGATGTACCCGTCAATCTTCCGGCATCCTACGAAGATGCAAATAGTGCAATGCGTCAAACGTTGCGGTGGGCTGAGCGATCCAAGAACGCCAAGACAAGATCTGATCGGGCTCTTTTCGGGATCGTCCAGGGTGGAGCCGATGCCGAACTTCGCCGTATCTCTGCGCGTGAAACCGCGAACATCGGGTTCCCGGGTTACGGCATCGGAGGACTCGCTGTCGGTGAGAGCCCGCATGAGCGTGTCACAGCTATCGAAGCGACGATTCCCGAGCTCCCCGACACCGCTGCACGTTATGTCATGGGCCTCGGGGACACGGAGGGTTTGCTCGACGCTGTTGCACATGGTGTCGATCTGTTCGATTGTGTACTTCCCACGAGACTGGCCCGCCACGGCAAGGCACTCACCAGGACAGGGGACATCTCTATCAAGCGACTCGAGTTCGCGCATGACTCTCAACCGATCGAGGATGGCTGCTCATGTGTAGCTTGTCGTCGGTACTCGAGGGCGTATATACGACACCTTCACCGAACACACGAAGCAACAGCTGATCGATTACTCACTCTGCACAATCTGTCGTACACGTACCGATTGATGGCAGATATCCGAACATCGATCGAGACAGGCTCCTTTGCAAGCTTCCGCGGTGAGGTCATCGGGCGTCGGTCCCAGAGCGGTAGCGGCTAGAAGTGGGCGGGTCGGACATGCAGCAGGTCCGACGATGACATACGTTGATCAGCGCATTCCAGCGTGTATTGCTCCTTAGTCTCCTACCATCCCCTCGTTCCGCACGGAGCCGACAGATCGCTCTTGGAGACCACCCCGTGATCGCATCAGTAACATTTCTCACGCTCGTGTTCGCACAGACAGACGGTGGGACCAACGCCCTGGCGTTCCTCTTTCCGCTTGTCGTCATGGGAGGTCTGTTCTACGTTCTGTTGATCCTTCCCCAGAAGCGCCGCCGTCGAAAATCCGAGGCGATGCGTTCAAGTGTCAGCGTCGGTGATGAGGTTCGTACCATCGGTGGCATCATCGGTCACATCGTGGATGAGGACGACGACACCTTCACGCTTGATCTTGGAGGACACACGATGCGCATCGTCAAGCGGGCGGTTGCAGAGCGGATGACCGGGGACGACGATGAATCGTAAGAAGGCGTGGATCACCCTGATCCTCACTGTCACGATCGCATGGGGATCGCTCGCAGCGATGCTCGCAGCCGGTTGGGCGCCAAAACTCGGTCTCGATCTCCAGGGTGGATTCGCTGTGACGCTCGTTGCACCCGAAGGGACAGACAAGGACACACTGATCACAGCGGCCGACATCATGCGCCGCCGGATCGAGAATCTTGGTGGTGTGCAGGAGCCAGAAATCGCTGTGGTCGGTGAACGGTCCATCGTCGTGCAACTCCCTGGCGTTGACGACCGAGAACGCGCCCTCCAGGCGGTCGGAACGACGGGGGAACTCTCTTTCAGGGCGGTGATGTCCGAGAGTTTCGAATCACCAACGATCACCGATCCCGACCTCATTCAGGCCGACGGCAATCCGAGCCAGAATCCAATACTTCTGCCGCTCAACGAGGTAGATCCTCTCACAGGGATCGCGATCGAGGATGTCATCACCGGTCGGTCGATTCTCGAGCTGGCTGATGGTCCGCTCATCTACCAGGTCGATGGGACGGTCATCGAATTTCAGGACGGGTCGAACATCGAGTTCCCGACGGGAGCTGACATCACCGATGCCTCGGCGCAGTTCTCCTCAACAGGATTCGGTGGTCAGTGGGTTGTTGTGCCCGAGTTCACCGATGAGGGGGGCGAGAAGTTCCGCGAAGCCACGGGATACCTGGCAGGGTTCCCTGCCGGCAGTCCACAGCGCCAGATCGCCATCGTCGTCGACGGTGAAGTATTCTCCGCTCCCGCCGTTGCGACCGATGTCCTCCCTGGAGAAGGCCTGGATCCCAACGCGGTGATCATCACCGTGGGAACATCCGAGAATGCCCAACAGGAGGCCGAGAACCTCGCGGCAATACTCCGGTATGGTGCACTACCAACGACGTTCGAACGTGAGCGCGTCGAGTCGATCTCAGCGTCGCTCGGCGCGGACTCCCTCAGGGCCGGACTGATCGCAGGTCTCGTGGGGCTCGCGATGGTCGCCGGGTATCTCCTCGTGTACTACCGGTCCCTTGGTGTGATCGCCATCGTAGGTCTCACCGTCTTCGGGTCTTTCCTGATCGGAATCATCATCCTTCTTGGTCAAACCCAGGGAACAACGCTGACGCTGGCAGGGGTCACGGGTGTGATCGTGTCTGTCGGAATCACGTCGGACTCCTACATCGTGTACTTCGAACGTACGAAAGAGGAATTCAGGCGCGGGCGCGGTCTCCGACCAGCGATCTCTCACGCCTTCGAAGGAGCCTTTCGGACCATCCTCACCGGAGATACGGTCACGTTTCTCGGTGCCATACTGCTCTTCGTGCTTGCGATCGGTCAGGTTAAGGGCTTTGCACTCACGCTTGGTCTTGCAACCGTGATCGATGTGTTCGTTGCCTACTTCTTCACGCGACCAGCAACGTATCTCATGGGTCGGGGCCCGCTCGGCGACGGAGGTAGGTTCTCGGTCAGGGGGGCAATGGGTCAGGGAGAGATCGAAGAAGTGAGAGAACCGGCGGAGGTGTCATCGTGAACGTCTTGAAGCGCCTGTACCGCGGAGAAACCACGTTCGACTTCGTCGACATCTCCAGGAAGACTCTGATGGTATCCGGCGCTCTCGTCGTGGCATCGATTCTTCTTATGGTCATCAAGCCGTTCAACCTCAGCATCGACTTCACCGGTGGAGTCATCATCACCGTCGAGAACCGCTCAGATGCGTCCGTGGAATCGATACGCTCCGATCTTCGTGACATCGGGTACGGAGATGCGCGGGTCCAGATTACCGGTGACGGTTTCATTCACATCCAAACCGAGACACTCGAACCTGGCGAACAGGACGACCTCGCCGAGACGGTTGCTGCGGAGGCCGGTGCCACGGTGAACGACCTCAATATCTCTGCTGTAGGTCCTACGTTCGGAGCGGAGGTCACACGAAAGGCCATCGAGGCGCTCGCTGTGTTCATCATCGTCGTCGCGTTGTTCATCACCTGGCGTTTTGAATGGAAGATGGCCATGGGTGCACTTGCAGCGCTATTCCATGACCTCATGATCGCAGGTGGCATCTATGCATTGATCGGCCTCGTCGTGACACCATCGACGGTGATCGCGGTTCTGACCATCCTGGGATACTCGTTGTACGACACAGTGGTCGTCTTTGACAAGGTCAAGGAGAATATCCACGAGGAGGACACCAGAACAACGTATCGATCGATCGTCAACCATTCCATGAACCAGGTACTCATGCGATCGATCAACACATCAATGACATCGCTGTTGCCTGTTGGTGCCCTTCTGTTCGTCGGGTTCCTAGCCCTCGGTGCCGAGACGTTGAAGGAGTTCGCACTCGCTTTGTTCATCGGGATCGCCGTGGGAACGTACTCGTCGATATTCGTAGCAGCACCACTCCTCGCCCGCTGGAAGACGCGGGAACCAGAGTGGGAGCGTCGTGAGACACGTGCGGATAAGCGTTCTGGCAAGTCCACTGCGGACGAACCATCCGATGCAACGACTGACGTCGCGGCCGATAGCAACGAGACGCCAGCCCCAGCAAAGGCCCCGGCGGGCCAGGCGGCCGTGGCAAAGCCTCCCAAGCAGAGGCGGAAACGCCGGTAAACTCGGCAGATGCACGACGATGCCGCTCCCGAGACCGCTCAGCAGAGTCCGTTCGTTGACCCTGCCGTGGGTGGGCGAACCCCGGACGAGATGTTCGACGACATTCTAGAAAACTACGGCGCTTCACACGCGGCTGGCGACGTTGACATGCTCGAAAGGGCGTACCGGGTTGCACAGAAGCAACATGCCGGTCAGATAAGGGCAACGGGTGACCCGTATATCGTTCATCCTCTTGCGGTCACGGAGATACTCGCGGGATACGGCCTCGATGGTGCTTCACTCGCCGCGGCATTGATGCACGACACTGTCGAGGACACCGATCTCACGCTCGAGGGGGTCGCCAACGAGTTCGGCGACGAGGTAGCGCTTCTCATCGATGGTGTGACGAAGCTGGACAGGATCAAGTTCTCGAGCCGTGAACTCGCTCAAGCTGCGACCATTCGAAAGATGGCCGTTGCGATGGCAAAGGACATACGCGTTCTCGTGATCAAGCTCGCTGACCGTACTCACAACATCCGAACGCTTGCGCCTCTGCCACAGGACAAGCAGCAACGAGTCGCATCCGAGACGCTTGACGTGTATGCCCCGCTTGCACACCGACTTGGCATGCAAGAGATCAAACATGAGATGGAAGAAACATGTTTCGGTGTCCTCTTCCCTGGACCCAAGGCCGAGATCTCTGCTGCGGTTGCGCGACGGTCACCGCAGCGAGAGTCGTATCTCGAACACGTTATCGACGACGTGTCAAAGACACTCGCAGATTCTGGGATCCATGCAGAAATCACCGGTCGACCAAAACACCTCTACTCCATCTATCGCAAGATGGTGGCCTCCGGTCTTGCTTTTGAAGACATTCACGATCTGATCGGTATCCGCATCATCGTGAACGAGGTCAGGGACTGCTACGCCTCCCTCGGTCTGGTTCACACGATGTGGCCACCGATCCAGGGACGTTTCAAGGACTACATAGCGATGCCGAAGTTCAATTTCTACCAATCGATCCATACGACCGTCGTCGGCCCTGGCGGGAAGGCCCTGGAAGTCCAGATACGCACACACGAGATGCACGACAGGGCAGAAGCGGGGATCGCTGCCCATTGGCGCTACAAGGAGGGTGTTTCCGGCGATGAGGATCTTCCCGGTCTCCAGGAGATACGGGATCTTCAAGAGGATGCTGAAGACCCAAAGGAGTTCTTAGAGAATCTGAAGCTTGACCTTTACCAGGACGAGGTTTTCGCGCTCACGCCGCGTGGCGACGTCAAGACCCTGCCCAAAGGTGCGACACCCGTCGACTTTGCCTATCGGGTACATACCGACGTCGGCCACCGCTGCTCGGGTGCAAAGGTGAACGGGCGGCTGGTTCCCCTCTCTACCGAACTCGAAAGCGGCGATATCGTCGAGATCATCACGTCCAAGGCACAGGATGCGCATCCGAGCAGGGATTGGCTCGAATTCGTGAAGTCATCAAGGGCGACATCGAAGATCAAGGGATGGTTCACCAGGGAGCGTCGCGAGTCAGCACTTGCGGACGGCAAGGAGGCTGTGCTGACCGCCATGCGTCGCGATGGTGTGCCGATCAAGGGAACAGAAAAAGAGCTTGCCAGGGTCGCAGCTGATCTCGGATTCGAGGAGATGGACAGTCTGTACCAATCGGTCGGCGAGAATCGTACGAGCCCGCAGACCGTTTCGCAGCGCCTTGCGTGGCGACTCAAGCCTGAAGAATCGGCCGAAGCAGTCGTCGCCGAACGTCTACCGATACCGCACAAACGCCGTCTCCGGACATCGGGCGATGTGATCGTAGAAGGTCTCGAGGACATGCTCGTTCGGATGGCGAAGTGTTGTGGACCGGTGCCAGGCGATGACATCGTCGGATTCGTCACCGTCGGACGTGGCGTTTCGGTCCATCGAGCCGATTGTGCCAACATTGGATCCCTCACGTTGCAGGCCGAACGTATGATCGACGTCGCATGGGCCGCTGAACAGACGGGCACGTTCTTTGTGTGGATCCAGGTGGAAGCGCTGGATCGGACCAAACTGCTGAGAGACGTCACAGCTGCTTTGTCCGACTTCGGCGCGAATATCCACGCATCTTCGTCGGTGACGGGCCGTGATCGAATCGCCCTGTTGCGGTACGAGATCGAGCTGTCCGACAGAGAGGCACTTGAGTTCGTGCTCGGCGGACTGCGTGCGATCGAGGGTGTGTACGACGCATACCGCCTCGTGCTGTGATCGGGACACGGCTATGAACATCCTCATCGATACGGCATCTCTGTGGTACTTCCAGTCGAACGCGTACGTTGTCGCGGCGGAAACGGGAGGAGCTGCGGTGGTGGTGGACACACCTCCGGACCCTGCGGGCATCGCAGCGCTTCTCGCACAACACGATCTGACACCGATCGCAGCGCTCATCACTCATGGACACATCGACCATGTCGGTGGAGCCGACGGAGTCATCGGCCCGACCGTGACGGGGTATTTGCATCCCGACGATATCGACATGGCACGCCACCCGGGCGAACAGCTACGCGCACTGCTCGGTGAGCAGGTCGACGGTCTGAGTGGGGATGTCATCAGATCTTCGTTCTCAGACCTAGCACACGGCCAGCACCTTTCTCTCGCAGGGGTCGCCTTCGACGTTATCCACACCCCGGGGCACACACGGGGCCACTGTTGTTTTCACGTTCCCGATGAAGGGGTGCTGTTCTCTGGGGACCATCTCTTCGCCGGTTCCATAGGTCGCACTGATCTCCCTGGAGGGTCGCTCGACGCCTTGATGGACTCCATGGCTCACCGGATCCTCCCTCTGCCAGCACAGACAGACGTCCTCCCAGGACACGGCCCCGCCACTACGCTTGCTGCCGAGCGCGCTTCCAATCCCTTCCTTCAGGAGCTCTCGTGAGCATGTTTCGAGCGCCGAAAGGCACCTTCGATGTTCTTCCACCCGAGTCGGGTCAGTGGAGAACGGCACACCGCGTGTTCGAAGAACTCGCGGTGCAGTTCGGCTATGGGCTCGCCCTCACCCCACTCTTCGAAGACACGGACGTCTTCTCGCGAGGAGTCGGAGGCGACACAGAAGTCGTCGAGAAGCAGATGTACACCTTCACAGACAGGGGCGGTAGGTCGGTCACGCTGCGCCCCGAGGCGACAGCCTCCGTAGTGCGCGCAGCCATCCAATCCGGTGGTGTCAGCACACGGCTGAAAGCATCGTATTGGGGGCCGATGTTCCGATACGAGCGACCCCAGAAGGGGAGATATCGGCAGTTCTACCAGGGAGGTGTCGAATATCTCGGTTCATCTTCTCCCGAAGCAGATGTTGAGGTAATCGAATTCGGTTACAGATACCTTGAACGGATGGCCGTACCGGATGTAGAGGTCCGTGTGAATACGATCGGTGATACTGCGGATCGGGAGCGATATAGCGATGTCCTCCGAGCGTACTTACATGAGCGATACGATCATCTCTCCTCCGATGCTCGCAAACGCGTTACAACCAACCCCATGCGAGTTCTCGATTCAAAGGTGGACGCCGATGTGGTTCGTGACGCCCCGACACCAGGTCAGTACCTCGGCAAAGCGGCAGAAGATCATTTTGCAGCGGTGAGAACCGGGCTGGAATCGCTTGCCATCCCGTACACGGTCGATCCCAAGCTGGTGCGCGGGTTGGACTACTACAACCGCACCGTTTGGGAATACGTGCCCCTGTCCTACGACGCCGCACAATCGAGCGTGGGCGGCGGAGGGCGGTACGACGGTCTCTTCGAGTTGCTTGGAGGTAAACCGACACCTGCAGTTGGGCTTGCAATGGGTGTCGACAGGATCCTCCTAGCCTCCCGTCCTTCGGGAACGTCACTCGAACTCGATGCCTTCGTCGTTGTTGCAGAGGACACCCTGCGGTCGGAAGCAAGACAGCTGGTGTCCGACCTCAGACGGTCTGGTATTCGTGTCGATATGAATGACGAGCCACGTTCGGTGAAGGCGCAGTTCAAGGAGTCGGACAGGCGTGGCGCTGCCCACGCCGTCGTTGTCGGTGATGAATGGTCCCATGGTGATGTCACCGTCAAGGATCTCCGCACGGGCGAACAGAGACAGATACAGGTGAAGGAGATCGAGACATGGCTACGGGCCTGATGAAGACCATCGGCGCAGGTGAACTGCGTTCAGACCATGTGGGGAGTGTGGTCACCCTGGCGGGTTGGATCGCCCGCAGACGCGATCATGGGGGTGTGATCTTCGTAGATATCCGTGACTCGAGCGGGATAGTCCAGGTTGTTCTCAACCCGGAAGATGCACCGGCGTCTGAAGAGACACTGCACGGCCTCCGCCTCGAATACTGCGTCCAGATCGAGGGCTCGGTGAGACCACGTCCAGAGGGAACGGTCAATCCAGACCTCCCATCGGGTGCGATCGAAGTCGTCGCTTCGACCATCACCGTCCTCAGCCCAGCCGATGCGCTTCCGTTCCAGCTCGATGATCGCACCGATGTCGACGAGTCCTTGCGACTGCAGTACCGGTACCTCGATATGCGCCGTTCACGGATGGCAGAGAACCTCAAAGCACGTTCGCAAGCCATTCGAGCGATGCGACGAGTTATGGATGACCAGGGATTCCTCGAAGTTGAGACGCCAACGCTCATCGCTTCGACACCTGAAGGAGCGCGCGACATGCTCGTGCCGTCCCGTTTGAGGGAAGGTAACTTCTACGCTCTGCCACAGTCCCCCCAGCTCTTCAAGCAACTCCTGATGATCGGTGGCGTCGAGCGCTACTACCAGGTGGCGAAGTGCTACAGGGACGAGGACTTTCGTGCTGATCGCCAGATCGAGTTCACACAACTGGACTTCGAAGGTTCATTCTGGGGTCAGGATGATGTTCTCGCTGTGCTCGAAGAGGTTGCAGCTCGTGTTGTCGCTGATCTTCGGGATGCACCGATCGAGCTTCCCATCCAGCGACTCACCTACGCGGACGCTATGGCGAGGTTCGGGTCGGACAAGCCAGATCTGCGATTCGACATGGAGCTCATCGACATCTCAGCCGTCTTCGCATCTACAGAGTTCAAGGCCTTCGCCGGTGTACTCGGTGAAGGTGGTTCCGTGCAGGCGATCAACGCTGGGAACCTGGCGCTCGCACGTTCGGGACTCGATGCCCAGGTCGCCAGAGCGCAAGAGCTCGGGGCGAAGGGGTTGGTGTGGATGGTGGTCGAGGACGACGGTGGCCTTCGGTCACCGGTCGCGAAATTCCTGTCGGATTCAGAGAAGGCAGCGTTGATCGACGCCTGCGATGGACAGCCGGGTGACACGTTGTTGATCATCGCCGATCGTACCAAGACCGTTCGCAACATCCTCGGCCAGCTGCGACTCGACCACGGGCAACCCGAGGGTCACGAGGAGCTCGCCTTTGCGTTCGTAACAGACTTTCCCGTGTTCGACGTCGATGATGACGGCAACCTCTCTCCGGCTCACCACCCGTTCACCGCTCCTGCGGACATCGACGAGATGGTCACGTCGCCCGAGACGGCGATCTCACGATCCTACGACCTCGTCCTCAACGGGTCAGAACTCGGATCAGGAAGCGTGAGGATCCACGATCCCATCATCCAGGCGAAGGTCTTTGAGGTGATGAACATCTCCAGTGAGGTCGCCGAAGAACGATTCGGCTGGTTTCTCGAGGCATTACGGTATGGCACGCCGCCACACGCTGGCTTCGCCATCGGGATCGACAGGTTCGTCAGCATCCTTCGCGGAGAACCGAACATCAGGGAGATCATCCCGTTCCCGAAGACCCAGACGGGAGCGGATCCGCTGACCGGTTCTCCGAGCAAGGTTGAGGAAGTCCAACTCCAGGAACTCGGGATCCAGATCCGGCCGGAGGTCCTCGAGGCCTGGGCCTTGCGGGAAGCCGAACAGCAGGACTGATGGCGGACGATGATCTCTTTGCGGTGAATCGTGACGAGATCAAGCGCGCACAGGCACCTTTACCGGCGCGTATGCGGCCTCGAACCCTGGATGAAGTAGCCGGTCAGACCCACTTGTTAGGCGAGGGCGCAGCCTTTCGATCGATGGTGGACTCCGGCAACCTCAGTTCGATGATCCTGTGGGGTCCTCCCGGAACTGGAAAGACAACGCTCGCGAGGCTGATCGCAACAAGTATCGGTGGATCGTTCGAACAACTTTCCGCAACATCAGCTGGAGTCAAGGATGTCCGAGAGGTACTGGCACGCGCTGACCAACGCCTCGGTGAGGGCAGGGGCAAGACCATCCTGTTTCTCGACGAGATCCACCGTTTCAACAAGGCCCAGCAGGATGCGCTCTTGCCTGGTGTCGAAGACGGAACTGTGGTCCTGATCGGTGCAACAACCGAGAACCCGTTCTTTGAGGTCAACTCTCCGCTCATCTCCCGCGCAACGGTGTATCGAACGGAGCCGCTCGCACCTCCGGAGCTCATAAATGTGATGCAGAACGCCCTTGCGGACTCCATGCGGGGCCTCGCGAATGTGGAGGCCGACGGTGATGCTCTGGAAGCCCTGGCTGAACGTGTCGGCGGCGATGCGCGCCTTGCACTGAACGCACTCGATGTAGCTGCCACGATCGCCACGGGTCGCCACCACCCATCCATCGAGATCGAAGACGTCGAAGAGGCGTTGCAGCGACGCATAATCCGCTATGACCGGGCTGGAGACAGACACTACGACGTGGTATCTGCATTCATCAAATCGATGCGAGGGAGCGATCCTGATGCCACCGTGTACTGGCTTCACACGATGCTTGAAGCGGGTGAAGACCCCAGGCTGATCGCTAGACGTATGGTCGTGTTCGCCTCCGAAGACGTGGGACTTGCCGATCCCGGCGCCCTCACCACAGCTGTGGCGGCGTTCCATGCCCTCGAATTCGTTGGGCTTCCCGAGGCGACCTACAACCTCACCCATGCCGCACTTGCCCTCGCCCTTGCGCCGAAGTCCAATTCGGTGACGGCGTCGATCGGATCAGCGCGCGATGCCATCGAACACGGTCCTCATGGAGAGGTTCCTGCACACCTGCGCTCCGGTGCAACGGCAGGCGACCGGGAACTTGGCTTCGGTGTCGGGTACCAATATCCCCATGACGACAAGCGGTCAGTCGTTGCCCAGCAGTACCTCCCCGACGGAGTCGAGGCTGCTGTTCTCTACCACCCGAAACGGGTCGGCGCCGAGTCGGATCTCGCAGATCGGCTCGCCCGTATCGACGAGATCCTCGGGAAGCCCACACGTTCCTAACACCTTGTTCCTGGGGCCAGGCGGCTTGACGTGTACCCGTCCACTGGGACCAGCGACGGGTTACGATTCCAGGCATGTTCACACGACTTCGCTGGTTCGCATATGGCACAGCAGTAACACTCGGCGCAACCGTTCTTGTGGTCACACGGGCCAGATCCATGCGCGAACGTCTCGATGCCGAAGGTGTCACACGTGTCGGGGCGTCGTTTGCGGCTGATGCGGTGGAATACGCCGGCCGCAAACTCCAACGGTCTGCGATCAAGGCTACACCTGAACCACCCGACTCCCGGGCTGGCTAACCTCGCTCAGCATGCGAACCAACGAGATCCGAAGCACGTACCTCGAATTCTTTGAGACCAGGGGACATACGGTCATTCCCTCGGCTTCTCTCATACCCGTCGATCCAACGCTTCTCCTCAACGTCGCGGGTATGGTGCCCTTCAAGTCGTACCTCCTCGGTGAAGAGAAGCCACCGACACTCCGCGCGACCTCGAGCCAGAAGTGCATACGTACGGAGGACATCGATATTCTCGGGACAACGGCCCGACACCTGTCCTTCTTCGAGATGCTCGGGAATTTCTCATTCGGTGATTACTTCAAGGAACACGCGATTCCCCTGGCATACGAATTGATCACCGAAGGTTTCGGACTGGATCCCGACAGACTCTGGTATACAGTGCACGACACGGATGACGAGGCGGCAGAGATTTGGCTCGACGTCGTAGGTGTACGTCCTGACCGGCTCCAACGCCGCGATCGAGACAATTTCTGGCAGATGGGCGTCGCTGGCCCTGCCGGTCCATCATCCGAGATCTTCTATGACAAGGGACCCCAATACGGTCCAGACGGTGGCCCTGTCGTCGACGAGGAACGGTTCATGGAGTTCTGGAACCTCGTGTTCATGCAATACATCCAGGATGAGCCGTACCACGTGGTCGGCGACCTTCCTGCAAAGTCGATCGACACCGGAATGGGCCTCGAGCGGATGGCGGTGCTGATGCAGGGTGTCGATTCAGCATTCGATACGGACACGATCAGGGCGATCCTGGCCGTGGGGGAGTCCCAGACGGGTGTTCCGTATGGGACAGCGGAAAAGACCGACATCTCGCTACGCATACTCGCAGACCACGCTCGGGCGGTCACGTTCTTGATCTCGGATGGCGTTGTTCCATCGAATCAGGGTCGTGGATATATCCTGCGTCGCCTGCTTCGACGTGCGGTCAGACACGCACACATGCTTGGTGCAACAGAACCCGTTATGGCAGGGCTGATCGGCGCAACGGCTCGCGAAATGGGTGAGGCCTACCCAGCGATAGTTGAGCGGCAGGACTTCATCACCGAAATGGCCGCCCGTGAGGAGTTCGCATTCGTCAGGAAGCTGGCTTCCGGCGAACAGATGCTTGATGTGGCGCTCGAGGATCTTGAAGCGGGTTCACCTGTACCAGGTGCCACCGCGTTCAAGCTCCATGATACGTTCGGCTTTCCCATCGAACTCACGACCGAGATCGCTGGTGAACGCGGCATCTCCGTAGATCGTGACGCCTTCGATGTCGAGATGACCAAACAAAAGGAACGCGCTCGTGCAGCGTTCACGAGTGAAAGCACCGCAGACGCAGCCGAGGCGTACCGGCAGGTGCTCCGTGGGATCGATCCAACGGAGTTCGTCGGCTATGAGCACCTGGAGGCGCGCGGCTCTGTGCTTTCGATACTTCGTGAGGGCGAGGCCATCGAACGTGCGGAGTCCGGTAGCAGTGTCGAGGTGTTCCTTGACGTGTCACCCTTCTACGCCGAATCCGGTGGGCAGGTAGGCGACACCGGAACCATCACGACGGAGAGTGGCACGGTGAAGGTGACCGACACCCACCTCGCACTTCCTGGGGTCCATGGCCACAGGGGCAAAGTCACAAGAGGGTACATCCAGCATGGCCAGGATGCGAAGATGACGATCGATCGCATGCGCAGGGAGACCACGCGCAAGAACCACACCGGTACGCACATCTTGCACTGGGCACTGCGCGACGTTCTCGGTGATCATGTACACCAGGCGGGGTCCCTCGTGGCACCCGATCGGCTCCGTTTCGATTTCTCGCACTTTGCTGCCGTCGATACCGAGACATTGCATCACGTCGAGAAGGTCACCAATGATCGGATCATCGAGAATGGGGCTGTGACCACCGTCGAAACATCCAAGGACGAAGCCGAGCAGATGGGTGCCATCGCGTTCTTCGGCGACAAGTACGGGGACCGAGTCAGGGTCGTCCGTACGGGTGATTTTTCGACCGAGTTCTGTGGTGGAACACACGTCCCGAGCACCGGTCAGGTCGGTCCGCTGGTTCTTGTCAGTGAGGGTTCGGTCGGGAGCAACATCCGACGGGTGGAAGCGCTCACCGGCTCGGCTGGATACGCCTATCTCTCAGGCTTGCGCGATCAGTTGAACCAGGTGTCGAGCGTCCTCAAGACACAACCGGATCGAGCTGTTGACGCCGCTACGTCACTGAGTGATCGGCTGAAAGCGACTGAAATGCGTTTGGGCGAGTTCGAAGATCGCGAGCGCGCCGATGCCGCCATCACCATTGTCGAGGACGCAGAGAATCTCAACGGTCGGATTCTGGCCACCGGACGTGTCGACGGCGTCGGTGGTGATGGCCTTCGGTCATTGGCCTTTGCAGTGCGAGACCGTATCGCATCCGGTGTTGGCGTTCTCGGGTCTGTGACCGACGGCAAGGCTGCCGTTGTGGTATTCGTCACAGACGACCTCGTCAGTATGGGACTATCGGCTGGCGATATCGCAGGATCTGCCGCAGGCACCCTCGGCGGCGGTGGCAGCCGTGATCCGAAACTCGCACAAGCTGGTGGCCCAAACGCTGCTGCCATGGACGAGGCGATTGCCGCGGGCCGATCTGCAGCTCACTCGGCGATGACGGACCGGTGAGCTGCAGGATCATCGGCCTCGATCCTGGAGAGCGTCGTATAGGCGTGGCGATAGCGGACCCCACCGGTACCATCGCCTCACCGGATCGGTATATCGACAGGACCAAGGTAGACCTTGCAGCGACCCTCATCGCACTGTGTGAAGAGTTCGAAGTATCGGTCTTTGTTATCGGGCTGCCCATCGCTCTGGATGGCAGCGAGGGCCCCTCGGCACACGCCGCGCGGGCCTTCGGATCGCTGGTCAATGAAGCGACAGGCGTAACGGTTGCGTTCCAAGACGAGCGATTCACATCGAAGACGGCGGATAGTGCGCTCATCTCGGGTGGCGTGCGTCGGAGAGAACGAAAAGAGAAGCGGGATCAGATCGCAGCAGCGGTGATGCTGCAGAACTATCTGGACCGACGGAGACACGATGCAAGATCAGGAAACCAGGGAGATGCCACCAACTGAGCCGCCACGGCGACGACGTTGGTACCTCATCCCTTCGCTGGTTGTCGTCGGTCTGCTTGCTATGGTCGCACTCGCGCAGGTCGCAGCGAACCTCGTTGCAGGTGATCCGTGGAACGTGGAACCCGGCCAGACCGTCGTTGTCGCCGTCTCACCTGGCACACCGGCGTCTGTGATCTATCAGTCGCTCCACGACGCTGGAGTCGTCCGTGCGAGCCAGGTGCGCGAAGCCGCCCGCAGTGCCGGTGTTGAAGACCAGCTCCAGGCAGGCACGTACGCCTTTGTCACAGACATGGACCCGGACGACGTCGTTCGGCAACTTCTCCTGGGTGGCGATGATGTCGACGGTGCATCATTCACCGTCGTTGAGGGCTGGACGACCAGTCGGATCCTCGACGAGCTCGGGTCACAGACCCAATACACGAGGAGCGATTTCGAGGCTGTCCTCATGTCCGACACCCTGTCATCCCCGTACCTCCCGGAGGCGACTGCCGACATCACAGCGATCTCCCGATGGGAAGGTCTCCTGTATCCAGCGACCTATCCCGTGGGCGGCGATGCAACGCCTCGGAGCATCCTGTCCCAGATGACAACCGAGATGACGATCCGCACTACCGACCTTGTCGGTTGGTCGCGCACCGAGGAACTTGGAATCACACGTTACGAGGCGTTGATCATCGCCTCGCTGATCGAGCGAGAGGCTGGCACCGATGCCGACCGACCGTTGATCTCGTCGGTCATCCACAACAGACTCGACGAGGACATGCGCCTCCAGATCGATGCCACGGTGGTGTACGCGCTCGGTGGTGTCAACGGGAGAGTCACCGGCGAGGACCTCAAGACCGAGTCACCCTACAACACCTATCTCGTCGATGGATTGCCGCCGACACCGATAGGGACGGTGCGAGACCTCAGTATCGCGGCTGCACTCCGCCCGGCGGACACTGACTTTCTCTTCTACGTGCTCGCCGAGAAGGACGGATCACACGCTTTTGCGCGAACCTATGAGGAGCACCAGGGGAACATCGCTGATGCAAAGAAGGCCGGTGTGTTGCCATGAGGTTCGGGATCATCGGAGACCCGGTGGAGCATTCGATGTCACCGGCGATACACAACGCTGGCTTCGCCGCGCTCGGCATCGACGCTGTGTTCGAGTTCGTACCAACGCCAGTAGACCGTTTCGCAGATGCCGAGCGACTCCTACGAGACGGAACGTTCGACGGCGCCAGCATCACGATGCCACACAAGGGGAACGCGTTCGCTGCGGTCGACGTCATCGATCCGCTTGCGGAAAGGGCGCGGGCGGTGAACACCATCATCGCTCGTGACGGCGTTCTCACGGGGTACAACACCGACATCGAGGGCGTACGCTTCGCCACCGAGCAGATCGGACTGCCTACAGGGACACCTGTCTTGCTCCTCGGCTACGGTGGGGCCGCCGCAGCGGCCCTCGTGAGTACTCCCCGTGGCACACCTATCACAATCTCGGGACGACGTACCGGTGCAGCGGCTCGCCTGGCGAACGAGATCGACGTCCAGGCAGCTGTTGTCGCTTGGGGCGAGCCGGTGGCTGGAGCCATCGTGGTGAACGCAACACCGCTCGGTATGCACGGGGAGTCTCTCCCTGAAGCTGTGGTCACAGAAGCGGCAGGACTTTTCGACATGACGTATGGCGATGCCCCTACCGACGCGATCGCTACAGCTGCAGCCCTCGGCATCCCCTATGCCGATGGTCTTGACATGCTCGTAGGCCAAGCCGTGTCCGCATTCGAGCTCTTCACCGGTAGGGCGGCGCCCACGAATGTCCTGCGAACCGCAGCGCGGATCCGTCACCGATAGACATCGAGTCGCTCAATCCCCTGGGGAGCGCCCTATGCTCGCCGTCGATGTGGGTTTCCGTTCTTCTGTCCGTTGTTGTTGGTGCGATCGCCGGTCGTTCGATCGCGGCCGAGGTATCGGCACATCGCAAGCAACGCCCTGACCGCTGGTGGGATCCCGAATGCGATGTCTGCGATGGGTCGCTCACCGCAACGATGATCCGGTGTACCCCGGAGGGACACCCGCAACGAGTGATGACACCTCTGTTGACAGTCATCTCTGGAATCACTTTCGGAGCGGTGGCCTCTGCGGTGCCCTCGCTGTGGGTATTGCCCGCCTATCTCGTGTTCGCTGCAGCGATGGTTACTCTCACCGTTACCGATCTCGACACGAAACTGATACCAAATCGTATTCTCGGACCGGCAACCGCCATTTCGGGAACGGCCCTCATCGTTGGCGGATTGATCGACGCAGACATCTCTGCCGTCGTGCGGGGGGCTGCGGGAGGTCTCATCTACTTCGGTGGCATGTTCTTGCTTGCGCTGATCGCCCGCGGCGGTCTCGGTTTCGGCGATGTCAAACTTGCGTTCCTGATCGGCGTCTTTGCCGGGTACATCGGATGGGGACCGCTGGTGGTGGCAGCCGTTGGCGGATTCCTGATCGGTGGTCTCGTAGCGATCGTGCTGCTGGTGACCCGACTGAGCCGTCGCAAGGACTCGATCCCGTTCGGACCGTTCATGACTCTTGCGGGCATCATCGCCGTCGTGTTCGGAGACGACATCACCCGCTGGTATCTCCGATGAGTGCGCCCAGCGTTGGCATGAAACGCGCGGTGTGGGTATTCCTGGGTGGACTCGTACTCCTGGTTGCGGTGATCGTCGTGGGATCCCTGCGCCAGACCGGGGGGGAGCCCGGCAATCTCGCAGAAACGTTGTACGATATCCCGCCGAGCCTCACCGTACCCACACTGATCGACGACACCGCCAGCTGGGGACTCGCTGGCTGGGAGAACACGTCGCAATCACACCTGAGTGGCGGTGCGGCCCTCGGGGATCTCAACGGAGATGGACTCCTCGATCTGGCGCTCGCTGGCGGCAACATCGGTGTATTCCTGAATACAGGCGACTCCTTCGTTCCGGTCGACAGCGTACCTCCGGATCTTGTCGGCGTGGCCCTGAGCACTGCCATGGCCGATATCGACGGAGACGGCAACACAGACATCCTTTTCGGACCCGCCGCAGGTGACGTCCTCATCGTTTGGGGGGGGTCCTGGGCAGCGGACAACAACTTTGCGCAGGCTGAAACGCTTGCGTTGCCAGGTGGCGCGTTCAGCACAGGATTCGCCACAGGAGACCTCGATGCTGATGGCCGTCTCGATATCGTGCGTATCGCGTATGGGCGGACGCAGCCCGCAGATGACGTGATCTTCATGCAAACCGATTCCCGCTCCTTCGAAATGGTGGACCTCCCAAACGGCGGGGGTAAGTCGCTCGCTGCTGAGATCGCAGATGTCGATGGTGATGGCACACTCGAGATCTGGATCACGAGGGATGTCGGTTGGACGGCGGGAGCGGACTCGCTGTACCGCAGGACACAGAGTGGCAACTGGGCCGACGTTGCCCCGATCGTGGGGGCTGCCATGGAGATCGACGGCATGGGGGTGACCGTTGCGGATTTCACCGGGAACGGATATCTCGACGGATATCTCAGCGACATCGGAGAGAACGATTTTCTCGAAGGATCCGCATCCGGGTTCGTACCTATTGTGGATTCTGGCGCATCAAGGATTCGGCCTCCCGGTGCGGACGACGATGTCGTTTCGAGCTCCTGGGCATCCGCGGCAACGGATATCAACCTGGACGGGATACTCGATCTCGTTGTCGTCAACGGGGGATTCCCCTTCTTTGCTGTACCGAACAAGATCTCGAACACAGGGATCGCACTTGACGACCCGCCAGCTGTTTTTCTGGGACTCGGGGATGGAACATTCACAGACGCCTGGCCCTCGTTGGGTTTGACGTGGGAAGGCCCCGGCAGGGGACTTGCCGTAGGGGACATCGACAACGATGGGGATATCGATCTGATCATCACCCGGTTGGAAGGAACCGCTGTCGTCTATCGCAACAACACCCTGGGGCCGTCGGTAACCGTTCAACCTGCTGCGGGATGTGCCGGCAACGGTGCGACCGTTTGGGTCCCTACGGAAGCTGGCACGTCGATGCAACTGCTGTCGAGTCACAGCTTCCTCGGTTCCCACGCACCAGGCGTCGTCCTCGGCGCTCAAGACGAGGGTGCCGAGGTACGTGTTCAGTGGCCAGACGGCGAGCTGACGTCAGCACCTGTACCAGCCGGTTCGAGGACGGTTGTCAGCATTCCGTGTCCGTAGCCGGTTCCCACGATCGAGGGCTCTAGCGCCTCACACCCGATGTAGCAAAAACCCGATGAGGGATCGACAGCGTTCCAGGGAACTCGTCCTTCAGGAGTCCTTCGAGATCTGCATCGAAGCGGTCTGCCTCCTGATCGGTGAGAGCTGATCCGACGCCGTTGCAGGTTCTGATCCTTCCTCGCCAGGACGTGTGAGAGAACTCGATGTCGACGACGTAGCTGAATGACTCAACTTTGAGAAATCCACCATGATCAAGCGCACCGACCTGTTCGGGATGGATCCGTGTACCACCAGACATCGTCCAACCAGGATTGTGGGCGAGCACGAGATCCTCAGTGCGCTCAGCTACGTTTCCAGGCAGCGGGAGGTAGCTGAAGTCACAGATGATCAATCGTCCGCCAGGTCGAAGCACCCGTTTGGCTTCAGCGACTGCGATGTCACTATCGAACCACCACCAGCATTGCCCAGCAGTTACCACATCGAAGGTCGAATCCATATATCCAATGGACTCGGCCGTTCCTTCGACGAACGAGACCACAAGTTCCCTTAAGCTCGCTTCGCTGCGGGCCGCCACGAGGAGTTCCCTTGATATGTCGAGTCCTGTCACATTGAGTCCCGCGGAAGCGAGTCCGAGCGCAACCGAACCTGTACCGGTCCCAAGATCGAGAGCTGCCAGTCCGCGAGTGATCCAGCCGTGCTCGACGAGGATGTCAAAGAACGTGTCTGGAAATCCCGGCCGATATCTGTCGTAGTCGGCGGCTGTCCGGCCAAAATCGATGGATCTCCCCACATGGTCGATCGGACCCTGATGTGCTTTCATGGAAGGAATCTACCTCAACAACGATCGGTGACAATCCGGCTCCGATGAGACGGGCTTCGGAGGAGCCTGTCGCGTGGCCCGGGATGCAACCTCCCTCGAGATCTTGGATCCGTGTCAACTCTTGCCCCGAGAAGGTGGGAACCGTCAAGTGATCCCCTCGCCCGAATGTGCGACGTGGGCGATCGGTGAGGTCGATGCGGCCACCACGGCGGTATCGACCAGAAGAGCCTTCGAGCTCTCTCTCCGTGCAGCCGCAATGTGTCAGTCCCCAACGCCCTACACGATCGGTGATGTCAATCCCTACGAGGTTTCGGTCGTACCAGTCGATGCGATTCCTCCAGGCGACGGATTCTGGTGGAGTATCGTTCCTGACGTAGCGGTGACCAGCGAATGGCTGACGTTCTACGACAGTCGACGTCCGTTTGAGGCCGATCTATCGAACGCGATCAGCAGCTACGCCGTGTCGCGTTTCGATCCAGAAGTACGTCACGAGGCGTGGCGAGAATTCCAGGCGCGTTTCGCAGCGGCCATCGCAGCGCGCGTCCTACTCGTAGACACCCTGCGTGACACATCGCAAGATCGTGATCAAGTATGGTTCGACACGTTGGCGAATCTGATGCGCGACGCACAATCGCGGTGCAGAGATGTCAGCGATTCCTCAGATGAGTTCTTTCCCGATCGCTGAAGTGGTCCCACCGGCTCGTCCATGACAACGGACGCTTGCGAGGTCACCGCTACGCTGTTGCACCATGTTGAGATTTATCACGTCAGGTGAGTCACACGGTCCTGGTCTCGTCGGAACGGTCGAGGGTTTGCCCGCGGGACTCGATGTCACTCTGCCAGGAATCGCCGCTGAACTTGCACGTCGTCGTTTGGGATTCGGGCGTGGACCACGGATGCGACTCGAGAAGGATGAACTCGAGATCCTGGGCGGAGTCCGTTTCGGTAGGACGATCGGCGGACCGGTCACCGTCCTGATCCGCAACACGGAATGGCCCCGCTGGCAAGCCGAGATGTCGAGCGAGCCTGGAATCTCGAGCAAGCCAGAAACGAAGCCCCGCCCTGGCCATGCGGATCTCGTCGGGATGCAGAAGTACGACACTCACGACGCTCGAGACATCCTGGAACGGGCGTCTGCCCGAGAGACAGCGGCACGAACAGTGGTCGGCTATCTCGCGAAACAACTCCTGGCCACCATCGATGTCTTCGCCATCTCACACGTGACGTCGATAGGTACGGTGGCTGTCCCGCCCGATGTGCCAAGACCGCTCGCTTCAGACATCGAGGCGATCGATGCTTCGGAGGTCAGGGTGTTCCACACAGAGACCGCTCAGGCCATGATCACGGAAATCGAGTCGGCGAAGAAGGACAGAGATACGCTCGGAGGATCCGTCGAAGTCCTTGCGTATGGTGTTCCGCCAGGACTCGGTAGCCATGTCCATTGGGACCGCAAACTCGATGGTCTCCTCGCCGGGGCACTCATGTCCATCCAGGCGATCAAGGCAGTTGAGATAGGGGATGGCCTCACCCAGGCTCGGTCACGTGGATCGGCAGCACATGACGAGATCATCCACACCGGTGAAGACTACGCCAGGCGGACGAACCGTGCAGGTGGCCTCGAGGGTGGCATGACAACGGGGGAACCCCTCGCTGTAACTGCTTACATGAAGCCGATCTCAACGCTGATGCGTGCGCTCGACACCGTCGATGTGACGAACAGGCAAGAAGCCAAGGCCTTCAGAGAGCGCAGCGATGTGTGCGCTGTTCCCGCCGCCGGCGTCGTCGCGGAGCAGATGGTCGCTTACGTGCTCGCAAACGAAACACTGCGGAAATTCGGCGGCGACACCGTCGGTGACCTGGTCGCTGCCAGGGATGCCTACGTGGCGCGACTCGCCACGTTCTGAAATGGGTCACATCTGGCTGATCGGGATGACGGGGACAGGGAAGACGTCGGTAGGCGCCCTCGTCGCCACGGGGCTTCAGATTCCCTTCGTTGATGTCGATGCCCTCATCGTGGAGCACGAGAACAGATCGATCCCTGAGATATTCGCCGAGGGCGAGGACGTCTTTCGCTGTCTCGAATCTCGTGAGATCGCCGCCGTAGCCCGCAACGATGCGGTCGTTGTAGCGACAGGCGGGGGAGCGGTGCTTGATCCCGTGAACGTGCAGACCATGCGATCGTCCGGCACAATCGTCTTGCTGAGTGCTGACATCGAAACACTTCACCTGCGACTCGCTGGCACAACAGATCGACCCCTGCTCGATCGACCTGGGGCACTTGCAGCACTCGCCGCCCAAAGGGGAGCCGTCTACCGACACGGCGCTGACCATGTCATCGACACGACCGGTCTCGATATCGAGACGGTTGCGAGAGAGGTTGTAGCATGCGCCGTCACGTGATCTGGAACGATACCGAACCGGTATCGACGA
>JAMBLJ010000209.1 GCA_023336815.1 Actinomycetes bacterium
ATCTGAGGTCGTGCTTAGGGCTGGTCCGATTCGCCCGTGAAGCGATCTGTCTGGCTTGGCATTGCTGTTGGAACGATCACCGCTTCGCTGGCGATCTGGTTCGGTCTCTTCGCTTTCGAGTCGAATAGGACCGTAGGTCTCATTGTTATTTCTGTCGGCATCGTCTTTGCAATGTACGTAATGGCTGCGTTCGACGGAGTTGACGATGCCGCCACAGTTGCCTTCCACTCATCGCTGTATGCCATTGTTGCGGCATCGACGCTGCTAATCCTGTTCACCGTCACCGGTTCTCCGTCATACGTCGTTGCATCGCCAGTGATCGCCCTCGGCGTGGGCGGCGTCGTCGGCATCCCGCCCGTAGGCAACCGTTTTCGAATGCTCAGTCGCGCAGCCGCAGTGATTCTCGTCGCGATCATCGCAGTCTCGATCTACTGGGTTGACGTCACCGTGTACGCCTTGGTGGCACCGCTGCTCCCACTTCCAGCCGTGGGTCTCGCAGACCGCTTCTTTGACCAGGGCGCCGCCATCGTCGCTGAATAGCGGCTACAAACGGAGCGCGGCGCTAGGTTTCCAGCACGACGGCAGGGGATATTCGTGGACGAGCAGGAACCATCGCAGCGGGCAGCCAGAGTCGGGCGAGTTGCTGCGTGGCTGTCGCGTGATGTGCCAAATGGTGTGAGTATCGCGTTCTGGATTGGCGCAGGCGTGGGTGTTGCACTCGTAGCTGCACTCGGCCTCCAAGTGGTCACAATTCACCCATTTCACTGGGGATTCCTGGCTAACGCCGTTCTCATCGTGTTGGCCGTCGAGCTGGTTTTGGGTCTTGTGTGCTTTGTGTTCACGCGACGTGCCGAGACGGCTGTCCGTTGTGCGGTCGCGATTGCGATGCTGGTCCTGTGGTGGGCAGGCTTCACTTCCCTTACCGAATCGATAGGTCAGGAACACATAGCTGGTGTCGTCACAGCTGTGATAGCCGGGAGCGTTGGTTATGCCATCGTCCGGTTTGGCAGGGAGACAGGAATCATCCTTCTCTTTGGCGTTGTCGTCGGTGGGGCAGTCATCATGGCGGTTGTGCAAGCACAGTCTCCTGGTATGTCCGACCAGGCGTTTGGCTCGATCGTGGAGAGCGTCGAGCCGGACCGTGATTCTCCTGACTTGCTGGTGATAGTCCTCGATGGCTATGCGAGGGACGACACGCTGCGTGACGTCTTCTCGACGGACAACATCACTTTTCGGGACGAATTGACGGACATAGGGTTCGTTGTCAACCACCGGGCGCGCTCCAATTACAACCGTACTTACGCCTCGCTGTCCTCGATCCTGGCTCTCGACACTGTCATTACAGCCGATGGAGACACTGAACAGGAGCTCTCAGTGATGAGGAGCGTCGCCGGGGGAGATGGAGAGTTTCTGCGGGCCTTCAAGCGGGCTGGGTACTCGGTTACGTTTTCGCCAGCCATCTGGCCGGGTAGCTATTGTGGTTCTTTGGTTGACAGGTGTGTGGAAATTGGGATCACGCAGCACAATATCTACTGGCTCCTTCGAACCTCGCTGCTCTCTCCGATCGCCTCTCGTCTCATGGCCTACCCGTGGTCGGCTGCATCGTGGACACGGATAACGAATCTCGCGGATATTCACCTCGACTCACGTTCTGAGGGTCCGACTGTCACATGGATTCACGTCGTGCTTCCTCACCCACCGGTGACGCGTGGGAGCGGGTGCGAGCTGCACCGCGAGCAGTGGCGTCAGGTTCTGGGCCTCACGACGGGTGGTAGGGATGACCAAATGCGTCTTGGTGCCTTTGCAGAGCAAACAGCGTGTATCGACTCTGTCGTGATCGATCAGATCAGAGCAGTTCTCGATGCGGATCCCGATACGGCGATTCTGGTCTTCAGCGATCACGGTCCTGACGGCCAGCTACAGACCCTGACATCGTTGGAGGAACACACGCCTGAGCAAATTCATGAGAAGCTGGCGGTGCTCATGGCCTTTCGTGGCCCTGACCGCTGCAATGACGTTGTGCGTCTGCGTTCGACCGTAGCGATTATGCGTGGCGTTACACGCTGCATGCTCAACGCGTCGGTGGATGGATCTTCGACGGCATCGTATCTCGTGCCGCACGAGGAAGAAATCGCGGTCGGTGTTCGGCCTCTGATACTGGACGAGCGGCTGCTGCCGTGATCTTCGCCTGAGGCTCAAGTTGGTTCTCTATATCGCCGATGGATTCAGAGGCACTGAACCCAAGGGGATGATGATGATGCTGCGAACTTTTGGATATGTAGACCCGGGCACCGGGGCAACGTTGGTGCAGCTGGCACTTGCTGGAACCGTGGGTATCGGTGCAATCGTCAGGCTCAAGTGGGCCTCGATTCAATCAATGCTTGGTCGTAGCGACGGCGTACAGAACGAGGGTCCGGAATCTGCAGCTATTCAGCAGATTGCTGGCGACGAATAGCCTCCTAGGCCGACGAGTCTTGTATCGTTTCGACGCGTGAACGACGCCGGTCGGATCGTGCGCGGTCATCGTCCTCGGACTGTCGGGCAACTAGATTCGCCAGAACTAGACACCAAGGGATCTATATGACTGATATGAAACCGCTCGCTAAGGCCGATCCGACACTTGCTGCTCTCATTGCAAAGGACGCCCATCGCCAGCGCTCCAACATTCAGTTGATAGCATCCGAAAACTTCGTCAGCTTTGCGATGATGGAGACATCAGGTTCGGTACTTGCGAACAAGTACTCGGAGGGCTACCCGGGCCGGCGCTACTACGAGGGATGCGAGGTCATCGATGAGATCGAGACCCTCGCAATCGACCGGGCGAAAAGCCTTTTCGGCGCCGAGCATGCCAATGTTCAGCCCCACTCGGGGTCTCAGGCCAATATGGCGGCATACCTGGCGGTTCTTGAACCCGGCGACACGATTCTCGGAATGCGCCTTGATCAGGGTGGGCATCTCACCCACGGCTCGCCGGTGAACTTTTCCGGTCAGCTGTTCAATTTCGTCGCGTACGGAGTCGATCCTGAGACTGAGTTCATAGACATGGAAGAGGTTCGTTCCCTCGCCCAGGAGCACCAACCGAAGATGATCGTTGCCGGCTACTCCGCATATTCACGGATCGTCGACTGGGCAGCCTTTCGTGAGATCTCAGATGAGGTCGGTGCGATCTTTCTCGTAGATGCCGCCCACATCATCGGTCTCATTGCGGGAGGGTCGCACCCGAACCCTGTGCCGCACGCTGACATAGTGACCGCCACCACCCACAAAGCCCTCCGTGGCCCACGCGGAGGTCTGATTCTCTCAACTGAAGAGTTTGCAAAGGCGATCGACAAGGCTGTATTTCCATATGCCCAAGGTGGGGCGATCAACACCCAGATCGCCGGAAAGGCGCTTTGCTTCAAACAGGCAGCCGAGCCGGCATTCAGGGACTATGCGTTACAGATTGTGCGGAACGCGTCAGTACTCGCAGACGCCATGATCGAGTCAGGGGCGAAAGTCATCTCTGGGGGCACCGAAAACCACATGTTCCTCACGGATATGAGATCCATCGACGACGAACTGACGGGAAAGGAAGCGGCAACGCTCCTTGACGA
>JAMBLJ010000210.1 GCA_023336815.1 Actinomycetes bacterium
ATATTGGGATTCTGTGAGATCAATATCAGCACACGCGCATGGCTGGTCAGGAACGTCCACGGTCGCCGCTGCGAGTCGCTCACCGGTCCACATCACTTCCTAATCGGTGTTCATGCACATTTCATCTCAGATCCATCGTAATCGTATAGACATGACATTGGTTTCATGATATATATGGCACTGAAGGGGAGTATCCCCAAACCAGCGAGTCGTCAGTACGGCCACAAGGCCCGGCACGCTGGGCCTCTCGGGCGGGAGAGACCTTCACTTGGAAGTGAAGCGTTCTCTCAGAGCCTCTGGAGGCCATGATGGCTGCACCTATCGCCCGCCCCGCACTCGGACCTATCTCCAACGTCGGGTTCGTGCGTTTCTATTCGACCTTGGACCCACCCTGCACCACAAGATGGAAGACGCCGCGCTGTAGGGGTCGCGCTGATAGGTGGTGCGGGCAATGCAGTTCACAGTTCACAGTCAGAGTCCCAGTATCAAAGCCAGCGTCTCGGCCTCATGCGCAAGACCGAAAATGGAGAACGGAAAACGGACAACAACTGCTCCCTATCCGCGGGTCCCCTTGACCAACTCTCAGGAACATGTAACAGACCGACCGTTGAGAAAGGTGCGGGTAATGGATAGGTTCAAGAACATTCTGGTTGCTGCGGCGCCCGGGCATCTGGAGCCGTTGACGTTGCGAGCCGCTGTCGAACTTGCAGATGCCAACGGCGCACGTCTCGCCGTGTCAGATGTCGTCATGCCACTTCCCGGATGGAGGAGGACGGTCAACGTCGAGGGCCGCGTGATCAACGTCGAGGCCGCCATGGTGAGCGAGCGCGAGGAACGTCTCGCTCGCATGCTCCAGAACACCGGTGACAGAACGGATCTCGAGCTGACCGTGACCGTGGGCGAACCGTTCATCGAGGTGATCCGGCAAGTCGTACGAGACGGACACGACCTCGTCATGGTTGGCGAACCAGCAGTGGAGAATCCCGGTGTGCCACAACTCAGCAGCGGAGTCATGCACCTGCTGCGCAAGTGCCCGAGCCCCGTCTGGGTGATGCGTCCGTCAGCGAACCGCAAATGCGCGATCCTTGCCCTCGTCGACCCCGACCCCGACGACCCGATTCGCAACGGCTTGAACGACCTGGTCATGGAATTGGCGACGTCGCTGGCCACGCGAGAGCAGGGTGAGTTGCACGTCGGGAACGCGTGGAGCCTGGCTGGCGAGGCGACACTGCGTTCATCGTCGTACGTCGGACTCCCTGGTCCGATCGTGGACGTGATGGTCCACGAGACCGAGATCGCCAGACGCCGCGAGTTGGAGGCGTTGACGAATCGACACACGACCGAATCCGACTACTCGATACATCTGGTGGCGGGTGAACCGGGCGATGCACTGCCACGCCTGGCAGATCAACTCGACATCGGACTCATAGTCATGGGAACTGTGGGTCGAACGGGGTTGAGGGGCCTGATCATGGGCAACACTGCTGAGACCATCCTGAGGTCGGTTCGCTGCTCCGTGCTTGCCGTGAAACCGGAGGGCTTCGCCACTCCTGTCAAGAAGCCGAAACGGTCGAAGAAGAACAAGAAGGGTCGGCCATAGCCACCACAACCCCCACGGATTCTTCCCTACCGACTCGGTCCGCGGCGGCACTCGTCCAGGAAACTGATGCGGGAATCACATGGGAGGTAGCGACTGAGAGGCTCCTAGCGGTTGGCGCAAACGTGCTGCCTGAGGCGAGGCCGACACCATGGTGGCGACGAGTGCTGAGCCAGCTACAGAATCCGATCATCTACATCCTGTTGTTCGCTCTCGCGTTCGATGTCGCCGTCTGGGCGATCGATGGTATGGATGAGTGGCCGATCGAGTCGATCGCCATCCTGGTGATTCTCGCGTTCAACACCATCATGGGAGTGTGGCAGGAGTACCGAGCCGAGGATGCGCTGGCCCGTCTGAAGGAACTCGCCGCACCAAACGTGTGCGTTCGCCGTGACGGGAGCCTGACACACATCCCTGCCGCCTTGCTGGTGCCTGGAGACCTGGTTCGAGTCGAGGCCGGGGACCGCGTGCCAGCCGACGGTGCGCTCAGCAGCGAACAAGGCCTGATGGTGGACGAGTCGATGCTGACGGGCGAGTCAGTTCCGATCGAACGAGCCACCCGGGAGGAGCTCTTCTCAGGAACGTTGGTTGTGCGTGGTGTTGGCTGGCTGGTGGTGAGCAGAACCGGGCCAAAGTCGGCCATGGGCAGAATCGCCGGCATGCTCGCTGACGTCGAGGGCGAGGACACCCCGCTCGAGCGGCGCCTGACACACCTCGGACATCGCATCGCACGCTGGGTAGCGGCCCTCGCTGTCGCGTTGGTGGTGGTCGGTGTGGGCATCGAGGGGATCGATCGACTCGACGAAGTACTGCTATTTGCCGTGGCCGTCGCTGTTGCGGCGGTTCCGGAGGGACTTCCCGCAGTTCTCACCCTGACTCTCGCCCTCGGAACAGAGCGCATGGCATCGCGCAAAGCGGTCGTTCGACGTCTCGCTGCTGTGGAAACACTCGGTTCCGTGACCGTTGTCGCGACTGACAA
>JAMBLJ010000211.1 GCA_023336815.1 Actinomycetes bacterium
GAATCAGTCCGTTGCCACCCCAGACATCAGAATCCGTCTGTCACCTGTTATCTGTCATCTGGCTTCTGTAACAGGGCTGCCCAGACGAAACCCATGGGGCCGAGGCGCCAGGTATCGACAAGGGCCAGAGGTGTGTGAGCGAGAAGCTGCTCCGGTGGCGGATGTTTGTCCGGCGTGTGGTGGAGGTACACGTATTCCTCGCGTGCGCCGATACTCAAGCCGGCGAGGGGTAGCACAACAGAGGTCCCTGCCCGGTGGATCTTGCTCGTGACCGCCCCAGACGGACGTCCGAGGTCCACGATGCCGGCCATTCCTCCAGGCTTGAGAACTCTGGCTATCTCTTCCATCGTGGATTCGACCGAGTCGAGATTCCGAAAGACGTAGGCGGAGAACACGGCATCGAACGTCTCGTCCGCGAATGGGAGGGACTCTCCGACCGACACGACTCTGGATGGTGCGTCGTTGAATTCGAGCATCTCGATCGCAGGGTCGATGGCCACGATCGAGCGGGGAGAAAAGATCGGGTTCGCAGCGCCGGTACCCGCACCCAGATCGAGAAGTGTGCCGTGAGGAAGCTTGGAAACAACCGTGTTGCGCCACTTCTGATCCTGGCCGAGCGATAGGATCGCATTCAATCGATCGTACCGGTCGGCGATATCTTTGAAGACCGTGCCGTTACTCATCAGCGGTCAAGCAGATCGAACCCTGTATACGGCACGAGGGCATCGGGGATCCGCACCGTCCCATCCTCGAGCTGATGGTTCTCCATAAGGGCGATCAAGGTTCTGCCCACCGCTGTCGCCGTTCCATTGAGTGTGTGTACGAACTGGTTGCCACTCTCGCCCCGATACCGAATCTTCAAACGCCTTGCCTGATAGTCGGTGGTGTTGGAGGTCGACGTGACTTCGCGGTATCGATTCTGAGAGGGGAACCAGGCCTCGATATCGTATTTCTTGGCTGCGGATGAACCGAGATCTCCTGCCGCAACGTTGACGACCCGGTACGGAAGTTCGAGCCCCTGGATGAGCTCTTCTTCCCGTGCGAGAAGGAAGTCGTGTTCGCTCTGTGATGCTTCCGGTTCTACGAACGAGAACATCTCGACCTTGTCGAACTGATGCACCCTGAAGATCCCCCTGGTGTCCTTTCCATATGTTCCCGCCTCTCTTCTGAAGCACGTGGAATACCCGGCGTAGCGGATGGGAAGTTCACTCGACTCGAAGATCTCATCACCATGAAACGCAGCGATCGGGACCTCAGACGTTCCAACGAGATACAGGTCGTCGTCAGGGATCGAATAGACCTGTTCAGCGTCGCCTGGGAAGAACCCTGTGCCGTAGAGAGCCGATTCACGCACGAGCACCGGCGGAATCACAGGGGTGAAGCCATGCCCCATCAAGTAATCCATCGTGTAGCGCACAAGAGCGAACTCAACAATGGCGAGCTTTCCGAGAATGAAGCCGAACCGTGATCCGGACACTTTCGCTGCACGTTCGACATCGAGGACGCCCAGTGCCGACCCGAGCTCGACATGATCCTTTGCCTCGAACGCGAACTCGGGAGGTGTGCCGTGGGAACTGACCTCGATCGCATCCTCCTCCTCCAGCCCGTCGGCAGCTGATGGGTCGGTGAGGTTGGGAAGGGTCGTCCACGTCGTATTGAACTCTTCGTCCAGGGCATCGGCGCTCGTCAGGAGCGTCTTGTACCTGTCAGCCAACTCCCCCGCAGCAGCGATGGCACTCTGCTTGGCATCACCAGAGAGCGACGATATCGACTTGCCTATCTCCTTCTGCTTTGCCCGTATCTCTTCCGCTTCGAAACGTGAACGTCTCCGCTGAGAGTCGAGATTGGCTAGTTCATCCAGGTCGACATCGACACCGCGACGCTCAAGCGAGGCCGCAAGTTCGGATCTATGGTCCCTCAAATAGGCGATGTCGATCATGATCTGAGGTTACCGGCCCATGGCGCGATCAACCGCTGCCATCTCTTCGGGAGACAGCTCCTCGACGCCTACACCCTTGCGAACTTCCTTCGTGTAGAACATCGTCTCCTCGCGCGAGGACAACAGTGAGATCACGAGGCCGTCCCCGAGCTGATTCATGAGGGCTATCGATCTCGATCGGTTCCCGGTTATGTTGCCATAGGCGTTGTACGCAACAACACCGACATGGCTTATCGCAAACGGAAGCCTTCCCTCGATGCTCTCGACACGGCCTTGCATCTGATCCAGCATCGCCTGGATGGCGTTCGTTCTTGCATCAAGTGTCTGGAGCATGCCAATGACGTTCCCATCCTCGGGTACGGCGTCGACTCTCCTGCGGATCGCCTGGATCTGAATCGTTTGCCAGATGGCAAGGATCACAGCGAGAAGCACTGCGATGATCAGCGCAACGTTCACGATTCCGTATTCCAGATGAACTTCATTTCCCACTCGTTGTTGTCGGGCAAGATGTCACCGTTGATTGTGACCGCAAGGGTGACCTGATACAAACTGCCCTTGACGATGTCAAGATCCGGGAACATCACCGTAGTCGACGAACCCGCCTTGAGGTCGGTGACAACGTCTGACAACGTACTGGATTCGCCGGTGTCGGCATTGAATATCTCGAGTGTGATCGCAACGCTGGGCTCGTCTTCGTTTCCCTCGTTGTTGACGAGTGCCGTCACGCCGATCGTATCCGACGATGGAACGAGGGGGATCCCGTCTCTGTCGCCAACAGCCTCTGGGTCCGTCATGCCCAGCACGGAGACATCCCTGTGTGGAGCGAGCGCATACGCTGACTGGATCCGCAGAACGAGGTTCGTTGCGTTGTACTTCAACGGATTCGTCGGGTCAGTTTCGACGTACACAATGGGTGAGAAGTTCGCTGTGTCATCCTCCGAGGCCACGGAGTCGATGAACTGCTCGTAGGCCACATCCCCAACACGCATCTGGTCCAAGGCGTGTTGGAGTTCCGAAACCGCTGTGGAGACGATCTCGCCATCCATGATGCCAACGATGACACGATCCACCTCGATCGAGCCGTCCATCCATGAATTCGAGGCGGTCACGATCGTCCCGTAAGGAACCCCGACAACCGATGGAACCTCGATGTCGAGGAGTGACGATGCCTCCGTGGCTTTCGAGGTCACCGCGTCAAGCCTGCGGGTGAGGTCCTGTCGCGAGACCACACCGATGGACGAGAACACTTCGCCGAAGATGACAGATGCTTCGTCGTGGAGTGTTGATGCGTCCTCAGCAGCGGCGAAGAACTCAACGGCGCCACGCTCGTCAGTCTGGCGCGACACAAGTATCGCCATCAGAACGATGATCACGGTGAGCGACAATAAGATCATCAGCCAGCGCCGACGCCTGGGGCGCCGGTCTGACCGGTAGGGCGGATACGCCATCGTGGGCGAGGAGGGACTTGAACCCTCACGAGTGTTACCTCACAGGAACCTGAATCCTGCGCGTCTGCCAATTCCGC
>JAMBLJ010000212.1 GCA_023336815.1 Actinomycetes bacterium
CAACAGTCACGGCATCGTCACCGGGCATGATCGTGTATTCGATCTCGGCTTCCCACACGATCCCACAGCCGAGTGGCCCGTCGTCTGACTGCGCCATCGCTTTTCCGGGGACCACGAGCGCGGCCGCTCCGAACAGCACGGACACCGCAACGACACGCATCCAGATCATCAGCACGATTCACCGCCGTTCGATACCGGAGAACGCCGGATCGATACGCGCCAACAGTCGATCCTCCGATCATGCTCACATGCGGCATCTGTAGGCGATCGTTGCCCTGTTCCTACCATTACCCGTCCACTTCCGCCTGCACTGGCCACGCGCCAACACTTGCTAACTCTCAGCTCGCCAAGGCCTCTCTTGTCCGTCTCACCGACGGCCCCACGTGGGTTCACCAACCCACTGAGGCGTGCACCTCGACTGCGCCATTCTGATGGCTCAACTCTGACGCCACAAGAACCGTCATAGTTCCCCGGATGTCTTTCTTTCTCGAAACGGTCATGAAACCGTTCCTCGTCCAAGCCGCAACCATTCACGCAGAATGTTACAAACCGGGTACCACAGATTCGGGACCTGTCATGTCTGGTTGAGTAAGACGTCGTGGAAATCGACACGGCAAGGGCGAGCTCGGTCGAGGCGATAGATGACCCGTCAAAGATGCCGGTAGGTTCGAATCGTTCGAAATGCGTCACGGTGAATACCCGTACGTATCCATGATGTTGCCCAGTGGATCAAGCAGAAAACCGGTATCACCGGAGTTGTTCCATACCGCTGAACCGCTATTGCACCAATACAACTCAGAAGTCGAATCAACGCCACAGCCGGAGTAAACGACTACCGCTGTTCCCCCTTCGATCTCGAATCCCGAATTGAAGGTGTACCGGTGTGACGCAGACTCGTCCTTGAGGACCCAGTTCGAGAGGTCAACCCGAACATCGCCTCGGTTCTCAATTGTCACCCATTCACCATTGAGGTTGTCGTTGTCATTTCCTGGGGCATCGTATTGGACGTCAACGATGACGACGTCTGCATCAACGCCTACCCCGCACACATTGGCTCCCCACATGCCCCGCCCCTGTTCTCGTGCTATGTCCTGAGCCACTTCAAGAAGATCTGCGAGAGCCGTATCGGGTTCATACCGACGAGCGACCGCGAGACCGTTTCCCACCATCGTTTCGTTGACGAATATGTCATCTACCCACATGTATCGGAGCAGTCGACCGTACATGTCCCGATCGTTCACATCGCCGCTGAGAATCACATCCCGGCCTGCGGCAATCTCCTGGAGAGCGACAGACGCTCCATCAGCGAGGCACTCACCGGACTCTGGAGTGTTGATTCCGATCAAGCGCACTCGTTCCTCCACCCCATTGATCTCAACGACCACAGTGTCGCCGTCAACGACCGACACGACCAGCGCGGCTTCGCCGTCAGGGGCCGGAACGCTCGAAAGCGGTACGAGCGGCTCCGCCTGATCGGAGGACGGCTCCGTCGACATCGTTGCCGGTTCGGTAGTCGTCGGAACGCTTGGACTGACTGTCACGGTAGAGACCTTCTCGGCGGTGGTAGTGCTCGGCAGATCAGTGCCTGCATCTGAACATGCCGCGGCAACCAGGGTGAGGGCAACGGCCACAAGTGTGAAAGAGCGGATCATCGGGTGCTCACTCCCAATGCGACACGCGGCGGTGCTGATGCGCCTACAGCATCGACACGTTCCTGGTCCAGCCAACTTCTTGCACTCACTCCGCTACTCCTCACAGCTTCAAGACACTTCTACTCATCCTGGGAGTCGACATAACCGACGCTCCTCCCGGCCCCGCAGTCGACTACCGATACACGGATCGGCCAGACCGACGGACAGCCGATGAATACTTCATCCAACGAAAGAACCC
>JAMBLJ010000213.1 GCA_023336815.1 Actinomycetes bacterium
CATCGTGCGTATTCAGGACGCCGTGGCCGAGCTAATGGAGGACCCAATGTTCACGCATTTCAAGATCGGTGATGAGAAGGCAGAGTGGGAGCCGGTCATCTGGTTCCTGTTCGGTATCGCAGGCGGGACGATCAACGCCAACGAGAACTCTTCCCAAGTTCAGTCGTTGTTGCCCTGGAAGACCAACGTGCGTCTGGTCCAGGCCGAGGACTTCGGGCTGGTCGCTGACCTGCTCGAACTCAACGACGGTGAGCGCCAGCGCCTGGTGAGTGGTGGCCTGTACCGCTTCGGCAAGGAGATCGCCGCTCTCGAACAGGTTGCATACGGAACTCCGTAGGGCATCCCCCCGCCCACGGACAACGGAAGACCCCCGGGCGTACAGCCCGGGGGTCTTCTCGTTTGTCTAAGGGGAGTCAGACGATGGCTTGACGATGGAACCGTCCAGTGTTCTCATCCCACACGACATTCCACAATCCAGTACCGCCAGTTTCAAGGCCAACATCCCTCATGATGAGATGCGCATCAAGAGACAGATCGTTGACAATCTTGCCGTTCACCTGCAAATCGTCTTCGATAGTGACCGGCTGATTGTTGAAAGGACGTATGTAGATACGACCGTCATTGAAGAACCGAAGTACCCGTTCACCTTTTGCGTTCGACCAGATACCCAGATCATTCTCGTTGTAGTAGTTCATCGAGAAGGCGTCGGACAGGTCGTTGTTCTCCCACACGATGCCGCCTACAGGCTTCGTTACTTGCCTCACGAGAAGGTCGCCGTCCACGGTCAACGGCTGGTTATTGAACGGACGCAACTGAATCTCTCCGTCATCGAGGAACCGGAGTACCCGCTCGCCACGAGCCTCCGACCAGAGCGACAACTCTTCCGTTCCGGAGTAGTACTTCATGCCGTAATGGAACGAACCATCAGCTTCGTCCCAATCGATCGAAGCAGTGTCAGCAGTGATGCGCAACGTACCCGTCATCTTCCCGCCAGCGAGCTTCAGATAGGTGCCATCGTCAACCGCAGTTCGAGCCTCGCTATCTGCATATCGAACGTGGTGTGCAGCATCGATGGCAGTGTGAGTAGCGAGTCCACCATCGACATACGACTTCTTCGTTGCCTCTTCATCGTCGGTCGGATCGGAGATGCGAAGGTGCAACGCCCCAGTCATCGCATCATTCGGGTTCCCGGCGAGAGGAACATACAGGTCTTCACCCTGCGACTCCAAGAGGTACTGACTGTGCGGATCGGGTTGCTGGACAGGGTTCACATGCGATGTCACCGCACCCTCGATGTCCTCAACGTCATCGAAGATGTCATCCTGCAACTGCTTCGTGAACACGGCACGAACGATCGCCCCGGTCTCATGGTCGATGTTGCCAACCGACCCCTCCTGGTTCCGCACGATGTTCTCGAACAGACCAGGCGTGATCGTCCCGACTCGGATCCACTCACGAAGCGTCGGCTTGTCGGGGTCGATGACGAAGTAGGCCGGATCGTCCAGCCCTGCCGTTGACTCGATCGACACCGACGTAGACAACGATGGCAGCGGGCCAGCGAGCTTTGACTCGTAGGCATTCCATGTCTCTGACCTGCGGCTCATACTGCTTCCTCCTGAATGATGGGTGTCTGGCCGATACCGACTGTAGTGATACCAAGCAGGCCGAGACCGACACCGGCATCACCTGTTGGCGGTGTCGTAGCGACGATACGTTGGCCTCTGAACTCGACCATGA
>JAMBLJ010000214.1 GCA_023336815.1 Actinomycetes bacterium
CCAACCTTGATCTCCGTTTCGGACCTCCTGTTCGCATGGTCGATCATGCGAACGCTGAGCCAGCGCAGACGATCCTCGATCGTCGCGAGCGTCGCGACATCAACCTCGATGTTGGTCGTTTTCTGTTGCCCGGTCTTTGCTGACGCAGTCAATCTATCCCCTCGACATGTCGTCGATGCCGTGTTCCATTCAGGATAGAAGGAGTTGTCTTACTGCATTCTCATCGTCGCTCCGACCGATATGGATCTTTTGCCCATAGCCTTCGGGTACTCCAGAAAAAGGTACTCCATGAAGAAGATCCTCGTCGCCGGAACAGCTCTCGCTGTTCTTCTCGCCGCATGCAGCAGCTCTGACGAGGTTGTCGCCTCCGTCAACGATGTCGATATATCCCGCTCCGAGGTCGAATCCATGGTTCGTGACCAGGGCGATGGGTTCACGAATACTGACTTTGCGACGTATCTGGGAGTCGTTATCCAGTGGCAGGCGACCGAGCAAGCGGCCTCCGATGAACTCGGAGTGGATGTGACCGATGACGAGGTCGATGCGCGGATCGAGCAGCTGGTTGCCGAGTTCAGCCCGACAGCAACGCTCGATGACTACCTGGAAGCCGTGAACGCATCCGAGACGGGTGTGCAGCTCTTCGCAAAGCAACTTGTACTGCAAGATGGGATTCAGCAAGAACTCATCCCTGACGGTCCCGATGTCACGGATGCGGACATCGCAGCCGAGATCGCTGCGTCGCCACTCGATTGGACTCAGGTCTGCGCTTCACACATCCTCGTTGCAACACAGGAGGAAGCAGCCGACGTTCAAGGGCGACTCGATGGTGGAGAGGCCTTCACAGACCTCGCAACGGAACTGTCCATCGATACGGGCTCAGGAGCCAACGGTGGGGATCTTGGTTGTGCTGCACCCTCCCGATACGTTGAACCTTTCGCTCAGGCAGCGGTCACGGCTGAACTTGATGTTGTCACCGAGCCCGTGGAGAGCGAGTTCGGTTTTCACCTGATCCTGGTCAACGATCGAATCGATGCCACGCCGGAACAGGTACGACCCTTCCTCGAGCAGCAGGCAATCGCAGCTGCAGTTGACGAATGGTTCAGCGCGGTCATCGAGTCAGCGAACGTCATCGTCGACGAAACTGTGGGGGAATGGGTGACCGATCCGACTCCTCAGGTGCTCGCCACGAACTGAGTCCGTCGGCCCTCATTCCTAATGCAGCGGAACCCCGTGCCGATATATTCGCTATGAAATATCGTCGCCTGGCGAGCATCCCCCTCGCCGCCTCCATCGTCATCACAACCTTGTTCGCCGGTTCGGCAGTTGCGTCGGAGCTCGGAGAACCGGTTGACTACGATCTCGTCTTTCCCGTCGAGGGAAAACACCATTTCTCCGATACTTTCTGGGCGGGTCGAAGTCACGGATTCCACGAAGGTCAGGACGTTCTGGCAGACAAGATGACACCCGTCGTCGCCGTTGCTGACGGCGTTGTTCGGCTCGTGAACTGGACCACGGACGACGCGATGAACCCGGATCGCTGTTGCTCGCTCGTGATCGAGCACGACGATGGATGGGAGAGCTGGTACATCCACCTCGACAACGATACAACAGGTACCGATGATGGTCGTGGTTGGGGAATCAAACGAGCCATCACACCCGGTGTCAGGGTGAAAGCGGGTCAGCACATCGCATGGGTCGGTGACAGTGGCAACGCCGAGAACGTTGCTCCTCAGTTGCACTTTGAACTTCACGATCCGTCAGGAACCGTCGTGAACCCGTACAAGGCTCTCGTAGCCGCAGGCGGCAACGATGTCGGAACAGGCCCTCGTGATCCACTCATTGGTGGGGCGCGAACGTTGAGACGAGGAACCGCTGGGTACGATGTCCGTGTTCTGCAGCGTGCACTGAACGATCTCGGCTACTCCGTCGGAGGCGTGGACGGTAGTTTCGGACCGAAAACGGAGCAATCAGTAGTCTCCTTCCAACGCAAGCTCGGACTTGCCGCTGACGGCGTCGTTGGCAGAACGACCAAAACAGCGATCGGAGGCGTGCAGTTCACCGACACGAGTGGTGACGTGCTTTCTGTTGGCTCGAGGGGTGATGATGTTCGCCATGTCCAGCAGAATCTCAACAAGGAAGGGTTCAGCGTGGGCTCCGCCGACGGCATCTTTGGACCCAAGACACTCCAGGGTGTCATCTCTTTCCAGAAGGCCCGACGATTGTGGGTCGACGGGCTTGTCGGTCCCAACACACGAAAGGCGCTTGGGCTGACGCGGTCATGATCACATCGATGTGATCGGTCGTTCGTCCGAATAGTGGGACACGCAGGTGCCCGAATCGCGTCGACTCGGCGTGTCAGGCTTTCTTGGCCCGCTTGCGCTCGGAGTCGGTCAGCAGCCGCTTTCGAACCCGTATCGACTGAGGTGTGACCTCGACGAGTTCATCTTCAGCGATCCACTCCATGGCGATCTCGAGCGACACGTCTCTTGGTGGCTTCAGCTTGATCGCGTCGTCCGTTGAATGTGTTCGGATGTTCGTCAACTGCTTCCCTTTGGTCGGGTTGACAGTCATCGTTTCAGGTCGAGACGCCTCTCCGACGATCATGCCTTCATAGACGTCGACCCCGGGACCGAGGAACAGTTCTCCACGCTTTTGGAGATTGTCGAGAGCGAACCCTGTTGATTGACCTTTACGGTCGGCGACCATTGCACCACCCTGACGATGGGGGAGTTCTCCTACCCATGGGATCCATCCATCGTTTCTTTGGTGGACCATTGCGGTCCCGCGTGTGATCGTGAGCAGAAGGGACCGGAGTCCGATGAGGCCACGAGACGGTGCTATGAACGTGATGATCGAGCGCCCTGTCTCGCCAGGACGTAGCTCCGCGATGCGACCCTTGCGCGGCGATACGACTTGCGTCACTGCACCAACGTATTCATCGGGAACGTCAACGGTGACTTTCTCGACCGGCTCGTGGACCGCACCATCGATTTCCTTGACGATGACCTCCGGTCTGCTGACCTGGAGCTCGAAACCCTCGCGCCGCATCGACTCGATGAGTACACCAAGCTGGAGCTCGCCTCGGCCAGCAACCTCGATGACCTCCGGCGCAGAGGTATCGCCGATGCGGATCGAGACGTTCCCTAGCACCTCACGCTCAAGGCGGTCCCGGATCTGGCGGGACGTAACGAACTGTCCTTCTGTGCCGGCAAGTGGTGAAGTGTTGACGCCGAATGTCATACGGAGAACGGGCTCGTCTACCTGAAGCCTTGGCAGAGGCTCCAGAGTGTCGCTATCGGAGAACGTGTCTCCGATGCCGACCTCAGGGAAGCCCGAAACGACGAAGAGATCTCCTGCCCGACGTTCGGCAACGTCTTCCCTGTCGAGGTTCTCGAATCCCATGAGGCTCCCGATCTTCTTCATGGTGGGGGGAGTATCAGGACCCTGGATGAGCGCGACTCGTTCACCCGCACGCATTGTGCCACGCATGACTCGACCGATGGCGAGGCGCCCGAGGTAGTCGGATGCGTCGAGATTGGTGACAAGAGCCTGGAGTGGGGCGTCGGAGTCACCCATCGGTTCAGGGATCGTCGCCACGATGGCATCAAGAATAGGTGCGAGCGTATCTGTCGCAGTCGGGGTGCCGATGCCTTCGATCGCCCGTCCTTCTCTGGCGATCGCGGAAAAGATGGGAAACTCGATGTGATGGTCTGCTGCTTCGAGATCGAAGAACAATTCATAGATCTCGTCTATCACTTCCGCGGTCCGAGCATCGGATCGGTCGACCTTGTTGATAACGACTACGGCGGGCAGGTGTCTCTCCAGTGCCTTCGATAGGACGTACCTTGTCTGGGGCATTGGCCCCTCCGCTGCATCGACGAGGAGAAGCACCCCATCGACCAGCATCAGCGCCCGTTCGACCTCGCCACCAAAGTCGGCATGTCCCGGCGTGTCGACGAGGTTGATCTTCGTGCCGTTCCACTGAATCGAGGCAGCCTTTGCGAGGATCGTGATACCTCGTTCGCGTTCCTGGTCGTTCGAGTCCATGATCCGTTCGACCGGATGCTCGTGGTCGGCGAATACACCAGCAGCGTGCAGCATGGCATCTACCAGGGTGGTCTTACCGTGATCGACATGTGCGATGAGCGCGACGTTGCGCAAGGCGGAAGAGGGCATACCTGGAGGGTATGACGTATCGAGCGCTACGCACTCCGTACATACCCTCGCACCGCGTGATCTCTGCTTTCCAGATGGGAGTGTGCTGAGCGATGTGGTCGTCGAACTGGCCGACCTGTATCGTTCAACACACTCCCAGAAATTGTGTCGTATCCTGGTTCATGTGCATGCGCCGCTACTGAGGAGGCTGTCGCGTGGAGCGCGCTGAACCTGATCAAGCGCGCCGCAGTGGTGTCGTTGCTGCTCTGCTGGGAGCGTTCGTTCCCGGTCTCGGCCACGGATTTCTTGGTCGGTGGCGTATGGCGGTGGCGATGGCCGCTCCGCTGCTGTTGCTCGGTGGAGTCTCTGTGTTCGCTCTACGAATGCGGTCGGTGGATCTCCTGACGATCCTTGTTCGTCCGGGGACGTTGCAGGTCATCCTGCTGGTCAACGCCGTCATCGTCGTGTGGAGAATCGTTGCTGTTGCAGATCCGTACAGGATCTCGCAGGGAAACCACAACCTCCTTCGGCTGCTTGCTGTTGCAGTTCTGTGTGCGGTCGTTGCCGCACCGCATCTCGTTGTTGCCCGGTACACACTTGACGCTGCCCGACTCATCGACGATGTGTTCGTCACCGAAGGTGAAGAGCCACGGCGACCTGCCGCGATCGTGACCGCCACCGAACCGGGTCCGATCGCTACGGCCGATGAACAGATAATCACGATTCCGGACCCGGCATCTGTCGCCCACGTGTACACGCCCGAATCGCGTCGCAACGCGATCTTCCGCGCTGGTCTCGGCGATCCAGATGCAGTTGCCCACTCGGTTGAATATCGGGTGCATCCTGCTGCAGATGCCGAGGTTCGGATCGACGAGAACACCGAGGACATTGAGCGAATCACCATTCTGCTTGCCGGCGGGGACGGTGGCCCTGGTAGATCGGGCCAGCGGACCGACAGCATCATGGTTGCGACATTCGACACCGTCACGGGGAAGGCCGCCGCCTTCGGCATACCTCGCAACATGACACACGTTCCACTACCCGCCGAATGGTCCACGGCGTTCGTCGATCTCGAGAAGCGTCTGACGCCGTGGTCGGAACGCAAGAATTGGACTGACGACAACGAGGACGGGGCACCCGACCAGTTCGTATCGTGCGAATGTTTTCCCGACCAACTCAATGCGCTGTACCCGTTCACACGGAAATGGTTCGATACGTA
>JAMBLJ010000215.1 GCA_023336815.1 Actinomycetes bacterium
ACGATGGAGTCATCGCCGAGCGAGTACGAGTTCTATCTCCTGAGCTACCACCAGATCGAGCACAAACAGACCCGAACCAGTTTCGTGCCGATGCTTGCCGAACTCGCCCCTGGGGCGCCGCTCGACATGAATCCGGCAACGGCCAAACGTCTCGGCATCGAGGAGGGCGACACCGTCACGGTGGAGTCCCAGAACGCGATCACTGGCGAAACCCGCAGTCTGACAACGAAGGCGACGCTCATCGACTCGATCCGTCCCGACACCGTTGCGATGCCACACCACTTCGGGATGTGGACACATCCACAGAACAAGGGCCAGGGTCCTTCGGCGAACGAGATCTACTTCACAGGCGAGGGCTACATGACCAACACGGCGGACCAATCGTTCCATGTGAAAGTCAAGGTTACGAAGGGAGGTGATGTCTGATGACTAAGTACGCAATGGCCGTCGACCTCGACAGGTGCCAGGGGTGCCGTGGGTGTATGACCGCCTGCAAGGTCGAGAACAACACGGTCGAAGGCAACTTCTGGATGTACGTGTTCCGTTTCGAATCGGGAACCTATCCCGATACGGAGATGAGCTTCCTCCCCAGGCCATGCCAGCACTGCGACAACGCTCCATGCGTCAAGGTCTGCCCGGTCGGATCGAGGTTCAAACGTGAGGACGGCCTCGTGCTCACGGATGCCGATCGCTGCATCGGGTGCCGTTACTGCGAACTGGCGTGCCCGTACGGCGTGAACTACTTCAACTGGCAGAAACCAGATGATGCGCAGTACCCGATCGTCGATTGGCAGGACGACAGCCTCGACCCCGTGACCGGTGGTGTGATTCCACCGTACAAGAACCCTGATCTTGATCAGCTGTGGGGTGACGAGCAGCGGCGAACTGCCGGTGGCGGACACGCAAAAGGCATCATGGAGAAGTGCACTTTCTGTGTACAGAGGGTTGAGAAGGGTCTCGATCCCGCATGTGTCGAAACCTGTCCGACGGATGCTCTTGTCTTTGGAGATATCGATGATTCGGACTCCCCGGTCAGCGAATATCTGCGGGAGAACCGCACGTGGCAGCTGCTGGATGAGGCAGGTACGAAACCAAGCGTGTACTACATAGGTGGTCGTCCACCGAGTCGCGAAGTAACCGAGATCGAACGACCGAAAGCGACGGTGTGACATGACAAGTGATACGAAATCGCGCACGGTTCTGCCCCAGGGGGTTGGCAAGTTCAGCGCCAAGTGGCTGATGTTCACCGCCGCAATGGTTGCCGTCCTCGTCATCGGGATACTTGCGTATCTCTACGAAGCCAACCAGGGGATGATCGTCACAGGCATGGCGAACACGGGCACCCAGGGTGGTGTTACGTGGGGTCTCTACGTGGTGATGGTCGAGTACTTCATCGGTGTGAGCCTTGCGGGGATCGTCCTCGCGGCCTTCGCCTACGTGTTCAACGTCAAGGTACTCAGACCGATCTCGAGGCTTGCGGTGTTGCTGACGGTTGGATCACTCATGGTTGGTGTGCTGGCTGTTCTTATCGATCTGGGCAAACCCATTCGTGGCATCATCAACATGCTCCTGTACGTGCGGCCGCAGTCACCGTTCTTTGGAACGTTCATGCTCGTCGCCGTTGGAGTTCTCCTGACGAGCCTTCTGTACCTGTATCTCGATGGGCGACGCGACGCTGCCTATCTCGCCGAATTCGACTCGAGTCTGCGCTGGTACCACCGGCTGTGGGCTGCCGGTTACAGCGACACCCAGGCAGAGCGTGAGCGGCATCGTCGTACGATGTTCTGGCTGTCGATACTCGTTGTGCCACTTGTGGTGATCGCACTGTCGACCGAGGGCCTCGTCTTCGGGATCCAGGTCGGGCGCCCAGGATGGTTCGGCTCCCTGCAGGGTCCCGACTTTCTCGTACTCGCTGCGGCTTCGGGGCTTGCGAATCTGATCGTGTTGACGGCGATCGTGCGTCGGGTGCTTCATGATGACTACGTGCTGATCGGGCGCTCTGTATTCAAGTGGTTGGGTGGTCTGCTATTGGCCGCGACGGCCGTGGCGTTGTACTTCCAGGTCGTTGAGCTGTTCACATTGCTCTACGCAACACCTGGGAACGAGCGGCTGCTTGCCGATGCGCTGCTTCGAGGTCCATATGCATGGATCTTCTGGCTTGGCCTCGTGCTGCTCGGCCTCGGGCTTGTACTCCTGGTCCTCCAGGCAGCCCGGCGTGAGTGGAGTGTCGGTTTGCTGGTCGTTGCAAGTGTTGCGATCTCGACATCCGCTGTTGCCGAGCGTTACCTGACGGTGATCCCGTCTCAGACCCATGGCATGCTGCTTCCGTACGAGCCAGGGAGTTACTTCCCGACATGGGTGGAGTTCGCGGTCGTGGGTGGTTTGTTCGCACTCGGTGCGCTTCTCATCGGATTGTTCATCAAGGTGTTCCCCATCGTCCCTCTCAACGGAGCGGACTCAGATAAGGAGGTACTCGTCGATGCGTAGGATCCTGACCTTGCTCTTGATCGTTGTCGGCCTCGCACTGATGGTCATTGGCTACCTGTCGTCGGCCCCGTGGGGTGCAACGTCGGTAGCCGACAGCAACCCTGCTTTCGTGGGGGCTCCAAGCTTGTTCCTCATCGGGGTCGTGACGCTGTTGCTGTCTGCCCTGGTGTACGAACTGTTGCCATCGAGGGACGATGACCGAGTGGAGTGACGAAGCCCGGACGCGGCAGGGCCTCTACCGATTCATCGGTGTGGCCCTGCGCCCGCCGGAAAGCGAACGCCATGAGCTGCTTGCTGCTGCTGTGGAGTTCCTCGATGACAGGGATCTCGACCGGTATCCTTATGCGATGGCCTGGCGCAGATTCCGTGACGAATTCCGGTCTGTAGACACGCTCGAACCGCTCGAGATCGAGTACGTGCGTCTGTTCGGTGTTGGTATGGGTGGCACACCAGCCACACCAACAGAGTCGTTCTATCGGGTACCTGCGAGAGACGGTGGTATTGCCGACTTCGTGTCGAAGCTTCAGATCGAATACCGATCCATGGGCCTTGCGTCGAACGGTACAGCTGAGTCCCCTGACCACATATCAACTGAGCTGGAGGTCATGTCCTATCTCTGTGGCGTCGAGGCCGATGCCTGGGAGACGGACCAGAGTCGCGAGGCGACGGGAGCACTGCGAGACCAGGCACGATTCCTTGGTAGCCATCTTGTCATCTGGGTCCCCACATTCGCTGGGCGAGCCAGGAGCGCTGACGCCTTCGGCTTCTACGGCCGACTGATCGATCTTCTTCATGCATACGTGATACACGAGGGCGACTTCGTCCGGAGCATCGTCAAGAGGAGCATCCCCGCATGAGTACGTCCGTGTTTGTGTGTGGCGACCGGCCCTCGATCCCGGAAGGGGCGACCGATGCGTTCGTTATCGACGGTCTCTGCCGGGATCCCGGGCTGATCGACCTCGTCGATCGTGAAACAGAACGTGCTGTGGTCGTGTTGCACGAGGGCGCATATGACCTCTCTGCTGTGCAGAAGGCCCTCCGAGGCATCGATGTGGATCCCATCGGTGCACAGATCGTTGACCTCCATCAGAGCGACGATCCCGAGATGCTGGGTGTCACACTCACCGGTCTGGTGGCTCGCGCCGCGGCGTTTGCGGGGAGTGAACCCGAACACGTGAAGCCTGTGCTTCCGAAGGCGGTCACGCGACGGGGGTTCCTCAAGCCACCGGTACCCGTCTACGTCGCGGTGCCACTGATCGACACACAGTCGTGTGCCGCGGATCAGGGGTGTCGTGCATGTGTCGACGTCTGTCCCCAGGAGGCCTATCTGTGGCGTGCCGGAACGATCGTGTACGACAAGGACGCGTGTATCCCGTGCGGGGCGTGTGTCACGACCTGTCCCGTCGCAGCGATCGAGAACCCTGCGGTGACCCCTGCGATGCTTGAAGCACAGGTACGGGCGATCGTCGACTCCGTCCCCGAACCGGTCGGGATTCGTTTCGTGTGCACAGATGGTTCGATCGAGCCACACAGCGGATGGTTCGACGTCGAGGTTCCTTGTAGCTCGATGGTCCCAGGAACGTGGCTGCTGGCATCTCTCCTCCTTGGCGCGGGGGCGGCAACTGCGGTCCCGTGCAGCGAGAGTGGATGTGCTCTCGGCCTTGACGATGGTGCCATCCAGGCGAACGATCTTGCCCATGCAGTGCTCACCGAGGTGGGTCTCGAACCCGAGCGAGTCTGCGGAACGGTGATAGCC
>JAMBLJ010000216.1 GCA_023336815.1 Actinomycetes bacterium
ACAACCAGGACATGACCAACGACCATGACCAGGACATGGACACCGCCAACAACCAGGACATGACCAACGACCATGACCAGGACATGGATACCACCCACAACCAGGACATGATGAACGATTCGATGTGGAGAAGCACCGAGTCACACTCCTGGAACAACGACCACTAACTAATACATAGTTCATCAGTTACCATTTACCGAATGGCCCCTGACCCATCAGAACTCGACCATCTCGTCGATGGAATCCGGGAACGCTCCGAGAAGGCGTTCTCGGATCTCCATCGTGCAGTGGCGAACGGGCTCATGGCACACGCGTTTGGCATGCTGCGAGATCGTCAGGCCGCAGAGGACGCAGTGCAGCAGGCCTTCCTCGAACTCGCAAAGACCGCTCCCTCGTTTCGCGGCGACGGGAGAGCCCTCCGTTCGTGGCTGTACCGCGCTGTGCGTTTCAACTGCCTTGACGAGGTACGGCGCCGGAAGCGTCGTCCGGAGGTGCCGACAGAGACACTTCCGGAGTACGAGGCGCACGGCACTGGCATTGACATGAATCTCGACCCCGATCTTGAGGACGCTCTCCGAGAGCTGACTGAACTCCAACGCAACATCATCATCCTCAAACATGTACTCGAATTCACCGGCGACGAGATCGCCGACATTCTCAATACCAATCGTGCTGCCGTGTACGCATCCGCAGCACGAGCGGAACGAAAACTCAAGAAACTCCTTGGTCGCGTCAGATCTCACGACCACGCGGCGTCTGTATGGGTGGAGGGTCGACTATGAAAATGGATGATCGACAACTAACAACACGCTTGCGATCCGCATACGGCGTTGATATGGACGACGCTGCGCAACGTGACCAGATCGCGACCATTGCGTCCGTACTTACGACTCTCCCACCCGAATCTCCTGTTGCCTCGACGATGCTCGAACGCTGGCGGACGAAGATCGTTGCGTTGATCGCAGCGGTAAGCCTCGCCAGCCCGGTCGCAGTCGCAGTTGCAGCTGAGGGAACCGTTCCTGGTGATGTTCTGTATCCGGTGAAACAGGTCACCGAAGACTTCAGATCTGTCTTCGATCCCACGATCAGCGCTCGACACCGCATTCAGGAAGCTGAGCAGATGCACGAGAGCGGCCATCCGTCAACGGAGGTTGACGCGGTACTGACCGATGCCGACAACGCCATAGATGACATCGGCGACCCGGTTGAGCTTCGATCTCAGTGGGCGGAGACACGGGATCGAATCATGATGTCCGACGAACATGAGAACACCCCGTACACAACAAGCGACGATGTCCCGGATAGTCGATACGAGAGCGAGCATGACGTCGTACAGCCATCAGGCGGGCTAAGCGACAACGCGACGCAACCAACCGACCGCTACCCAATGGACGATCCCGCACCACATGAGTTCTCAACCGACGAAAGCTCGCACACCGACACGGGTACCGAGCATGATCCGACGCCAACACCTGTCGCACCCGTTGACGGAGGAGCTGCTCCTCAGGAGGATCCAGCAAGTGATCCCGATTGGAACCAGGACGGAACGACAGGTTCGAATACGGAGAGCGACAATATGTCGCCTGAATCGAGCCACGACGCTACGACAGACCAGAGCTCTGACTGGACGACCGACAGAACTGACCATGACTGGGGCAACTAAGAGTCCTGTGGTGCCACGAATCACGGCCCTCAAGCGAGAACGTTGTGATCCTCCGTCTCGATGGGTTCACGATCAATCGAGAAGAAGCTCATCGGGACGTCGGTGTCAAAAACCGCCCGTTCCCTGGTGATCCACTGAGCCATCATCGAGGCGATGGTCTGGGACTCCTTGAATCCGTGACCCGAGAACCCGTTGACGACGGCAAAGCCCTCAATCGATGTCGGGCCAACGATCGGGAGTACGTCCTGCCTGTTGACGGTGTACAAACTCGCCATACCTCCAGGTATCCCTACGTATGGAAGGTCGGGAAGACGATGATGGAGCGCATGTATCTTGAGATCGATGAACGCTCTGTCAGCTGCAGCGTTGTAGTCATCGGGATCCGCATCCTCGATCTCGTCCTCTTCGAGAATCGATCCGAGGATGATCTGGCCCCCACCGGCCTCGGGCCTGAAGTAGACGCCGCCCGGCGCATCTGCGATCACCGGAATCGGTCGCGGGACAACCGATGGCAGGTCACGATAGATCACCTGGATACGCGTAGGTGCGAGGTCCCATGGAGTCTCCAGCCCGGCCATCACGTTGATCCTGTTGCACCACGGCCCTGCCGCGTTGATGACGAGACCGGCATCGATCCCTGATCCATCGGCAAGCTTCACCCCCGTTGCCCTACCACCGGCAACGATCACATCGACGACCTCAGTTCGCATACGAACGTCGACACCGCCAGCTTTCGCCGCATTCGCAACATCAAGGAGGGCACCCGTTGCATCGAAGAATCCCGTGTCCCTTTCGACGAGGAAACTCACCCCGTCGGCGCATACATGGTCTGTCTCGCCGGTGAGGTCGAACGGGACCATACACGCAGACACCCCAGGGAACATCCGTTGCATCTCGGCAGTATCGACAACAACTGCGTCGATCCCCTCTGCAACGAGCCTTGCCCCATCGGCAGCGACAGCCCCAGGGTCGTCATCCATCATCCAGAGAACACCGATGTCATGGAGTCGGCCGACCGGATCGGCCAAACCCGTGTACTCAGACCAGTTGCGCCAGATCACGTTGCCATCCCGAGCGACGCGAACGCTTTCGATCTGCGTGTACCGCTGTCGAGTGATCGCCGAAGATCCTCCAGTCGATCCTTCCCCGAGACCAGCGCCCTTCTCGAGAACAACGATGTCAAGTGACGAGCGTCGTGCGATCTGGTGAGCGATGGACATCCCGATGATGCCACCACCGATGATCACGATGTCAGCGGTTTCGTTACCCAATGTGCACCTCGGCGCTAGTCGACTTCCCCAAGATACGCCTTACGGAGATCTTCGTTTGCGAGGAGGTCGCTTGCCGTGTCGTCGAGAACGATCCGACCGGTCAGCAGCACATATCCACGATCTGCGATCGACAAGGCCATGTTGGCGTTCTGCTCGACCATGAAGACGGTGACTCCTTCATTGTTGATCCGCTCGATGATGTCGAAGTTCTGTTGCACGAGCACCGGTGCGAGACCCATCGAAGGTTCATCCATGAGCAGTACTTTCGGTTTGGCCATAAGTGCCCTTCCAACAGCGACCATCTGCTGTTCACCCCCGGAGAGAGTTCCTGCCTTCTGGCTGAGCCGCTCCTTGACCCTCGGAAACATCTCGAAGATGTGATCCATCTCTGCATCGAGTTGATCGCGATCGGTGCGGAGGTAGGCGCCGATCTCAAGGTTCTCCTTCACGGTCATCCGCTTGAACAGCCGCCGATTCTCGGGAACCATCGTGACGCCGCGCGAGACGATCTGGGCTGTCGTTTCACCTGTGACAACATCGCCATCGATGACCACATCACCGGAGGATGGGTGAACCATGCCGAGGATCGTCTTGAGTGTGGTCGTCTTCCCCGATGCGTTTCCTCCAAGGAGGCACACCAGCTCGCCAGCATTGATCGAGACATTCATGTCCTTCAGGACGTGAACCGGTCCGTAGTGGACATTCACACCGCGAAACTCGAGGACAGGTGTGTTCTCACTCATCGGTCTTCTCCGCGGGACGCCCCAAGTACGCCTCGATCACATCCGGATCATGTGAAACCGTCTCGTAGTCACCCTCGGCGATCTTGACACCATGGTCAAGCACGACGACACGATCGGACACATCCCGAACAACTCGCATCTCATGTTCGATCAACACGACGGTGAACCCCTTGTCGTCGCGGAGTTGCCTAATCAGATCCGTCAGTTCTGCGGTCTCCTTGGGGTTCATTCCCGCGGTAGGTTCATCCAACAGGATCAATTCAGGAAACGTCGCCATCGCGCGTGCGATCTCGAGTCGCCGACGGTTCGCATACGACAGAACGTACGCCGGCTGGTCCCACCTGTAGCCCTTGAGGCGCTCTCCGAAGAACGCGAGCACGTCCTTTGCGTTCGCCTCGATCTCCGCCTCCTCGCGTTTGAACGAGCGCGTGTTGAGAAGGGTGCCAAAGATCCCGGTCTTGGACCGACAATGTTGGGCCACCATGACATTCTCCAACACGGTCATGTTGGGAAACAGTCGAACGTTCTGGAACGTCCGTGCGATCCCGAGCTCGGTGATCTCGTGTGGTTGATGCCCCGAGATGTCGATCCCGTTGAATAGGATCCGGCCTTCATCCGGTGAGAAGTATCCGGTGATCGTGTTGAAGAATGAGGTCTTGCCCGCACCGTTTGGTCCGATGACGGAAACGATCTCCTCCTTGTCGACATGAAAGTCAAGACCATCGAGCGCCTGGACGCCACCGAAACCCTTCTTAAGATCGACGATCTCAAGCACAGGCATCAGGAGTCGGTTCCTTCGGCTGCCCCTTGTTCGAGTTGCAGCCACGCATCCTGTCCAATCTCATCCTGATGGAGCTCGCGTTGTCTTCGCAACGAAGGCCACAAACCTTCGGGACGTTTCAGCATCATCACAACCAAGATGACTCCATATACCAGCAGCTTGAACTCACCGAATTCCTGGAGGAGTCCCGGTTGAGTTGGTCCACCAAGAATGCCAATCAAGACGACCGCCCCCACGATCACGCCGGGAATCGACCCCATGCCTCCAACAATGACAATGACCAGGATCACGATCGAAACGAGCAATTTGAAGGAGTTCGGGAAGACGGAGCCGACCTTGACAGCGAACAACATCCCTGCCATCGATGCGAACATGGCACCAGTCACGAAGGCGGTCAGCTTGATAGCTGCAGTGTTGATTCCCATCGCCTCGGCCACATCCTCATCCTCGCGCAGAGCTGTCCATGCTCGCCCAGCACGTGATCGTTGCAGCCGCCAAGCTACGTAGATGGCAATGCCGACGAACACCGAAATCAGATAGAACATCGCTTGCGAGCTCGTTCCCCGAATCTCAACAGGGCCCAATGCAGCGGACGGAATCTGCGTGATGCCCTGTGCACCCCCGAAGTATGGGGCGAACCAGTCAGACAGGAAGAGAATCCGAATGATCTCACCGAATCCAAGGGTCACGATCGCGAGGTAGTCCCCCCTCAGTCTCACAACAGGCGTACCAACAAATATCCCTGCGAGTGCTGCGGCAATAAGGACGATACCGAGTATCACCCAACCTTCCCATGAGAGAAAGTTAAGCGTCAGCTCCGGTGCCCATGACGGCGAGAACGGTGACGTAAGCACAGCAGTCAGATACGCGCCGACGGCGAAAAACGCAACGTAACCGAGGTCGAGCAAACCAGCAGAACCAACAACGATGTTCAGACCGAGTCCCATGAGGACGAACAGACCGACATTTGCAAGAAGTTCATTCGTCAAGCCACCGAGAATCATCGGGAGGAAGATGACAGCGAGAATCGTGATAGCGATCGCGATCGCGTTCTTTCGGAATCGGACGTCGGGATCAAGCTGCATTCGGGCCTGGCGGCGCTCGGTCAACGTCTGGTCACTCGAACGCCAACCAAGGACCGCCGACAACAACCCCACTACGAGCGCCGATTGATTCGTCAAACCCCCATTGAGGGCATAGATCCAGTCAGATAGGAACTCGATCCGAAGGCCCTGAGTGATATCCGTGACGATGATCTCCATCAACGCCACGAGAAGAACCCCAGCAATACCGTAAGCAAGAGCCTTCCTGACTTTCCGCGGAACTACGCTTACTGCTCCGCCTGCAAGCCCAAGAAGACCGGATCCGATTATCCACATGGCAGATGCAGCCGCTAGGCCTTTGCCGAACGTGAGCAGCTCGACGAGCCGCGGCCCCAGACGCCCAAAGATGTCGGTGAAGTCAACCGCATCGATCAAGACGATGAACAACGCGAAAAATAGACCGGACAAGAGCCCTGCGACGAGTCCAGAAACGAGCTCACGCTCTCCCTCGACAGCACGAGCGGGCCCTTGTTCACTTGGCTCGTTGCCAGCGATCGATCCATACACAAGTGGTATCCAACCGACTGATACGAATCCCATCGTCAGCCACGGAGAGATGATGATCCGCGCATCAAGGGCTGTGACCATCCCTATCGCAGCGACGAATGACATCGTCAGACCACCAAGAGCACCCCACTTCTGAACCCGGGACCAATCCACCGGATTCGGTGGCAATTCTTCCACGTCGACTGATCTCTCGAGAGACTGGGTCATCAGGCCCTGTCCTCTCGGCCGAGTTGTTCTCCGAACAGGCCAGCCGGCTTGAATATCAGCACGAGAACCAGCGCCGTAAAGGCAACCACATCTTTGAGTTGGCTGAGGCCAGGAATCCTGATGGTGAAACCAACGAAGCCGACAAGACTCATCAACATGGCAGCCACCCCGAGGAGGACGAAGCCCTGCCGTCCGCTCGTCCGTCCGAAGACAACGACTCCGATACCCGAGGCAAGCAGCACGATCGCGAAGGGAATGGGAATCTGCCAAGCGAGCCCTCGCAACACAATGTTCGGTCCGAGACCCTCAAAGAGTCCCAGGACCAGTCCGCCAATCATCGCACCGAATATGTTGCCAATCCCGCCAAGAACAGCAGCAGTAAAGGCCTTGATGCCCGGCAGGAAACCAATAAAGAACGACACACCGCGGAATAAGATCGCCCACATCACCGCAGCAATACCAGCCATCGCGCCGCCGACAGCGAAGGTTGTGACGATGATCTTGTCCACGTTGATACCCATGAGAGCGGCTATCTCTTTGTCTTCAGCGACTGCACGCATCGCCCTGCCGGTTGCAGATCGTTCGACGAAGAGCCAAAGCCCAGTCATCGATATCGCTGCGATGATCATCACCGCAAGCGAGGATCCAGCGATTTCGACACCGAGAATGTTGATCGGATCTGTGAGCCACGTTGGAGCCGCTGGATAGGTCTTAACCGAAGGCCCAACAAGGAGCCCGACGGCGTTCTGGATGAAGAACGAAATACCGATCGAGGTGATGAGAGGTATCAACCTTGGGGCGTTCCGGAGCGGTCGATACGCAATCTTCTCGATCAGGACCGCGGTGATGGTGGATGTGAGAACCGATACCACGAGGACGAGCGCAACCGATAGCAAGAAATTGGACTCCCACACGCCAGCGTTGAAGAGTGCATCGGCAGTGAAGAAACCGACCATCGCCCCCACCATGAACACTTCGCCGTGTGCGAAGTTGATGAATCCAAGGACTCCGTAGACCATCGAATAGCCAAGAGCGAGGAGTCCGTACATGGAACCCTGTGCAAGACCCGAAACGATGAGTTGTTTCCATGCCTCAGCACTGAGCCCGTTGCCTTCGATACCTAGAGCGATCGCACCAAGAAAACCCCACGCTATGACAAAGATCGCCATAACCCGAACGGCCCAGAGAAATGAGTCCGTCCACGAGAATCTGAACGCCTGCTTTGCGGGGCTCGCGGTCGTGGTCATGTGGCTGGCAGTAAAGCAGAAAGCCGGCGCCTAAGGCGCCGGCTTTCTGGTTGGCTAGATGAGTCCGCTACTCGTTCGGCGAGTATGTGAACTGTACGTTTGCCTTTCCAGCCTCGACATCACTCGAATCTTCATGGAGCACGATGGCGATCTTCTGAGCGCCGCAATCTCCGAAGGCGTCACACCCGAGAGTGCCAATGATCCCACCGAAGCCACTCGTGGCAGCCAGCTGGTCCCGGAGAGCCTGACGATCGATGAACAAGCCACCGTCGTCCGTCTCCACCGCCACAGCGTCGATCGCTGCGAGCAGCATGACCGTCGCATCGTAGCTGTGGGCCCAGAATGGGGCGGCAGGTGCCTCGCCAAACTCAGCTTCATAGCGTGCCAGGAAATCAGCCGCGGTCGTACCAGTTTCTGATGCGTTGTCACCGTAGTTGAGATCAGGTCCCGAGAAGTACGTTCCCTCAGACTCCTTCAATTCCATGAAGTTGTTGACGAGAATTCCATCAGCACCGAACATCGTGACATTCTCGAAACCGGCTACACCCTTTGCCTGTTGGGCGATGAAACCACCCTCAGGCATGAAGATGGGATAGAACAACACCTCCGGAGAGGCAGCTGCAATTTCCGTCAAAATCGGAACCATATCGACGTCACCGATGTTGACGGCTGACTGAGCTACGATCGTGCCACCCAGCTCTTCGAATGCAGCGCGGAATTTCGCAGCAAGTCCATCTGCGTACGTCGAGCCGTCATGGATCGTGGCTGCCGTACGAAGGCCGAGCTCGTTGTAGACGAAGAGCGCCACCGCTTGACCCTGGACCGAGTCATTGTGTGCTGTTCGGTAATAACCCGGACGATAATCGGACCCTGCATTTCCATTGAGATCCGAGGTCAGCTTCTCTGCCGTGTTCGATGGCGAAATGAGGACACCACCAGCGTCAGAGATCAGGGGCATTGCTGCTCCTGCCGCGCTCGAGCAAGACGTCCCGATCGTGCCGATAACCTTGTCGTCGGCTGCGATCAACTGTCCGGCCGCCTGCCCACCTTCAGCAGAGCAGAGGTCATCAAGAGGAGTGCCGATAGTCACATTGTGACCCTTGATCTGGCCATAATCCTCGACCGCGAACTCCGTTCCGCGCTGGTTCGGGATACCGAGGAACGCCACGTCGCCAGTGATGGCTTGCAGGCTCCGAATCTGGATATCCTCGCCAGCCGCGAGCTCAACAGCACCGAGGGGACCTGGCTCCGGCGCGCCGCCGCCAGCCTCCGTGGTGGTTGTCTCGTCTGGTGCTGCGGTCGTGGTTGTTTCATCTGGGGCCGTCGTGGTTGTGTCGCCAGCTGACGTCGTAGTCGTCGTCGTTGCTGCTTCATCATCGCCACCGCTGTTAACAGCGATGACCACGATGACGATCAGCGCTACTGCGGCGACCGCAATCCACGGCAGCCACTTCTTTAGGTTGTCATTCACCTGTGGTGCCTCCATACGTTTCGTTGTTGTGCCCGAGTGCTACCCGTGCATCGGGGCAGGGTAGGCAGCATACGCTAAACCGGCAACACCCTGCAGGAGCAAGGTACCTTTCATCACGATGGCTGACAACTCCCAATCACATGTGGCGAGGCAACGACAGCTCCTCACCGCGTCAGAGACCGATCTCGACATCGCCCGCCAACGAGCACTTCTCGTCGGTTTGGTCCGGTCCAGGAAGGACCGGTCGAGGGGTGCGGCAAGCTTGACCGAACTTGGGTTGCTTACTGACACCGCAGGGTCGGACCCGATCGTTTCGGAGCTCGTGAAACGTGAGCGTCCAGATCCTGCGACGTTCATCGGGAAGGGCAAGCTCGCTGAACTCGTTGCCATCGCGAATTCCGAGGACATCGATGTGGTCGTGTTCGACAATGAGCTGTCGCCTGCCCAGCAAAGGAACCTCCACAGCGCGTTCAAGTGCGACGTCGTAGACCGCGTCGCACTGATCCTCGACATCTTCGCCCAACACGCGCACACGAAGGAGGGCATGCTTCAGGTAGAGCTCGCACAGCACCGGTACCGGCTACCCCGACTCAAGGGCCAGGGCACCGAATTGAGCAGATTGGGCGCCGGCATCGGAACAAGGGGTCCTGGTGAAACGAAGCTCGAAACCGATCGGCGCCGGATCCTGGAGCGAGTCCGGAAGATCGAGACGGAGCTCAAGGATGCCAGCCGCTCACGTGCCACACGGAGCAAAAACCGACGCAGGTCGGGTGAATCGGTCATCGCGATTGTTGGATACACGAACGCAGGAAAGTCGACGCTGTTCAACCAGCTGACCGATGCTGGTGTACTCGTCGAGGACCGTCTCTTCGCGACACTCGATTCAACGGTGCGTCAGCTCGCCCTCCCGCACGGTCACGAGGCGCTCGTGTCTGACACGGTTGGGTTCGTCAGAGATCTTCCCCACGAACTCGTCGAGGCGTTCATGTCAACACTCGAGGAGGTTGGGGATGCAGATCTCCTTGTCCATCTCGTCGACGCGTCAGACCCGGACCCGGACCACCAACTGGGATCGGTTCGGATCGTGCTCGCTGAGATCGGTGCCGACGAGGTAGAGGAGATCGTCGTGTTCAACAAGATCGATGCCGCGACCGAACCAACCGTGACCCGGCTCCGCTCTCTCCACCCCGACGCCGTCTTCATTTCCGCGGCCACGGGCGAGGGTGTTGATGAACTACTCGATGCGATCGTGGCTGGTCTCCACGCAACGACCATCGAGCTATCGCTGTTCATCCCATATGAACACGGCGATATCCTCGCCGAAGCTCACAATGCTGGCGACGTGATGCATCTCGACCATCGCGAAACAGGCACAGCGATCACCCTTCGTCTTCCCCACGATATGGCTGGAAGATTCCGCCAGTTCGTAACCGAGGACGACTGACAGCATCCCCCGTAGGACCCAGGACACCAGACCTCGCGCACGTCCCATGGACGGTGAACTGACGACTCTCTCAGATCAAGTCCAGCACACCAAGGGCAGGTGGTTCGCCGGTATCGGGCTTCGGTTCAGATGCGGGAAGACTTCGGACACTTTCCGGCACAAGGACGAGTGACACGTATCCAACCTGGATGATCAATGCCACCACACCGGCGGACGCAAGCCCGAGTGTCACTGGCCAGAAGGGAAGCACAGGTATCAACGCTCCAAGGACCCAACCGATCTGGAACATCGTCTCGGCGTTCGTGAAGGCACGGCCCCGCTCTCGTTCGGGCAGGGCGACATGCATCATTCCGTCGAATGCGAACTTCGCAGTCCCCCAGGAGAAACCAGCGGCAAGCGCCACGACGATCGCTGCCAGGAGAGAAAGGGTTTGAGCTCCAATGAAGGCGGCTATCGCCATGACTGCCAGGGCGCCCACAACCATCGGTTCTTCACGCACGTGTCGACCGAGCACAGGGGCCAGCCATGCCGCGACGAAGAATCCGACTCCGGCAGCCGCCAACAGCGCCGCAAGGCTGGCGACACCGGCGTCGGCGTCACGAAACGCAAAGGCAACGAGAAGAACCAGATATCCGTTGAGGAACCGAACGCTTGCGGTTGCGAACCTTGCAAGACGCAATGGCCGGGGAAGCGCGTAACGCTTGCGGGATCGTGCAGGCTCATTCGATGTGCGGATAGGGGGCAGTTGCACCGCCGCGATCGCAGAAACCACATAGAGAGCGATGGCACCAAGAATGACGGGCCCGCTCCCTATCCATGCCTGAACAACCGCGCCGAGCGGTACAACGATCGCCGCAGCGATGACACCAGCCCTTGCAAGCCTGGCGTTCGCATCGATGAGTTCGTCCGCGTTGCGAACGACAACTGGCAGGACGCTCGACCGCGAGATCCCGTGGAATCGAGACAGTACGAGAAGCAGAAACGCGATGGGAAAGATCCACAGCGAGTCGATGAGAAATCCGAGTCCAATCGCGGCACCAACACGTCCCAGTGATGAGAGAACGAGCCCGGCGCGATACGAACCTGGCACCCTCTCATAGACCCTGCCAAGAAGCGGTCCGATCACAGCGAAGGGTGCAAGGGTTATGAGCAGGTACAACGCAACGTTCTGGCGAGCATCGGTGGATGGCACGGAGAAGAACAGTGTTCCTGCGAGTGCGACCGCGATCAACGCGTCGCCTGCGACTGAGGCAGCATGTGTTTCCGCAAG
>JAMBLJ010000217.1 GCA_023336815.1 Actinomycetes bacterium
AACGTGTCAGAAGACACACTCACCGAGTTCGTACCCACCCCTGAGCAGATCGACGATGTGGTCATCCGATTTGCTGGCGACTCAGGCGACGGTATGCAGTTGGCGGGTACCCAGTTCACAGAATCATCTGCATTGTTCGGCAACGACCTTGCAACGCTCCCAAACTTCCCTGCAGAGATCCGCGCCCCTCAGGGCACGATCGGCGGCGTGTCGTCATTCCAGGTCCACATTGCTGATTGGGACATCCTCACACCTGGTGATCGTCCCGACTGTCTCGTTGCGATGAACCCGGCTGCACTCAAGGCAAATATCGAGGACGTTGTGCCAGGCGGGTTGCTCCTTGTCAACACAGATACCTTCGACGAGCGCAACTTCGGCAAGGCTGGCTACACCGAGAACCCGCTCAAGGACGGATCGCTCGAGAACTACAAGGTACTTCCCGTTGCGATGGACGAACTCACAAAGGAAGCCGTCAAGGACTCCGGCGTCAAGGGCAGGGCCACACTGCGGTCGAAGAACTTCTTCGCTCTTGGTCTCATGTCGTGGATCTACACACGTTCGATCGACTCGATCGTTTCGTGGTCCAACCACAAGTTCGGTGAAGAGTCTGCGGTGGGCAGGGCGAACGTCATGGCGCTCAAGGCCGGCTACAACTACGGCATCACGACAGAGGCCTTCCATCACACCTTCGAGGTCAGCCCTGCTCCCCTCCCCGCTGGTGAATACACCAACGTTGTTGGCAACGTTGCAACCGCGTGGGGGCTCATGGCAGCAGCGGAGCACGCCAAGCTGCCGATCTTCCTCGGCTCCTACCCGATCACCCCTGCAACTACGATCCTTGAAGAGCTCGCGCGCCACAGGAACTTTGGAGTCAAGACGTTCCAAGCTGAGGACGAGATCGCAGGCATCGGCTCGTCCCTGGGGGCATCCTTCACAGGAAGTCTCGGAATCACGACGACCTCAGGACCGGGTCTTGCACTCAAGTCCGAGACGCTCTCGCTGGCACTCATTGCGGAGTTACCACTCATCGTCATCGACGTGCAGCGTGGCGGTCCGTCGACGGGCCTTCCCACGAAGGTGGAACAGTCAGACCTGCTGTTTGCAATGTATGGCAGACACGGCGAGTCGCCACTCCCGATCGTGTCGACGTCAACGCCTTCAGACGCCTTCGATGCAGCCTTCGAGGCTGTGCGGATTGCGGTCAAGTACATGACACCGGTGATCCTCTTGACTGATGGCTACATCGCCACATCATCAGAACCGTGGATGCTCCCTGACGTTGACGCCCTTCCAGACATTTCGCGTCCCTATGCCACTTTCGACGCTGATGAGCCATTCATGCCCTACAAGCGTGACCCCGAGACTATGGCGCGTGAATGGGCGATCCCAGGCCAACCCGGTCTTGAGCACCGAATCGGTGGTCTCGAGAAGGATTCGCTTTCTGGCAACGTGTCCTACACCGCTGCGAACCACGAACTCATGACGCTCACCCGTGCAGAGAAGATCGCAAAGATCGCTGACGACATCCCGGAAGTCGAGGTGCACGGTGATGGCGACGACCTCCTCGTACTTGGCTGGGGCTCAACCTATGGGGCGATCCGCACTGCCGTGAACCGAGCGCAGAAGGCAGATTTCTCCGTCGCCCATGCGCATCTGCGACACCTGAACCCGTTCCCAAGGAACTTCGGTGACGTCCTCGACCGCTTTGACACTGTGCTGATACCCGAGATCAACACGGGACAACTCTCAAAGCTCATTCGTGCCGAATACGGCAAGGACAGCATCGGCTACAACCGTGTGATGGGCCAACCGATGCGAGCAAGAGACGTCGAAGCCAGGATCATCGAGATCCTCAACGGGGAGGAATCATGACCACCACGACTCCGCGCTACCAACGGTCAGACTTCCAGACCGACCAGGAGGTCCGCTGGTGCCCCGGCTGTGGCGATTACACGATCCTTGCCGCGGTGCAGAGCTACCTCGCCACCCTGGACATCGACCGAGACAAGCACGTCTTCGTTTCTGGTATTGGGTGTTCGAGCCGCTTCCCCTACTACATGAACACCTATGGCATGCACACCATCCACGGTCGTGCCCCTGCCATTGCAACGGGCGTTGCACTCGCAAACCCTGACCTCACGGTGTGGGTGATCACGGGTGACGGCGACGGGCTATCCATCGGTGGCAATCATCTGATCCATGCGCTGCGCCGCAACGTGAACCTGAACATCCTCCTGTTCAACAACCAGATCTATGGCCTCACAAAGGGCCAGTTCTCCCCCACGTCTGAGATAGGAAAGAGAACCAAGACCAGCCCCATGGGTTCCATAGACCGCCCCTTCAACCCCGTGTCCCTCGCCCTTGGCGCCGAGGCCACGTTCGTTGCAAGGACCCTCGACATGGACCGCAACCACACGATTGAGATGTTGAGCGCCATGCACGAACATGAAGGCTCAGGCTTCCTCGAGATCTACCAGAACTGCAACGTGTTCAACGACAAGGCCTTCCTCGACCTCACCGCAAAGGGAACGAGGGACGAGAACCGTATCTGGCTCGAGGACGGCGAGCCGATCATCTTCGGCCCGGACGACGAGTACGGGATCACCTTCGATGGCAGAGGTGCCAAGGTCGTCGAGGTTGCAGAGGTCGGTAGACCCAACATCCATGT
>JAMBLJ010000218.1 GCA_023336815.1 Actinomycetes bacterium
GTGGTCGGGCTGGCCGGATTTGAACCGGCGACCCCTGGTCCCCCAGACCAGTGCGCTGCCAGACTGCGCCACAGCCCGATGCCGGGAGGGTACCGCCTGACAGACCCCTACGACCGTCAGCACTGGTGTTTTCGCGTACCCAGGGTTCCATTGTGCCAAAAGGCCCAATATGGCCCACAGAACGGGTGGGACCGGGTCAGTTGAACAGTTCTATACCGAGTTGGATGAAACGGAATATCAGGTAGATACCACCTGCAACCACGAGCAGAATGAATGACCAGGGCCAACCGGGATCCTCCATCTCGCCGGAATCGTCGACGCCAGTTGATTCGTGCGTTTCATCGGCGTGGTCGCGGTTGGTCATACGGGTGGGACTCCGTGTCTGCGTTCAGAGAACCGGCGATCCTTGTTTGCAGCCATGGCGTATCGACGGATCAGCTCTTCCCTGAGGTCCTCAGGCTCGATGATGGCATCGATCACACCTTCGGCAGCAAGACGGAGAAGGTCGACGTCCTCCTCGTACTCGCGGCGCATCTCATCCACGAACGATGATCGTTCCGGTTCCTCCATCGCCTCGATCCTGTTGAAGTACACAGCGTTGACCGCAGCCTCCGGGCCCATTACGGCGATCTCGGCTGTGGGAAGGGCGATCGTGGCCTCAGGACGCAGCCCTGGTCCAGAGAACGCATAGAGACCGGCACCGTAGGCCTTACGTACGATGACGGAGATCCTCGGCACTGTCGCTTCAGCCATGGCCGTGAGCATCTTGGCACCGTGTCTGATGATGCCCTGTGCTTCTACCTCGGTACCGATCATGAAGCCAGGTACATCTGCGAGAAAAAGCAGTGGGATGTTGAATGCATCACACAGCCACATGAATCGGGCTGCCTTGTCGGCGGAGTCGACGAAGAGCACTCCACCAAGATGTGCGGGTTGGGACGCAACGATACCGATCGACCTGCCGTCGAGTCTGGCGAACCCTGTGATCAACTCCTTTGCGAACAGGTCCTTGATCGGGAAGAACGAACCATCATCGATGAGCGCATCGATGAACGTGTGCATGTCGTATACACCCTTCGGATCCTCCGGAAGCACATCTTGGATCGCAACATCCGAGTTCGGCAGCTCCGAGCGATACTCGTTCGGCCGTACCCTGTAGTGGTCGGAAACATACGAGAAGTAGTCCTTCGCCCAGGAAATCGCCTCCTCATCGGACTGCACAAGGGCGTCACCACAGCCGGACACCTCGCAATGCACCCTGGCACCTCCCATCTCCTCAAGTGTGGTGACCTCACCGATCACCATCTGTGCCATACGAGGAGAACCCAGATACATGGAAGCCCGTCCCTCGACCATCACGACGACATCGCAGAAGGAAGGGATATACGCTCCCCCCGCAGCGGAAGGTCCGAAGAGACAACAGATCTGCGGCACCCGGCCGGAGAGCCGAATCTGGTTGTAGAAGATCTTGCCTGCCCCGCGACGCCCAGGGAACAGCTCTACTTGATCGGTGATGCGTGCTCCGGCTGAGTCAACGAGATAGAACACGGGCAGCAGCTCGTCGTAGGCGGCTTCGAGGGCCCTGATCATCTTCTCGACCGTGATCTTGCCCCAGGACCCGGCCTTGACCGTTGGGTCGTTGGCGATGACCATCACAGGTCGGCCATCGATCCTGGCCCTCCCGGTGACGACACCATCGGCAGCGAGGACGTCGTCGTTGTTGCGGGCGAGGAGTCCATCCTCCACGAATGAACCGGCATCAACGAGCAGCGAGATACGGTCTCTGACGAACAACTTGCCGAGTTGTTCGAGCTTCTCGTGATAACGCTTGGGTCCTCCACCGAGCGCATGTCTCGTTGCCTTCTGAACCCGCTCGTCCATCAGTGTCTGTTCCTCGTTCGAATTCTGATCGGGGTACCCGTGAAGTCGAATCGCTCCCGGATCCGGTTCTCTATGAAGCGAATGTAGTCGGTGCCGAGTTCTCCGCCGCGCACGAACAGTACGAAGGTCGGTGGTTCGGTCTCAGCCTGCACGGCGTACAGGATCTTGGCCCTGCGTCCCTTACGAACCGGCGGGGGGTGCGCTTCCTGAAGATCTCGGACGAGTCGGTTTACCTCGGGAGCCGGGACGTGTTTGCGACGATGATCGATGACCGTCTTGATGTATTTCGGGAGTCGGTGTGTTCTCGCTCCGGTCAACGCCGATATCCGCAGCACGGGTGCCCAGTCAACGAACGCCAGCCGGTCGGCCACGGAGTCTTCTGTGTGAAGTCGTTGCTCATCGGAGAGTTCGTCCCACTTGTTGAGGATCAGGAGAAGACCGGCACCAGCGTGTTCGATCTCCTCGGCAAGTCGCTGCTCCTGATGGGTTGCACCCCTTTGACCATCGATGACGAACAGCACGACATCGGCATTGCGCACCGTATCGTGGGCACGAAGGACCGCGTAGTAGTCGACATCGTCCTTGATCTTTGTCCGACGCTTGATGCCTGCCGTGTCGATGACCTCGAAGTACTCGCCATCGATGGTCACGATCTCGTTGATCGGGTCACGGGTGGTGCCTGGAACGTCCGAGACGAGAACCCGTTCCTCGCCGGCAAGGCGGTTGAGCAGCGTCGACTTGCCAACGTTGGGACGCCCGACGATCGCAAGACTCGCAATGGTGTCTACATTTTCACCCTCGAACTCCGCTGGAAGCGCAGCCACCAACTGGTCGAGAAAATCTCCCGTGTTACGTCCGTGGAGCGCTGAGATCGGGATCGGGTTCCCAAGTCCGAGGCTCCAGAGATGTGTGAGATCGGACTCAACAGCTGGAGAATCCGACTTGTTCGCGACCAGGAGGTGCGGTACTCCGCTGTGCTGCAGGATGCGAGCGACACCGACATCGTCATCGGTGACCTCAGTGGTGGCGTCGGCCACGAACACGACGAGATCGGCGGCCTTCACAGCGATCTCGGCCTGCTCCCTGATGTCAGCAACGAGTTTTTCCTCGGGTCGTGCCTCCCAGCCGCCCGTATCCATCACATGGAAACTTGTTCCTGCCCACTCCGCATCGAACTGGCGACGATCGCGAGTTACACCTGCCTCGGGGTTCGTCACAGCAGCTTTCGAACGTACGATCCGGTTGACGAGTGTGGACTTACCCACGTTCGGTCTACCGAGGATCACAACGATCGGGAGGCGGCTCATCTCATCGCTCCAAGCAGACCCGCAGCAGTTGCTGGTGCAACTACGACCGGTGCGTTGGCTGCTTGCTGTACTGCTGAAAGGGATACATCGTCGATGAACATGTCCCCAGACAACGCAACATCCGGGATCACATATGCACCGGCCGGTTGTCTATCGGCCGCGATGGTCGCAATGATGTCCTCACCGACCATCAATCCTGCAACGGCGGTGTTGCCACCGAAGAACGAGTTCGGGACCTCGAGAAGGCGTATCGAACGTTCGGCGAGATGCTCCAATCGACTCCTGACCGGTTCGATCACCGCGGCACCGTAGGAACCTGTCACTATCACCATCGCACCCTCATTGGCGTCGGGGTCTGTTTGTTCGTGTCGCACTGCACGGTAGCCCTCAGCGGGGGCAGCCGGCATCGACCGCCACTCCCCTGTCACGATCGGGGCTGTCGAAGCAGTCCCATTTTCGAGCCTGTCGAGCTCGTCGTAGAACGCTCTGACCATGCCGATCCCGTTCTCGTGTTGAGCGAATGCCTCGTAGTGGTGAGCGGGGGGCACATCCATACCCGCCTGGACGTACAGCTCATCAGATGCCTGGAAGATACGTCGCCCGAGTGCATCCAACGCACGCTCCTGCCAGAAATGGATGATCTCCAGATCGTCTGCGGCCTCGGACGGGGTGTGGACCCGGAGATTTGGCTCGGTGTTGTACTTCGATAGACCGAGGGGGACGATCCCGAGAGTTGCGAGATTAGGGAATCGGATGATCGTCTCAGCGAGGGTCCGCTCGAGGACAGCACCGTTGTTGATGTCAGGACACAAGACGACCTGGCCGTGAACCGTGATGTTGTTGTCGAGCAACGCTTCAAGCCAACGAAGCGATGTGGCGCCCCGTCGGTTGCGAAGCATGTCTGACCGGATATCGGGGTCGGTCGCGTGAATCGAGACGTAGAGAGGCCCGAGCTTCTCCTCAACAACCCGCGACAGGTCGAGTTCCGTGAATCGGGTGAGTGTTGTGAAGTTGCCGTAGAGGAACGACAAGCGGTAGTCATCGTCCTTGAGATACAGCGACTTGCGGAGCCCTGGTGGGAGCTGATAGATGAAGCAGAACTCGCAGTGATTGTCGCATGTCTGCACCCTGTCGAAGATGGAGGAACCCAACCTCAGCCCGATAGGCGCTCCTTCTGCCTTCTCGACGATGGCATCGAATCGGACGCCGTCACGCTCCAGCCAGAACGAGGGATCGACGTCGTCAACCAGCTGTTGGTATTCGATGACATCGGTTGGGATGACACCGTTCACCGCAACGAGCTCGTCGCCGGCGCGGATGCCAGCTGCTGCTGCAGGTGTTCCAGGAAGCACCTCGAGTACGGTTGGAAGGGTCATGAGGTCGCAAGGGTAACGCTTGCAACTTCTCAGAAGCAGCACACGACCCTAACCTTGCCCCATGGTCACCAAGGTACTTCTCGCTGAACCACGAGGATTCTGCGCTGGCGTGGAAATGGCGATCAAGGCACTCACGTGGATGGTGCAGGTTTTCGATGCTCCGGTGTACTGCTACCACGAGATCGTGCACAACGCTGCTGTCGTTCGGGCGTTCGAGGACGCCGGCGTTGTATTCGTTGATGACATCAACGATGTGCCGGAGGGCCGCCCGGTGATGCTCTCGGCACATGGATCCGCTCCGGATGTGGTCGATGCGGCATCGCGAAGGGCTGCTGTCATGATTGATGCGGTCTGCCCCCTTGTTACGAAGGTCCATCATGAGGTCCGTCGCATGGCAGACAAGGGATACAACATCATCTATGTGGGTCACGAAGGTCACGACGAGGCTGTTGGCGCCATCGCCGAGGCCCCGACCGCTGCACAGCTCGTCGACCCCCGTGTCGGACTGCACGACTTCGACCCGAAAGATCCCGAACGTGTTGCGCTTCTCGCACAGACCACCCTCGGCCTGTACGAGTGGGAGGGTGTACTCGACGATGCGCTCGAGAGATATCCCGATCTGTGGACCGCTCGGCGAAGCGACCTGTGTTACGCCACGACGAACCGTCAGTCGGCGATCCAGCGTCTCGCATCGATGTCAGACGTTCTCCTCGTCGTCGGGTCGGAAAATTCGTCCAATACACAGGCCCTCGTAAGGGTCGGACGGAATGCCGGTCTCCCCACATATCGGGTAGACGGCCCGGCTGCCGTGAATCCCGCCTGGCTCGCGGACGCCGAGGTCGTCGGTGTCACGGCTGGTGCTTCCGCCCCAGACCAGAGGGTGCAAAGCGTGATTGAGGCTGTCGGGCCAGCCGACGGTGTGGAGATCGTTCAGGTCACGGAGGAGGACGAGTACTTTCCTTTGCCACCTCAACTCCGCAGATTCATGCAGACACTCCAAGCTCTGGTTGAGGGCGGCTTCGCCTGTCAGAAGCCGGGCGATCACGGTCCAATCGAGAGAGACAGAGAGTTCACGGCAACAGAAGCGCTGTCGCTGCTCGGTGTCTAGCATCGGTGCCATTGTTGCCGAGGGTGCTGTTCCGGCGACGCTCTGCGCAGCAGCAAAGGCTCGTCCAGTAGTCACGCTGGCGGTGCATGTCTTGTCTTCTCGGCATGCTGGCCGTTCATCAACGGTGCAAGCCAGGAGATCACCGGATCCTCACGTTACCTCGCATCGGGATCCTGTACCTGCAGCGATACCTGCTACGTGTGGTCGTCTTCAGATGTGGCGACGAGATCCAAGACGCGGTCGACGACGCCGCTGATATCGATATCGCTCGTGTCGATCACCGTCGCATCGTCGGCCGGTCGCAGCGGTGAAGCGGCCCGGGACGAATCTGCATCGTCCCGAGCGGCGAGCGCTGACGCGATCTCGCCTATCGAGGTGCCTGTCGATTCGAAGTCCCCTGCTCGGCGGGCGGCTCGCACTTCGGGCCTTGCCGTCAGGAATATCTTCACGTCAGCAAGAGGGAAGACGACCGTACCGATGTCGCGACCCTCGACGACCGCGCTGCCTCCGTGGTTGTGCACCCATCGACGCTGGAGGCCCACGATGTACGCTCGCACAGGTGCGTGAGCCGACACAGCGCTTACATGTGCTGTGACCTCAGATGATCGAACGTGAGCATTGATGGGCACGGCGTCGAGGGTGATGCCATTGGATCCGTAGTCGATCGACCGTGCTGTAACTTCCCTAAGGATCGCATCACAATCCGTCACATCGATGCCGGCAGTGAGTACGGCAACGGTCGCAGCGCGGTATGTCGCACCGGTATCGAGATAGGCCAGACCAAGTTCTCGGGCAACCGCACGCGAAACGGTGCTCTTGCCGACTCCCCCCGGCCCATCGATGGCTATGACCACAGACCCTCCATGGTTGTATAGAAGTCTGGCCAGGATACGGAAGCGATCTCGGCATCCCTGATAACGACAGGCGCCGTTGCTTTCGTTGCGGCAACCGCAGCTGCCATCGCGATCCTGTGATCGTGTTGCGTCTCGATGACCCCACCATCCAGGAACCCGGTTCCGACAACGTCGAAGCCGTCTCTCCTGGGTTCGATCCCTCCCTTGAGCGAACGGATCATGGCGACGACAGAATCGATCCGATCAGATTCCTTGCCCCGCAATTCGGCCGCGTCCCGTACCGATGTGATCCCATCGGCATAGGCTCCGATCACTGCAACGAGCGGAAGTTCATCGAGGGCGGACGCGACGAGATCACCATCGATGGTGATGCCGCGTAGTCGACCACCTGTGACCGTGACATCTCCCACGGGGTCGCCCCCTGTTGATCCCGTGACGATCGCTTCGATCGTCGTACCCATCGACTCGAGAATCTGTAGGAATCCAAGCCGACCAGGGTTGAGCGAGATCCTGCGGGTCGTGACGGTTGCGCTAGGTTCAATGGCAGCGACCGCCCACATGAAGGCCGCAGATGATGGATCACCTGGGACCTCATACCGCGCAGGTGGAATCGGGCCAGGAACGATACGGAACTTCGTGTCCGTTTCCCAGACTCCACGACCGATAGCTGCCAGCCAACGTTCGGTGTGATCTCGAAATCCGCCAGGCGAATCGATGGTGGATGGTCCGGTGGCAGCAAGCGCTGCGAACTCAAAGGCTGTTCGAACCTGCGCGGACGCGATGGGGATCGTGAAATCTGCAGCGATCACATTGGTCGCTCCACCAACGTCAAGAGGCGGTGTGTCGCTACTGCTTGTTGTAATGACGCCGCCGAGCGATGTGAGGGGGTCAACGAGTCTTGCCATCGGTCGATGAGACAACGATGCGTCCCCCACGAGCGTTGCATGAATGTTCGATGTCGACAGGACCCCCGAGAGGAGGCGCATGGTCGTACCAGAGTTGCCACAGTCGATCGCGCTCGTGGGTTCGTCCCAGTCGCGTATCCCTGGGGAACGAACCCGATCATCGACGATCGAGACTCCAAGAGATCGGAGAGCTGTTGCGGTCCGCTGGATATCGGCGCCAGGACCAAGCCCGGTCACGAGGCTATCTCCCTTGGCCATGGCCGCAAACATAAGCGCACGGTGCGAGAGGGATTTATCGCCGGGTACGGCGATGTCAGCGGAGAACACGCCCCCTGGACCCGAGAGGGTGAGATCTGTCATCTGTCAGTCTCCTTGGCTGCGAGACGGTAGAGCGAACGGATCTCGTCCATCGTCAGCTCTCGAAAGGAGCCGGGGTCGAGGGTACGGTCGACGACTTCGCCGATCGCCGTTCGCACGAGACGTTCGATGGGAAGGTCGAAACTCTCGAAGAGTCTTCGAATCTCGCGTTTTCTTCCCTCGGTGAGCACGAGCTCGATGATGGTTCGCCCACGCGAAGTGTCGAGCACTCTGGCTGACTTCGCCGCGGCCATGCCATCGTCGAGCATCACACCTGAAACCATCTTGTGAAGGATCGAAGGTGCAACGGAGGCAGGAACCAGGACCTGATAGGTCTTCGGCACCCTATATCGCGGGTGAGTGACGCGCAGTGCAAGATCTCCGTCATTCGTCATGAGCATGAGACCCTCAGAATGGAGATCGAGACGCCCGACCGGGTTCGTGACTGGCTCGGCAGGTACGATCGTCCGGACGGTCGGTCGGCCCTGAGGGTCGTCCATTGTCGTGATGACCCCGGGTGGTTTGTAGAGCAACCAGGTCACGAGCTCGGTATCGAGGGGCAATCGGATACCGTCGATCGCGAGGTCGGTGGTTGCGGGATCGAGGCGATCGCCGACGTGGACAGCTACTCCGTCGACCGTGACGCGACCTTGTGCGATGAGCACATCGGCCTTTCTCCTGGACGCGTAGCCCGTACGGGCTATGAGCTTGTTGATCCGCTCGATGATGACTCCGGGCGCATGGGCATTTCGAGGGTCTCCATGATCTCGGCTGGAGGAACATGGTCTGCAAGTGGGGGGAGGTCGGCTACCGAAGCGATGCCCATCTTCTCGAGGAACAGGGGCGTAGTTCCGTACAACACGGCCTGTCCCGGACCCGGCGCTCTGCCGATCTCCTTGACGAGTTCTCTGCGCTCGAGGGTGCGCACCGCATGATCAGAGTCGACGCCGCGTATCTCAGCGATCTGTCCCCTTGATACGGGTTGGCGATAGGCGACCACCGAAAGGGCTTCGAGCGCTGCGTTGGACAGTCGCTTCACCCTGTCGGTCGAGGCGTACCGTTCGAGATACGGTAAGGCGTCTTCGTGTGTGTAGAGCCGCCATCCGCCAGCGACCTCTTTGAGTACGATCCCGTGACCCCGCGAAAGTGAGTCTCTGAGGTCGTCGATGGCGGTATCGATGGCAGACGTGGGGAGTTCGAGAACCTGTGCGAGTTCAGCGGTGCTGACGGGTTCTTCGGCAACGAAGAGGATCGCCTCAAGGAGCTGTGCTGTGCTGTCCATCATCCTTGTCCATCCATTCCAACCATCGTACGGAATCGTTCCTCGGCTGCGCCCTCATCGTATGCGATCGATATTGCGGAGTTCATCTCTCGTTGCTCAACCTTGACGATGCCCCACCTGGCAAGTTCGAGCAACGCGAGGAAGTAAGCAACGACCTCGACATCGCGGGTGCAGTGGGCGACAATATCATCGAAGTCTGACGTGACCGTCGCAGCCATCCGACCCTGAAGGTCGACCATGGCGTCCTGAACCGATGGAAGATCCAAGTCAAGATGGTCGACGTCGGGTTCGGCGTACTGTGTGCTGAACACCCGCTCGGCGATCGCTGCAAGGCCCTTCACATCCACAGGCACAACCACGTCCGGTACGGGTGCAACGACATGGTCCGGCAGGCCAACGCGTCGCGGCACGAAGCGTGTAGCAGCATCCATCCGGTGTCTCAAGACGGCGGCCACATCTTTGAAGGTGAGACACGCCAGAAGCCTTGCGAGAAGTCGATCGCGTTCCTCCGACAGGAGAAGCTCGTCATCGAGATCGATGGGTTCATCCTCAGGGAGGAGATGGCGGGCTTTGATCTGGATAAGTGTTGCCGCGATGAGAAGAAACTCGCTGGTTCCCTCGATATCGAGTTCAGTCATGTCATCGATGAACTGGATGTACTCGTTGACTATCCCAACGAGGCTGAGTTCTGTGATCTCAACCTGGTGAGATGTGATGAGCTGGAGGAGGAGATCGAGAGGGCCCTCGAACACACGTGTCCGTACTTCAAACGTCATGGCGACCCATGCTATTGCGATTCGGTACGGTGTTGGAGGCTTTCATACGATCCAGCGCTCATTACCTATGCGTCGTCTGCCGTGGCGAGCATGCGCCAGGCATCCGGATCGATGCCCTCCGGCACCGGTCCTGGGTGATCACGGGTAAAGGCGACAGCGAGTTCATCTGCCCCGTTCGCCTCGAGAAGAGAGGCACCGATCGGTCCGTGTTCCGCATAGGTTCTCCACTGTCCCCATATCGGGAGCGATGAGGCCGACCATATCGTGGCAAGGCTTCGGCCGATCGCCCCGAGATCACATGCTGACTTTCCGACGTCGTGCAGGAGCGCAGCCTGAAGGAGCGTGGGGTCGTACTTGATACGGGATGCGACCTCGTGACCATGACGCTGGTCCTCATGACGCTGGCCGAAGAACAAGCGGGCCAGCTTCCCATGCAGCGCATCGTTGATCTGTTCTTGTTGCGCTGGTGTGAGTGGCCTTGCCGTCACGAAGCCAGCGAAACGACGCGAAAGGTGCCAGGTTTCGCGAAACAGCGTCACTCGCTCGCTGCCGACTTACACGAGACACACTTGACAGAGGTTGGCCGATAGTCGAGCCTGTCGGTCTCGATGTCCTTGCCGCAGGCAGAACATACTCCGAACGTTCCCCCCTCGAGCTTCATGATCGCTGCATCGATCTCAGACAGTCGTCGCGTGAGCGACTCAACTATCCCGATCGTCTCCGTCCGTTCAGCCGTTGCTGCACCGGCATCGGCGAACGCATCGCCGAAATCGACCTCACCGGTGAGTTCGCCAGCATCGTTCGCCCCGAGTTCGTGGAGCTGGTGCAGCACGGTTACGCGCTCTTGGTCGAGCTTGGCCGCGACGTGGTCGCGATCGAATTGTGGCATGTGAATCTCCGGGCTCCGTCTAGCAACGCGTTGTACAACAGGATAGTCGCGGGTTCGATCTGTAGTGGTCATGCTCCCCGCGGATGGCTGGTGAGTACGATCTCCCTCAGGTGTTCGGGACTTACCCGTGTATAGATCTGTGTCGTCGACAGGCTGGCATGACCCAGCATCTCCTGGACGCTGCGCAGGTCAGCGCCTCCCTCCACCATGTGTGTGGCTGCGGAATGTCTGAGCACGTGGGGAGACAAGCTCACCGCTGGGATGCCAGCGGCCACACCATACTTCTTGACGATCCGCCAGATCGTTTGTCTGCTCATCCGGTTCCCGCGGATGGTCACGAACAGGGCGCCGGAGTCCGTTCCGACGTTGCGTAGCACGAGCCGATCGGGCAACCAGTCAACGATGGACGCTGAGGCGAACGATCCGATGGGGACGATCCGATCCTTGTTCCCCTTCCCTGTCACAAACGCTGTGGACGTTTCGAAGTCGACATCATGTTGGTCGAGGTTGACGAGCTCGGTAACACGGCAGCCTGTCGCATACAGGGTTTCCAGGATGGCTCTGTCCCTCCGTCCCATGACGGTCGTGGTATCCGGTTGTTCGACCAGCTTCGACGCCTCGTCGATAGTCAGTGCCTTGGGCAGAGCCTGCGGGCGTCTTGGCGCATCGACACCGGCTGTTGGATCGGTAGTGGAAAATCCTTCGACAAGGAGGAATCGGTGGTAGCTCCTTATCGAGGCGAACTTTCGAGCGATCGATGTCTCGGCGAGTCCAGCGCTACGGAGCGTCGCGAGGTGATCGCGTACCGTGTCTTGCGACACCTCACCATTACATCGAAGAATGGTCTCCACGTACTGGCGCAGATCACGAGTGTATGCCGTGGCAGTGTGCACGGAGAGGCCACGTTCCGCCTGGAGCGAGGTGACGAACTCGTATCCGTGTTCAGGAAGACCGGGTTTGGTTGATGGCATCTGTCAACTCACCATCTCCGCTATCAAGATGCCAGCGATCGTCTTGGCATCGGTGATCGTGCCGTTCGCAACGGCATCCAGTGCGTCGACCCAGGGCATAACGATGATCTCCGCCGACTCCTCCTCGGCGCCGATGGGAGCGGCATTGCCAGGGGTGGGATCGGAAGCAAGAAAAATGGTGATCTTCTCGTTGCAGAACCCCACCGTCGTGAACAGGTCGGTCAGATGCCTGAGACCCTGTGCAACGTACCCGGTTTCTTCTGAGAGCTCCCGTACAGCTGCCTCGGACGGATCTTCACCGGGAACATCGAGTTTTCCTGCTGGTATCTCGAGAACAACGGCATCGACGGCGGCGCGGTATTGGGCGACCAGGATGACGTCATCTCCGATACGGGGCACGACAGCAACGGCACCAGGGTGTTCGATGACGATTCGCTCCACCTGGCTGTGGTCAGGAGTCTCGATCGTTGCGAGTGTGATGTTGAGGAAACCGACTTTGGTGACCGTTTTCCTGGCGATGACCCTGAAGCCACTCGTGTCGGTCAATGGACCGGATCGGTGACGCCGGAATCGACGACGATCGGGGCAACCGCTTGTGTGTATACCTTTGCTGCTGCAATGAACCCATCGAACAGCGGATGTGGGCGGTCCGGGCGCGATATCAGTTCGGGATGAGCTTGTGTTGCGATGAAGTAGGGGTGGTCGGGAAGCTCCACGAACTCGACGAGACGTCCGTCGGGAGAGGCTCCAGACAACGACATGCCAGCATCTTCGAGCGGGGTCCGATACTTGTTGTTGACTTCCCAGCGGTGACGATGCCGTTCGTACACAACCTCGGACCCGTACAGTTTCCTTGCGAGTGTGCCCTCAGCAAGCTTGGCCGGATACAGACCGAGCCGCATGGTCCCTCCCATGTCGGCAACGTCCTTCTGGGTGTCCATAAGATCGATCACAGGATCGGGTGAAACCGGGTCGAATTCGCTCGAATGGGCATGCGTGAGACCGACGACATTTCGTGCGTACTCGATAACGGCGCACTGAAGTCCGAGGCACAGACCAAGAAACGGTATGTTGTTTTCGCGGGCGTACCGGATCGCCTGGATCTTGCCCTCGATACCGCGTATCCCGAAGCCGCCGGGAACGAGGATACCGTCGAGATCTTCGAGGTACGTATCAACGAGCAGACCGTCGACGTCATCTGCTGGAATCCAACGGATAGTCGCCTTGACCCGTGATGTCCGACTCGCGTGGCGTAGCGCCTCGACTACGGAAAGATAGGCATCGGGAAGGTCGACGTACTTCCCGACGATACCGATAGTCACATCACCCTCAGGTGCTGCCATCTCGGTCACCATCGTCTTCCAGTCGCTGAGGTCGGGATCTGGCGCCTCGAGGCGCAATTGGCGCATGACAACATCATCGAGGCCCGCCGCGCGCAGCGCCAGGGGTACGGCATAGATGTTGGACACATCAAGTGCGTTGATCACTGCGTCAGGTTCTACATCGCAAAAGAGGCTGATCTTGCGTGTAGCCGATTCGTCAATCGGGCGATCGGATCGTACAACGATGACTTCTGGAAGGATCCCACGACTCCGGAGCTCCGCAACAGAGTGTTGGGTCGGCTTCGTCTTGAGTTCCTCGCTGGTACTGAGGTAGGGGACGAGGGTGACGTGGATATAACACGTATTCTCTTCGCCAACGTCCTTGCGTATTTGGCGGATGGCTTCGAGGAACGGGAGCGACTCGATGTCTCCAACGGTTCCGCCAACTTCCGTGATGACGACGTCGACATCATCCCGCTGCCCGAGCTTGCGGATCCGGGCTTTGATCTCGTTCGTGATATGGGGTATGACCTGGACGGTTGCACCGAGGTAATCGCCGCGGCGTTCTTTGCGGATAACCGACTGATATATCGAGCCGGTAGTGACGTTCGAATCTCTGCTCAGACTCTCGCCAACGAACCGCTCGTAGTGGCCGAGATCGAGATCGGTCTCTCCGCCGTCGTCGGTGACGTATACCTCTCCATGCTCGAAGGGGTTCATCGTGCCGGGATCAACGTTGATGTACGGATCCAATTTCTGCAATACAACCCGGTAGCCACGGGCCTTGAGGAGCCGTCCCAGCGACGCCGAGGTGATGCCCTTGCCAAGGCTCGAAGTCACCCCGCCGGTTACGAATACGTGCTTGGTCAGGCGCACCCTCCACCTCGGAAGGTTGGATGATACCAGGCGTTGAGCCGCGGCCAACTACCCATGAGTCCTCCCCATGCTGTCGGCCATGGCGAGCAGCTCCTCCGCATGTTCTTTGCCCTTTTCGGAAGTGGCGATACCGGCAAGCATGCGAGTGATCTCTTCGATTCGCGAGTCCCCCGCCACGGCATCGATCGATGTGACCGGCCCCTCTCGCTCAACGCGATAGTGGATGTCCCCGAACGCGGCAACTTGCGGGAGGTGGGTAACACAGATGACCTGGCGTGTTGCTGCGAGACGCTTCAGCTTCTCACCCATGGCAAGCGCCGTTGATCCGCCGATGCCAGCATCGATCTCGTCGAACGCAACGATGTCAGCGTCAGCGATACCCGCAGCGAGCGTGATGGCAAGAACGAGTCGGGATAGTTCCCCACCAGATGCAACGGAGGAGACTGGCCCCGGTGTGAGGGACGCATCGGAGGCGAACAGAATGCGGAAATGTTCGCCGCCAGTTGCTGTCGGTTCCCTTTCTGAGACGTCAATCTGTACAACGGGATCGGTGAATCCCAGGTCTTTCAGATGCTCGATCGCTTTGCGTGAAATGGTGTTCGCATGTTCGCGCCGGGCGTTCGTGAGCTTCCCCGAAGAGTCCGCGAGTACGCCGGCCGCCTCGGTGTGTCGTGCACCGATATTGGATGCTGAGGAGATGTGCTGTTCGATCTCGTGTACCCGTCTTTCGGCGGTCTTTGCGAAACCTTCGATGTCAGACACAGAGTCTCCGTATTTTCGTTTGAGACCGTTGAGTACCGACAGACGGACTTCGGCGGTCTCGAGAGCGTGCGGGTCGGTGTCGAGATCATCCGCGTAGCGCGTAAGTTCTCCAGCAGCCTCATCCAGGATCGAGGTCGCACGGCGCAGGTATTCTGCGATACCTTCGAGGTTGTTGTCGATACGCCCCCCACGCTCGAGAGCCGAAAGCGCATCACCGAGCGTCCCCCGTGCACCCTCGTCGCCCAGAGATGTGAATGCCTGCGCGAGCTCCGACGAAAGTTCCTCTGTGTTCCGGAGCCGACCAAGAACGTTGCGCAGTATCTCCTCGTCGCCTGTTGAGAACCCGGCCTCTTCGATTTCGGTGATCTGGAATAGCAACATATCCCGCTCGCGTTCGAGTCCGCGCTGATCTGACCCAAGGGCATCCATTTCATCTTCGATCGCGCGGAGATCGCGATACGCCACTGTGAACGTGGCCCTGGTCGCGACCTGCGTTTCCGTCAGAAGCCCATCGACGACCGTTCTGATCTTGTCGCTCGACGTGAGGGCATGCTGATCGTGTTGTGACACGATCGTCACGAGCGGGCCGATTCGCGTGGCAAGTTCACCTGCGGAGATCGGCGTGCCACCGAGGTACGCCCGCGATCGTGTTCGGCTGACCGTCCTCCGGATGACCAACTCGTCGTCGTCAGTCGTGACGAGGCGGGCAGTGACCTCACCTTCGTCATTGTGGGGTCCGATCACGTCTTTGGAAGCGTTGTCGCCTCGAATCAATCTGAGCGCACCAAGCATGAGCGTCTTGCCGGTTCCCGTCTCGCCGGTGATCACCGTGAGACCGGGAGATGGGCGTACCGCCGCGTCGCCGATGAGGCCGATATTGCGGGCGTGGATCTCGTCAAGCATGGTCGAGACCGAACTGATCCCTCACGGCTTCCGGGAACGGGTGACGCCCAAGGCTGAGGAACCCGATCGTTGCTGGCCCACGGTGAATACGTACCTCGGCGCCGGGCTGGACGATGCACAGCTCGCGACCATCGACGTTGATTCTGGCCGGACGGCTGACCTGCACCGACAGTGTCACGACGGCATCCGGCGCAAGGACGATCGGCCTCGTGAGCAGACTGTGCGGCGCAACCGGTGTCAGGATCAGGGCGTCGAGCGATGGATCGACAACCGGTCCGCCCGCAGACAGCGAATAGGCTGTAGACCCGAGTGGGGTGGCAACGATCATTCCGTCGGTCCGATACGAAGCGAGGTCCTTGTTGTTGACACGGACGGCAACCTCGATGATCCGCTGGCTGATGACCTTCTCGAGGACGACGTCATTGATGGCGAGTCCTGTATGCCCTGCTGAATCCACGGCGAGCGTGTTGTGTTGCTCGATCGAGAACCTATCGGCAGCGATCGCCGCGGCGAGATCATCGATCTCGCCTTCTTCGAACTCAGCGAGGTAACCCACTCGTCCGACGTTGACTCCACAGACAGGGATGTGCAGATCAAGCGCCGTTGCTGCCGCGGCTAGAACGGTACCGTCGCCTCCGATCGCGACCACGACATCCGGATCGGCCGTGGTTTCGCCGGCAGCGATCCCTGCACGGCCGAGCGCCGCGATGAGTCTGCTGGCTATCGCCTCGGCTTGAGGTTTGTCGTTCCTCACAACGATACGTACACGATTCACGTGTCGATTCCTTCGATCAATGACTGGATCTGTCCGTCGTCAACGGTACTCGAAGCACGGCTGAACCACGCGATGTACTCGATGTTGCCAGCCGCACCCCTAATCGGTGAAACGATGAGTCCCTGACAACCAAGACCACGTTGTGCGTAGCACCCGATCACATCGACAACGACATCGTATCGGACGCCGCTGTCACGAACGATGCCACCCTTTCCAACACGATGCCTTCCTGCCTCGAACTGCGGCTTGATGAGCAGCAACCAGTCGGCATTCTCTTCTCCCATGGCATCGAGCGCTGAAGCGACAGTCCTGAGGGAGATAAACGATAGATCGGCTACGACCACTTCGAAGGGGCCACCGACGAAATCGGGTTCAGCATCACGAATATTCAGCCGTTCGATGACAGCAACCCGTTCGTCGCTGCGGATCTTCCAGTGGAGTTGCCCGTGCCCTACATCGAGGGCGACAACCGACATTGCTCCTCTTTGGAGAAGGCAGTCGGTGAAACCACCGGTAGATGCTCCGACATCGAGGCATCGTTTGCTCTGCACGTCGATCGTGAACGCATCGATGGCTGCATCGAGTTTTCTTCCTGCTCTGCTGACGAAAGGTTGGGGTGGTCGGACAAGGCGAACTGTGTCTTGGGGCGAGACCATCGTGGATGGCTTCGGTGATGCGTTCGCCTCGACCCGAACTAGCCCTGCATCGATCGCTTGCTTCGCTTCGGTGCGGCTCGAGACAAGACGCCGTCGGACGAGTTCAGTATCGAGTCTGCGTCTGGTCAGGATTCGTCTCCCTCGGTCACGCGAGGAGGTGTGCCGGTTGCCGCGAGATCGTCGCTGAGATTGTCGGCGAGCTGCTCTGCGATCTCGGGGGCAGATGCCGGATCTGCTGAGGCCAGGTCTTCTGCTAGCTCGTCGTTTGTTGGGACGTGAGGATCTGTGATGTGATCTGTCATGTGACCATTATCGCGGATTCCTCACGGAACCTCGGCCATGAGGCCAGGAACGTCAGTGATACTCGCGCATCGATGGTCCGGCATGAACCGATCGGGAACGGTGGAGCCAGACGCTGTGATACCCGTGTGGACGAGAATCGATCTCCAGCCGACCCTTGTGGCCATCGCGATGTCAGTTTCCGGTCGGTCTCCCACGACCCAGGCGACCTCCCCCCGGATCCGCTGTGTGATGAGATCGATCATGGGGTCAAACGGTTTGCCGCACGCGATGGGTTCGACCCCGCTCGCTGTGGCGATCGCTGCGACGATCGATCCTGCGCCAGGCACGGGTCCCTCCATCGTGGGGAACGTCGCATCGGTGTTGGTTGCCACGAACGTCGATCCATTGCGGATCATCGTGGATGCCTTTGCCAACGTCTCGTAGTTGATGTCGCGGTCGAGCCCGACCACCACAGCGTCAGGCGTTCCAGTCGTGACGACCTTGACGCCAACCTCCACCAGTGCCTCGCACAGGGCACGCTCGCCTACAACGAATGCTGAGCGATGACCACGTGTGGTCCATGTAGCGGCAGCCATGGCCGATGTCACGATCGCCGCGTCATGGGATCGAAAGCCCGTCCGATCCGCGATGTGATTGGCGACCGCTGCCACATCCCTCGTTGAATTGTTCGTGGCGAACACCAGGTACCAGCCATCGCGCTCGAGAGACTCCATTGCTTCGGCTGCGCCAGGAACGCCTGCTGACCCGACATAGACCACTCCGTCGAGATCGAACACGACGGTTCCCTTGTGGTCGCGTTGCAACGTACTATCCGTCCTCATCGTGTTGTATCCATTCCAGCCACTTGTGTTCTCGGAAGAAGCTATCGGTCGTTTCGGCGAGCCGACCCGGTTGTCTTCAGATCGCTCACCGGGTGACGGTAACCCGGTATCGGTGCGAGTTCTGCACGAGGCCGAGACGCCGGGTTCGTATCGCAGAGGTGAGAACCGCACCCGGTCGTTTCTTGACCGCGAAATCATGATTCTCCTCGATACATCGTATGCGATCTACTCGATCACCCGCCCGAACCGACCAGACATGCACGGCATCGTCGGAGTTCTCGATCTTGAACATGCAACCGTGTATCCACATGAGGACGTCATCCCATCGGCCGTTGCAACCCGCAGGGCGGACATAGAACGTGCAGGGGGTTTTCTCGAGCCGGTTATCGTCACGACGGATCTTTCCCATCTCGTCTCCATGGCAGCCGGTGACGTGTACCAACGTCGAGTTCGATATGACGATGAGGTGCATGCTCTCTCGATCATCACATCGGATCCCACGTCGCTCCCCCAAGAGGCGACGACCGATGGCCTGGTGGTCCTCGACGGTCATCACCGTATCGCAGCGGCCCGACAGCACGCCGACCTCACGTCTACGTCTCCCTGGGTCCTTGCAATGGTGGTCGATGCACGATCGCCTGGTCTGTTCGTCGAACCCCAGCATCGCGTTCTCTCGGGCCCACCGGTCGATCTGATGGCCATGCCGGGTGCCACGAACATCGCTGTGTTCAGACGAGGAGATGTTGTGCCTCCTGGCAGCGTTGCGATCATCAGCGACACCGTCTCGGTCGTGATCAGATCGACTCGAGAGCCATCGCCAGAGGAAGGGCGGATCAGCGCTCTGACCCTCGATCGCGAGATTCTCGAACCGCTTCAGCAGCGTGTCGAGGGTTACGCCACGCGCGAGAGTGATGCGTTCGAACAGCTCGATAGCGGGGCAAATGCCGTCGCGATCATGGGTGACCTCTTGATCTCCGACGTGATGACCACCGCTCGCCGAGGTGTGATCCTCCCGGAGAAGACCACGTGTTTCAACCCGAAGGTCGCCGTGGGACTCGTCGGGAGTCTTCTCCGTGCCTAGGAATGAACTCGCGATGAGAACGCTTCGATAACTGACGCAAGATACGCTGTCGTCTGTTTGACGGACTCCACCGAAACGCGTTCGTTCATGCCATGGAACATGGCGAGCATCTCGGGGAATGTCACAGAATCATCGAATAGGCCAACGCCATAGGCGGGAATTCCCCTGGCGCGAAAGAACCGAGCGTCAGTTGTTACCGGGGTGAGCGTGGGAGCGAGCAAGCGTGAACCGGTATGGATCTCGGCTGCGTCGGCCATGGCTTCCCACAGCGGACCCTCGGGTAACGTGCCATTCGCGTGCATCTCGAGGACTGGTTCGAAATCGAGGGCAGCGTATGCGTCGGGTCCGAGCACCTTTCGGAGGTGATCTGAGATGTCCGAAGCATCTTGGCCTGGCAACATCCGAACATCGATGTTCCCTGCGGACTCTGCTGGGATGACGTTCGCCTTGGTGCCCCCTGAAATCGTGTTCGGTGAGAACGTCAGATGCGTGCAAGCGTGGATCCACCGAGCGAGCGTTTGGTCGTCCTCGGCGATGAGCTCGATCGCATCATCGATGCGCTGAGCGTCGGTGAGCATGTCGCGGATCTTTTCGCTCACAGGTAGATGCGGGACGAACCGTGTCCACTCATCGGTGATCAAGGTTGGTTGCGGGGCCGTTCCGATGCGGGCGAACGCACTGGCGAGATCGATGACGGCGTTCGAACGACCATATGGCTGTGACCCGTGACCCGCAATTCCGTGCGCTCTGACCTTTCGCCATCCTGGGCCCTTCTCGGCGACGGTGACCGGAATCGATCGCCCAAGGACGCCGTGGAGCGGGGGTCCGGCCACTTCGGTGAGGACCGCATCGCATGCGATGACGTCCCAGTGGTTCTCGACGATATGACTGGCGCCGTAGACGCTGCCTGCTTCCTCGTCGGCGACACAGGCGAGCACAAGGTCTCCGGTTGGTGCAGGCAGATCTCCGACCTGAAATGCCTTGAACACGGCGACCATCGCCGCTGTGACGTTGAGCATGTCGACCGTTCCTCTCCCCCATACGAAACCATCTGCGATATCGGCAGCGAACGGATCGTGGACCCAACCAGCGGGGTCGGCTGGAACAACATCGAGGTGAGGGATCAGCAAGAGGCGTGGAGCCGTTGGATCGGAACCCGGAATCCGATATATCACAGATGCTCGTCCTGGGAGTGGTTCGATAACGGTTCCCTCGTCATCGAGGTACTTCTGGACGGACCGCACCGAGACGATCTCGTTACCCGAAGACGGGTCGCCGGTGTTGACACACTCGTTGCGTATGAACGTGCGAAGAAGGGTCACAGCCTCGTCGCCGTATTGCGGATCGAGCATCGATCAGTCCTTGTTGTCGTGGTGGTGCATGATAATCGAGCGTGCCGCGAAGCCATGAGACTCGAAGAAGTTCTTTGCAGCACGCTGACCCGGTCCGACGGGCGCATCGAAATACGCCAATCCGAGATCGCGAAACGCAGCGAGCTGCGTTTCGAGCATCTGGTGGCCGACGCCCACGCCACGTGCTTCGGGATCTGTGTAGATGAGAGACATGGTCCCGATCTGCTCCCCGTCTGCCCGGCCGAGCATCGGTGAGATGGTCGAGGCAAGGAATCCGACGACAACGCTGTCGATCTCACCGACGAGCAGCCACTTGTTGTCGTGCTCGAGGAGATGGAAGAGTTCGAGTTCGAATCGTTCATCGAGTCCATCCGTCAAAGCCCAGACGGGTTTCCTAACGATCTGTTCGGACTCCATCGAACGATACAGCGTGACGAGATGCGGGATGTCATGGTTGGTAGCTGATCGTACGGAGATATGCATAGTGCGTGAGCGTACCCCAGACCAGGGGACGGGAGCTCACCGGAGCAGCATGTCCATCCACCGACGATCGGAATCGGTGAGGCCGTGTGACTGCGGCTCGAGAGATGTTGCCTGGCGACGATCCCTCAATCGTGTGTGCGGTCGTTCAACGAAAGAGTCGGTGCCACATCCTGGTGACACCCCACCGTGTCACGAGTGCCATAGCTTCAACAGCGATCATCGAACTCATCTTCGACTCGCCGTAGAGACGGTCCTTGAACGTGATGGGTACTTCCGCAATCTCAAGACCGGCTTCCTCAGTTCTCCATGCCATCTCGACCTGAAATCCGTACCCCGATGCCTTGCAGGTTGCAGGATCGATCTTGCGTAGCGTGGTATCGCGAAATGCTCGGAATCCTGCGGTTGCATCTCGGACATCCAATCCGAGCATGAGTGACGCGTAGGCGTTTCCGCCTCGCGAGACCAGTTCTCTGTACCACGGCCAACCGATCGTGCCTCCACCATCGACGTAGCGTGATCCGATGGCGAGGTCGGCGCCCTGCTCGATCGCTCTGGCGAGGCGAGGAAGGTCGGCGGGGTCGTGTGAAAAGTCCGCGTCCATCTCACACAGGATCTCCGCGCCCATCTCGAGGCCGCGCTCAAAGCCGGCAGCGTATGCGGGTCCGAGTCCCTGCTTTGAAGGCCTGTGGAGCACATGGACACCCGGATCCGATATTGCGATCTCGTCTGCGATCTTTCCTGTGCCGTCGGGTGAGGCATCATCGACGATGAGGATGTCGTATCCGTGACTTCGCACCGCCTCGACGATGAGGCGAATGTTCTCAAGTTCGTTGTATGTCGGGACGATGACCAACACGTTCATTCCGAAGGTATCCATTGATGATACTTCGGAACATCCGGCGTCTGTCTTGAGGTTTCTGGGTCAGGAAGCGCAGTCCAGACAGATCTTCTTCCGCTTGTTCGCGAGCTGACTCTCACGCTTCACGAGAAAGCAACTCGAGCACACGAACTCGCCAGATGTCGCTTCGTCGATGCTGTTATTCTGCATCGCGATCTCGGCTCGTCGGATTGCCCGCATCTCCGCTGCTTCATCGATGACGAGGGTTTCATCCGTCTCGTCATCCGTGAGCATCTCGAGCTCCTCAGCTTCGAGCTCGTCGAGAGCTGCCACTGGTGTCTCTTCGGTGGCGGTGTCTTTCGACTCGTCGTCAGTGTCGGTGTCCTCGGAAGGGTCTTCGACGCCTTCATCGATGTCCGCGCTTGTGTCTTGTTCGCCTTCGCTGTCTTCAATGATTTCGGTAGCCATTCGCCTCTCGGTTCTCCATGACGGCGCGGAGCATACTCAGTTTGTGGGCCAGTTCAATCTCCTTCACGCGACGAAGTCGATGGCGGAGGGTATCGTCGAGATCTCAACGGAGCCGAATCCGAGTGCCTCACCGTCAGCTTCAACCGGCCACGACCCTGGAACAGAGACCGAGATCGTGTCACCGAGGAATCGACGCACGCCGGAATGCGTCAGATGTGAGCCTCTCACAACCCTTGGCATAATGGTGAATGCTTGGCGTTTTCGTCCGGTGAAGACCTGCACATCGAGCACGTTGTCGTTGGTCGATGCCTTCGGTGCGACGTTCATACCTCCACCGAAGAACTGCCCGTTGGCTATCACAACGTTGATCGCCTCTCCGTGGAAGTTGTGTCTCCCGACGTCGACGTCGACATCTCCACTCCCGAAGCTGGCGAGCGCGAGCCAGAAGCCTGCGGTGTACCGAAGCGAACCCAGTGTGCTGGGAAGCCTGCCAGCCAGATCGGCAGAGGCTGCGGCGACTCCGAGGTTGGCTGCGTTGAGGAACAGATGTGTGCCGAAAGCTCCAGATATCGTGCCGAGATCGACGGGGTAGAGATCGGGATCGATGAGTCGGTCGAACGCCTTCTCGATGTTGCGACTATGGCCGAACGTGCGGATGAAGTCGCTCCCGGAGCCGGCCGCTACGATGGCGATCGCAAACCGATCCGACGTTGCCTGGATCTGACCGCCGAATGCATTGACGATGTGGTGTGCGGTCCCGTCGCCTCCAACCGAGAGGAATCGGCGCGTCCCCGAATGCGCGGCCTCGGACACAGTTGTCGCTAGGTGAGCTGGTGAGGAGCTGACCACAACCGTTGCTGCGATGCCACGTGAGCGCAGACATTCCTCGACGGTGTGCTTCGTGAGTTGGTGCCGCCCAGCGGTCGGGTTGATGAGAGCGAGCCAGCGGTCATTCATCGAGAGAGATCCACCGCCACGATGCCACGATCCAGGAGCGCTATCGCCGATCCAGCGACCATGCGATAGTCGGGGAACCCTTCGCGGATCTGACGCAGTAGGTCGAGAAGCTGTCGTGTGGAACGAACGAAGTCTCCCGCTCTCACATCCTCGGAATCGAAGATGTTGTCGAGGTCCAGCCCGCTCGCCCAGCCGTGGATGGTGTCGACCAACCCCACATCGGGAGGACGGGTGGGCGTGAGACCTACCGACTCCTCCAGTTCGGCCAACGACTCCCAGGATGCGAGAATCTCGTCTATGGGTTCAGAGGAAAAAGCTGTGTGCGGCATCTGGGGCGCATCTCCTCCACGTGTCTCGTAGGTGAAGATGGACACGATCGCGGCGAACTCAGGTGGATCGAGTCCATCGAGGTGGCCACCGATGAGCGATTCGGCGAGAAGGAGGTCGAGTTCGTTGTACAGCCGTCTCAGCTTCTCGCCTCGACCGGTGAGAGCCCATCCGTTGGTGTACCGCTTCGTGTTGAGCACCGATCGCAGCCGATCGAATTCGGCGGCGATATCGTTGCGACCCGTTCTGGTGATACGACGTTCGAGACGACGGATATCGCGCTCCGCCCGGTGCGCTCGCTCGACCCATCTGAGGTGATCGTCGATGTCCGTGCATCCAGCAGGGCCCCCATCCGATACTGGTATGAAAAGCGGCACAGCCTTATCTTCGGGAATGAACGTCTCGAGGTGATCTGCTACCTCTCTCCGGTAGGTGGGATCGGAAGCCCGGATGGGTTGGGGAAGGCCGATGGTGCCGAGAAGCATGGTGTCTTTGGGTAGATCTCGTGCCTTGACCGTGCGTTTCCGTCCCCTCGCATCGCCGATCACGAGCGACGGTTGGCTGCCGCCCCACGATCGTCCAAGGAGAACTCCTGTCCAACCGCCAACGTCGAGGACGACACCTGGATCAAGGAGCTTCGTATCGATGCTTCTCGTGCGCCCAGGTGCCAGATGTTGCGAGAGGTCGAAGACGTCTCCCTTGTCGCAGGCTGCAGCTTCCCTGAAGGTCGCGAGGTCGGCTCGTACACCTGCGAGGTTCGTCTCAAGCGTGTCGATCCTGTATGTGTCTGCGAAGTTAGCGAACGATGCGGAGAGGAGCCTGTGGGCGGTAACGTCGTCGTAGCGTGCGATGAGATTCACCGACATGTTGTAGCTCGGGGAAAACGACGACCGGAGCGGGTTCGAACCCGCTGCGGCTATCCCGCTGACTCGATCGAACGGCACGTAACTGCTGTAGAGCACGACGGCGGTTCCATCGGTGTCGATGCCCCGTCTCCCGGCGCGTCCGGTGAGTTGTGTGTAGTCGCTGGGTCGGAGGAGTTCGTGCGTGTCACCGTTGAACTTCGAAAGGGATTCGAGCACGACTGTCTTCGCTGGCATATTGATACCAAGCGCGAGGGTCTCGGTTGCGGCAACGACCTGTACAAGACCGTCGAGAAACAGTTCCTCGACGGTCTCCTTGAACGCGGGAATGAGGCCGGCGTGATGGGACGCAACTCCTCGTTCGAGCCACGATCGCCAGCGTTCGAACCCGAGGACCGTGAGATCGTCGTCGCCGAGGTGGGCAACGTGACGGTCGATGACCGCCCTGATGCGTCTTCGATCGTCTGCTGTTGTCAGCGCTAGATGGGACGAAGCGATCTGTTGAGCTGTTGCATCACAACCCTTGCGTGAGAAGACGAAATAGATGACTGGAAGCAGACCTTCCCCGTACAGGTACTCGACCACCTGGGTTCGCCTGGGGGTAGAGAACCGGCGGAAACGACCTTTCGAGCGGCCGATGAGTTTGGACACGGCGGGATTCGTTCTCCCGTTTTTGGCGAACACAGGGAGCATGTCCGCTGCACCGTTGGCATGTCGGTCGCGCCACATGTACATCGACGTCAGTGGCACGGGTCGTTCTGTCTCGATGACAAGATCGGTTTCACCTCGCCGTGACGTGACCCAATCAGTGAACTCCTCCGGATTCGCGATCGTTGCGGAGAGACACACGATCGGCACGGAAGAGTCAAGGTGAATGATGACTTCCTCCCAGATGGACCCTCGGCTGCGATCGGCGAGGTAGTGGACCTCGTCGAGGATCACGATTCCGAGATCTGTGAGCGCAGGAGAGTTCTCATAGATCATGTTGCGAAGGACCTCAGTTGTCATCACGACGATCGATGCATCTCCGTTGATGACGTTGTCACCTGTCAGCAATCCGACCGCACTCTGTCCGTATGCGTCGGTGAGGTCAGCGAACTTCTGGTTCGAGAGCGCCTTGATCGGGGTGGTATAGAAGGATCGTTTGCCTACCGCGAAATTCATAGCGATCGCACCTTCGGCGATGAGGGTCTTGCCAGCACCCGTGGGTGCGGTAACGACAACAGACTTACCCGAGGCGACCGCGTCGAGGGCATCTGTTTGAAATCGATCTGGCCGGAACGACAGCGATGCAACGTACGCCTCGACGTGTTGGCGTGCGTCTGCTGTCATTTCCTGAGGATGAATCGAATGGCGAGGATCGTGAGCTCGAAGAGAACGTAGAGCGGCACCGAAAGCAACATCAAGGTCATCGGGTCGCCAGATGGAGTGATGATGGCAGCGGAGATCAGGATGATCATCAGTGCCCAGCGACGGTTCGTTCGTAGCTTCTCGCTGGTGATGGCTCCAACGGCTGCGGCAGCAAAGAGGAACACCGGAAACTCGAAGGCTATGCCGAACGCCAGGATGAACCGTGTCGCGAACTTGAGGTAGAACTCGGCGCTGATGAGGGGATGGAGGGCATCGCCACCGAAATCGAGAAGGAACGCGAGTCCTCGTCCGAGCGCGACATACCCAACGAGCACACCCGAGATGAACAGGGCGACGAACACCGCGGTGATGGGATACGCCCAGCGCTTCTCTTTCGGTGACATCGCCGGAGCTGCGAAGCGCCAGATCTGATAGAGCACGACAGGAGATGCCAGAAGCACGCCACCGAAAATACTGACCCGCATGACCGTCGAGAACGCTTCGGTCACGCGAAAGAATGCAAGCGGCTGGTCCGGAACAGCCTGCTTATACGGCTCTGTGATGATGGCCAGGAGTTCTTCGTTGAACAGGAAGGCGAGTGCCGTACCGATCCCAACGGCGATGAGTGACTTCACGAGCCGATCTCGGAACTCCTGGAGGTGCGCCATCATCGGCATCGTCGAACTCGTCACGAAGACGTCTCCCCCAGCTGTTCTTCGCCTTCTTCTTCACTGATAGCTGAAGGCTGTCGACTGTCAGTTTCTTCTGCTTCTTCTTCCTGTCTGTCATCTGTCGTCTGCTGTCTGCCGTCTTCTTCTGCTTCTTCCTGTCTGTCATCTGTCGTCTGCTGTCTGCCGTCTTCTTCTGCTTCTTCCTGTCTGCCGTCTGCTGTCTGCTGTCCGCTGTCTTCTGCTTCTTCCCCCACTTCCTCTCCCGGAAGTGTCACGGCCATTCCCGTGACGGTGGAGCCAACGTTCTTGATCTCGTTCATCGTGAGGTCGTATTCGGCCTTGAGGGTTTGGAGGGGCGCCGAGATGTCGCTGTACTCGCTATCCATTGCGTTGGTGAGCGTCCTTGTGGCTGAGCGGGCCTGGGCGAGGAGTTCGCCTGCCTTCTTGGCGAGCTCGGGAAGACGCTTTGGTCCGAAGACCACGAGCGCAACTATCGCGATGACGATCAATTCGCCTGAACCAAGGCTTCCCATGGACCCGATGGTAGGACGCTTCTGGCCATGAAAGTGAAGGTGCCGCCGCGAGAGCGGCGGCACCTTCGGGCCCCTCACATGTGACCTGGGTTCATCCCCCCGATGCCACCAACCGCCCGAACCAGTCATCCTGATCGAGCATGGCCACAAAGCGGCCGATCTCAGACTCAGTTATCGGCAACGTATCGAGCACGACCTCGTACGCAACTCCCGTTGCGAGAAGGATGCTGACGACGCGATGTGACGCAGGACGTTGCTGGGTCGTTGTACATGTTGGACATGAAAAGCGGTACGTCCCCTCGTCACCCGCCCCGGTGAGTTCGAGGCTGATGTCCTTCGTGGAGAGTTCCACGTCGCCGCATCGTGAACACGTTGTCCTGATGGTTGTCATCCAGCTGCTCCAATAGTGCCGTCTACCTCAATGACATCGGCACATGACCGCCGGGGTAAAGGACTATTCGTGGCGTAGTCACTTCGTCAGCGTGTACCTGGCCACGATCCGAGAGCGGAGATTCTCGAGCACAGCGATGACTTCGTCACCCTGTATGTCGGTGACCGTTTCTCCGAGTTGGAGAAGCAATCTGGCAGCGACCAAAGGGTCGGAGACACCCATCGTGACGCGGATAGCATCGTCGTCGAGGGGCTCGACGTCGACCGGGTAGTACTCGGCAACCCATCGAGCAGAAGGCGCCAGAGTGAAGCGAACATGCTGATCGTCTTCGGAAGGTCGATAGTCGATGGTCGTCTGGAGGGGCACCTCAGGAATTACGTATACTTCATCGAGGACGATGAGTGTGTCGATCCGGTCTATCCGGAAAACTCTCGAGCCTTCAGCGAGTCGACAGAAGCCTGACAGGTACCAGTTGCCGAGGTTGAAGAAGACGCTCCATCCTTCGATGTCACGTTCAGTCCGCTCGTTTGTAGCGATGCCGACGTATCCGATCCGCACGACGTTCCTCGATGCGACCGCATCCTTGAGGGTTCCGACATACGCCGGCGTCGGAACTTCGAATCGTACGGTTTCACCCTCGGGAGGGACGACAACCGAGGCGAGCTTTTCCACGGCAGAGTGAAGAGCGGGTGAGGCCTGATCCGATTGGATCAGCGTCATACCTGAGGCGAGCAGTCCGAGTGCCTCCGCCGGGGTGAGACGAAGGGGTCGTGAGAAGTAGTCAGCTGCGTCGACATACACCTCATCGTCGAAAACGTCGACGTCGATCAGGTCGCCCGGCCCGTAGCCTGGCAGCCCTGTCGTGAAAACGAGATGCATGTCCTTGACGAGTTCTGTGGTGTCTTTGTATCCGAACCGATCAACGAGATCGTCTGTGTCGGCACCATCGTGAGAGATGATCCACGGGAGCACTGCAAGAATCCTCGTCAATCGCTGTGCTGTCCGGTCAGACGTCATGTCGGGGCCTCTACGAAGGCCACCAGCGCACGGCGGAGTTCGTCGGGGGCCTCGATGACCGCTTTGTCGTCGAAACCGAGCACCCAGCCAATGAGGCTGCGATCCGCGGAGTAGGGCACCTCGAGCAGAACGCTCGCCTGTGTCCGATCGACCTCAGTAGCTCCTGGCATCTGTCGTTTGGCGATCGATGCGACGTCGGTATCGAATCGAACGCTCGCCAGCATGTCCGTTGTCCCTTCGCTCGGGAGCTCGGCGAGTGAGGACTTAAGATCGAATTCTGGAGCACGTGTGAAGGTCCCAACGGCTTCATCGATGGCGATCAGTCCCATCCGATCCACCCTGAAGGCCTTCACAGGCTCAGGAGCGCCCCGTTCGGGCCCGATGAGATACCAGCGACCGCGTCTGTGGATGAGACCGTATGGCTCGATCTGACGTCGTCTGTTCCTGTAGTCGAACCTGGCGATCTTTTTGTCGGTTATCGCTCCGTAGAGGGCCCCGAGTTGGTCCAGATCGTGGCCAAGATCAGCGTACACTGTGCCCGACTCGGTGGTCCGTGCAGCACCGCCAAGTTTAAATATCGCTCCGAGTTCAGTCCTCTGACCACCGAATCGAACGGCCTGCGAGGCGAGAAGCAGCGCCGAACGTTCCTCGTCTGTGAGACCGGGATCGTCGAGGCCGTAGTCGTCCGAGGGCACAACGTACCCGAGTTCGACCTCCCAAAGATCAGTGTGCCGAAGCTCGAGTGGAACTCCCAAAGTTCTGAGAAGATCCTTGTCGCGCTCGAAGGTTCTTCGGAATGCTTCGTCCGTTGGCTGTTCGTAACCCTTGACCGTATGTCTGATCTCATCCGCGGTCACGGGACGTCCGACGGTGAGAAGGAACGCAAGCAGGTTGAGGATCCGTTCGACGACTTTCTGCATCAGCAGCAGCGTATCTGTTCACGCGACGCTGTGGAAGTGTGTTGCTCTAGAGAGATTCGATGAGCCGTTCGACGCGTTCGTCGTACGCCTTGAATGGATCCTTACAGAGCACAGTCCGTTGTGCTTGGTCGTTGAGCTTCAGATGCACCCAGTCGACGGTGAAGTCACGGCGTTTCGCCTTTGCTGCCTTGATGAACTCGCCCCGCAATCGGGCCCGTGTCGTGGCAGGTGGGTCGATCATGGCTCGTGTCACGTCTTCATCTGTGACGATCCTGTCGACGAGGCCCGCCGCTTCGAGTTTGTAGAACAGACCCCGGTCGCGGTTCACGTCGTGGTAGTTCAGATCCATGAGTGCAAGTTTCGGGGATGAAAGCGGAAGGTCATGGCGGGCTCGGTACCGGTCTATCAGCTGATATTTTGCGACCCAATCGACCTCACGATGGAGCGTCAGCGGGTCCTTCTCCAGGCCGGTCAGTAGATGCTCCCACATCGACACAGCACGTTCTACCTCAGGCGAGACACCAGCAGAACGTGTATATCGCATCACGCGTTCGAGGTACTCCCACTGGATGTCGAGTGCAGATAGTTCTCGCCCGTTCGCGAGACGCACCTTTCTCCTGCACGTGATGTCATGACTGATCTCACGGATTGCCCTGATCGGGTTTTCAAGTGTCAGATCACGAAACACGACTTCGTCTTCGAGCATCTGTAGCAGTGCAACCGTTGAACCCATTTTCGTGTAGGTGACGTACTCTGACATGTTCGAGTCACCCACGATGACGTGAAGCCGGCGGTACCGTTCAGCATCCGCGTGCGGCTCGTCCCGAGTGTTGATTATCGGTCGGCTGCGCGTCGTAGCGCTCGAGCTTCCCTCCCAGATGTGTTCGGCCCGTTGCGCAAGCGAATAGACGGTTCCCCTTGCCGTCTGGAGGAGCTTTCCGGCTCCTGCCCAGATCTGCCGTGACACGAAGAACGGCACCAGGGTGTCGATCGTCCGTTGAAAATCTGTATGGCGGTGGATGAGATAGTTCTCGTGGCAACCGTAGGAGTTGCCAGCCGAATCCGTGTTGTTTCGGTAGAGGTAGATCTCACCCCTGATGCCTTCTTCCACGAGCCTGCGTTCCGCCGATTCGACGAGACCCTCGAGTATCCGTTCGCCTGCACGATCATGAGCAACGACGTCGTACAGGCTGTCGCATTCCGGTGTCGCGTACTCCGGATGGCTGCCTACGTCGAGGTAGAGACGCGCCCCGTTCTCCAGAAAGACGTTCGACGAGCGGCCCCAACTGACGACCCTGCGGAAGAGATATCGTGCTACTTCGTCCGGCGACAGCCGGCGCTGACCGCGAAGCACACAGGTCACGCCGTACTCGTTCTCGATACCGAAGATCCGTCTTTGCACGGTGTCAGCGTACCTCAGATGTCCGCTAGCGCGAGGCTGACCTTATCGATCGCGTGCGGCGCTGACCTCATCCACCGACAATCGGCGGAAGGTGCGCCGACCGGCTGAGCGATCCAGAAGTCCCGTTTCCCAGGCCTCATCGGGAATCTGTCTCTCGGCAGCTTGCTCGATGGCGCCACAGATCAGGTCAAGAGCATCGTCAACCCCGAGCGTGGGAGCTATCGATTCAGCGAGCTGTTCCTGAATCGCTTCTTCGCCGGCACCGAGCACCACGAGAATGTGAGCATCACGAAGTGTCCCATCGAACTGGATCCGGAAAAGTTGGTCGGCCTTGACGTCCGCTCCCAGTTGCGCAACGACAATGTCGACTTCGTACGGTTTTACCTCGTGCGAGAAGATCTGGCCGAGTGTCTGAGAGTACGCGTTTGCAAGGCCTTTCGCCGTGACGTCAGCGCGCGCATATGAGTAACCCTTGAGATCCGCATAACGAACGCCAGCTACCCGTAGTGTCTCGAACTCGTTGAAACGCCCGACACCAGCAAAGGCCATACGATCGTATACCTCGCCGATCTTGCGCAGCGCTGGCGAGCTGTTCTCGCCGACCATGAGGATGCCCTCTTCGAGTGTCACCGCAACTATGGGACGCCCTCTCCCGACGCCCTTTCGTGCGAAGTCAGCCCGATCCTTGACGAGCTGCTCCGGCGGAACATAGAACGGTGCGCTCATGGCCGTGCCTCAATTACCTGTGCCGTGATCGTCGCGAGCGTTGCGTCATCTACTTCCTCGACCCCGGTATCTGTTACGAGCACGATGCTGGGGTAGATCCCGCGTTTGATATCGGGTCCACCGGTTGCCGAGTCTTCCTCAGCAGCCGAGATAAGAGCTTCGATGGCGACTGACAAGGCTTGTTCGCGGGTGAGACTCGGCTTCCATGATCCTTTCAGGAAACTTCGTGCTTCTCCCCCACCCGATCCCGTTGTGGCGTAGTTGAGCTCGTCGTATCGACCGCCGACAACATCGAACGAGAAAAGGCGGCCGACGTCGTTGGTCTCGTCATAGCCGCAGAAGAGCGGGATGACCACAAGACCTTGAAATGCAAGAGCCAGATTCCCGCGGACCATCCGGGCGAGGTAGTTCGCTTTGCCTTCAAGGCTGAGTCGTGTGCCCTCGATCTTCTCGTAGTGTTCGAGTTCGGTCTGGAAGAGCTTGATCAGTTCTAACGCCATTCCAGCGGTACCCGAGATCGCCACTGCAGAATGATCATCTGCTGGATACACCTTGCGGATACGCCGGTGAGCGATGATATTTCCTGCTGTTGCACGGCGGTCGCCAGCCATCAACACGCCATCTGCCCAGGTCAGGGAGAGCACGGTTGTCGCCTCAGGTACGGGTGACCCGTCCACCGGTCCAGCATCCCATGTTGGTAGGAGGTTCCTTCGTTCAAGAATCGAAAGGAACGATGCGTCCGACACGTGTTCACCGATGCGAAGAGGCCCGATTGGTTCGGATCGGTCGATCACTGGCCGCCCTTCTGGACGTAGTTCTTCACGAACTCTTCGGCGTTCTCTTCGAGAACCGAATCGATCTCATCGAGGAGATCGTCGATCTTGTCTGTCACCTCATCGCCACGTGCAGTTGTAGTGTCCTGAGCCGTTTTCTCTGGCTCGGTCTTTTTCCGGGTCGATCGTTCTCTTTCAGTCATCGTCGCCTCCCAGTTTCTTGATCAATGTTGCTGCGTCAGGGCTAGCGTCAAGCAGATCCTCGACGAGGTCCCTCGTTCCCCGTAGTGGGTCAAGCATAGGAACACGGATCAGTGTCGTAGCCCCGGTGTCGAGGACGAGCGAATCCCAGTTCGCCGAAACGACCGAGTCACGGTACCTTCGCAACGTCTCTCCCCTGAACCAAGCTCGCGTTTCAGGGGGTGGGTGAGCAACGGCGTTCGCAACTTCGTGATCGGTGAACAGGGTGCGCATCCGACCGGATGCTACGAGCTTGTGGTAGAGACCGCGATCGATGTTGACATCGTGATATTGCAAGTCGAGAAGTTTCAGCTTCGCATCGGTCCAGTCCAGACCATCCCGCTCTCGATACGCCTCAAGTATGCCAAGTTTCGCTGCCCAATCCAGCCGATCGGCGACAGACCGCCACCCTCTCGCGACGTCTTGCAGCAGGTCTCTCCATTCGTTGAGCACCTGCTTGTAGACGGGTGAGATATCGGCCGTGGCTGCATACCTCTCTGCCATTTCGTAGAAGGTCCACTGGAGTTCGAGGGCAGTTGCCCTGGTGCCGTCGCGCAGTTCGAGCGGCTGATCGAAAGTGAGGTCTCTGCTTACGGTTGTCACATCCTGAACGGGAGTGGCGAGGCGGATCGGATCGTCGAGAGCGCCCTCTTCGAGGGCCATCAGGATGAGGGAGGTGGATCCAAGCTTGACGAAGGTCTGAATCTCGGACATCGTGGCGTCTCCAAAGATCACGTGGAGTCGCCGATACAGTGCTGGATCCGCGTGGGGTTCGTCCCGCGTGTTTATGATCGGGCGCTTGAGTGTCGTCTCGAGTCCGATCTCCTCCTCGAAGAAGTCCCCACGCTGAGTGATCTGGAAGCCGATCGATGGGTGACCGTGTTCGGCGCCGACCTTGCCCGAGCCGGTGAGGATCTGGCGGGACACGAGGAACGATGTGAGATGGTGGACGATATCGCCGAAATTGACGGCGCGGTCGACGAGATAGTTCTCGTGGGCACCGTATGAGTTCCCTTTGCCGTCGCTGTTGTTCTTGTGGAGGACGAGCCTTTGATTGGCGGGGAGATGCCTCGCGGCCGATGATGCCGCCGACCGCATGACGGCCTCACCGGCCTTGTCATAGAGAGCCGCTGAGAGTGGATCGATGCATTCGGGTGACGAGTACTCGGGGTGGGCGTGATCGACGTACAGTCGTGCTCCGTTGTCGAGGACCGCGTTGACGAGACCTGAGTCTGTTTCGTCGATGGGTACCTCGCCGAGTGTGAATCCTCGTGCATCGCGTCCTGGACTTTCATCATCATAAGACCACGAAATCCTGTCCGCTCCGTCGCCGTAGCCATTGACGACCAGAGCAGAGGCGGTCACGGGATTGAACGCGGGGTCGTTCAGGATGGTGACCCCGTACTCAACCTCGGTTCCGATGACTCGTTTATGCATGGATGATCAGAGGTATTGGCCGGGTGAGACGGCCTCGATGGCTCGTTGGTCGCCATCACCCTCGATGAGCGTGCGGACGTAGACGATACGCTCCCCCTTCTTCCCAGAAATCCGGGCCCAGTCGTCGGGGTTCGTCGTATTGGGGAGGTCCTCGTGCTCGCGGAATTCCTGGCGCACGGCAGCGGTCAGATCATCGAGTTTGAGACCTGATGCCTCTCCGGCGATCTCCCGCTTGATCGCATCCTTCTTCGCTCGGCGAACGATGTTCTCGATCATCGCACCCGATGCGAAGTCCTTGAAGTAGAGCTCTTCTCGATCACCGTTCGCGTACGTGACCTCGAGGAATCGGTTCCGCGTCCCTTCCGCATACATCGCGTCCACGGCCCGTTCGATCGCGGCCTGTCGCATCCGTTCAGTGTCCCCGTGGTCAGCCACTTCATCGGGGTTGTACGGAAGGCTCGATGTCAGGTAGATGTCGAAGATCTTCGTCGCAGCTTCCCTTGAGGGACGCTCGATCTTGATCTTGACATCGAGACGACCCGGTCGCAGGATCGCAGGGTCTATGAGATCCTCTCGGTTCGACGCACCGATAACGATCACGTTCTTGAGTGACTCCACGCCGTCGAGTTCGCTGAGGAGCTGTGGAACTATGGTTGACTCCACGTCAGAAGACACGCCGGTTCCTCTCGTCCTGAACAGAGAGTCCATCTCATCGAAGAAGACGATGACCGGTACACCCTCATCAGACTTTTCCTTGGCTCGCTGGAAGATCAAGCGTATCTGGCGCTCGGTCTCGCCTACGTACTTGTTCAGCAGCTCGGGTCCCTTGATGTTGAGGAAGTACGAGCGTGTGTCGTCTCCGTTAGATCGGTCCCCCACCGCCTTGGCAAGCGAATTGGCAACTGCCTTGGCGATGAGCGTCTTTCCGCAACCTGGCGGACCGTAGAGGAGGACACCCTTTGGTGCTGCGAGGTCATAGGCGGCGAACCTCTCCCGGTGAAGGTATGGCAACTCGACGGCGTCCTGGATGATCTCGATCTGCTCGGCAAGCCCCCCGATGTCGTCGTAGGTGATGTTGGGGACCTCTTCAAGAACGAGCTCCTCGACTTCGGGACGATCGAGCTTCTCGAGTACCAGACCGGTCTTCGTTTCGAGCCGTACATGGTCGCCAGCGCGTAGGTACACGTCCTGTGCCGGCGCTCCGAGGGTTACAACGCGTTCCTCGTCGCCGCGCGTCAGCACAACGATCCGGTCGTCATCGATGCACTCCTTGACGGTCGCTATCTCGCCTGTCAGTTCGAATGCTCGTACATCAACCACGTTGAAAGCTTCGTTGAGTATGACCTCTTGACCCCTGAGCAGTTCCTTGATCTCGACTGACGGTTCGACAGCGACGCGAAGCTTTCGTCCGGAGGATGTGACGTCGACCGTTCCGTCGACGTTCACCTGAAGGACTGTTCCAAACGGGTTGGGTGGTGCGGTGAGCTTTTCAACTTCATCGCGTAGGAGTGCGAGCTGCTCGCGGGTCTCGCTGAGCGCTGTGCCTAACTTCTCGTTCTGAGAGGTCGCCTGTGACAACTGGTTGCGGACATCGATCAGACGCTCCTCGAGAAGACGGACGCGTCGCGGAGCGTCGTGCAAACGACGGCGCAGGACAGCGATCTCTTCTTCAAGCTCACGTATCGTCGCGGCTTGTTCTCCCGGTTGGCTGTCGGACATCACTACCTCCGATTGTTCCCATCGGCATGTTCCGGCCTCCACACGAGTCTAGAACGCATATCTGTGTTTCATCGCGTTCCGCACAATGGTGCAACTGGGTCCGAATGGCCACTACGCTTGCCGGAATGTTGCCGACCAAGGAACGAAGATGAAGGTCTGGATCGATCAAGATCTCTGCACTGGTGACGGACTCTGCGAGGAAATCGCACCCGACGTGTTCGTGCTACTCGACGATGGGCTCGCGTACGTTCGTGAGGGCGAAAAGATCTTCGCAGCATCGGAAGGCAACACAGAAGGTGCCAAGGGAATGGCCGAATTCCCCGACGACCAGATGGATCTCGTAGTCGAGTCGGCCGAGGAATGTCCCGGCGAGTGCATCTACATCGAGCCCTAGTCGGTTCCGTTCGATGCTCCCGCGGGATGCTTCCCGCCGTCCTTCAGCCGTTTCCGAGCAACGGTGATGAATCCGGTGTGTCCGATCATTCGATGGTCGGGTCGAACCGATCTACCCTCGATCGTCCACGTACGCATCATGATCTCGAACGTTGAGATTTCGGTGAACGTCCGCGCATCGTCGAGAGCCTCTCTGTACGTCTGAACCTGCGGAATGGTTGGCAGGTACGTTGCGATCGTGCCACCGCCAGCGAGAGCTCTTCTGGCGGGTTCGATGGCATGCCAGGGTTCGGGTAGATCAAGAACGATTCGGTCGGGTCGCACTTCATCGATCACGGGCTCGACGTCGCCAACCCGTAGATCGATGTTGTCAGGAACAGAACCGTGGAAGGAACTGATCATCCGCCTGGCGTGTTTTGCGTGATCGTCTCTTCGCTCCACGCTCACCACTCGCCCGCCACCACCCACGGCACGCGACAGAGCAAGGGTGAGGGCTCCGGATCCGGTCCCCGCCTCGACGACGCGGCATCCGGGGGCGATGTCAGCCCACGTGAGGAGCGGTCCCGTGTCCTTGGGGTACATCACCGCAGCGCCGCGCTTCATTCGCAGCACGTAATCAGCAAGGCGAGGGCGCAGCGCAACGAGTGGTGTACCCCTGTTCGTCGTTATCAAGGAACCTTCGGGTGTACCGATGATGTCATCGTGCTCGATAGTGCCCTTGTCCATCTGGAACTGCACTCCGCCTGCGAGGGAGACGAGGTGCTGGCGTCCTTTCCGATCGGTCAGAAGACACACCTCCCCGTCCAGAAAGTCTGAGCCAGTCGGCATCAGGTGATTGAGGGCAGGAGAGCAGCCATGAACGTGAGCACCATCATGGCGACCACAACCCAGATGACGATCTTTATGAACCGATCGTTCTTGCGAGTCACTATGTCCTCACGATCGCTTCGCTCACAGCGGCATTACCGCGCAACACTCGTATGCGTACAGTTGAACCGGAGTCCACGACGTGTGTGTAGATAGGTGACCGCTTCCGCCGTTGGCTGCGTTTCATGTAGACACCCAGACCCATCATGCCGAGTCCAAGTGCAGTCTGCGTGACGGTATGCGAGCTACCTGCGGTTGTTGTGTACCACCCAAGACGAACAAGTGGATGGAACCGGATACGGCGGCGATACAGCAGTCGTGTTGTGTTTTGTGCGGGGCGCGTCACTGCGTGTACACCTCGACGCGAATCCGATTGTGTCGTGCGCGCCAAATCGAGAAAGCAACCAATCCAACAACAACAACACCTGCGACGACGCTAACGAGTAGGGCGTTAGATCGCGCTTCTTGTTCGACGTCGGTCACAACACCTTCTATTTCACGGAGCTTCGCTTCGAGGTCGGCCTTTTGGACGGTTGTCATACTTCACCTCGGTCAGTTTGTGGGCTCTCGATGTCGTGGACGCTGCGATCTGGTGCGAACTTGACGAGGACGGTCATGAAGCCAGCCAGGAGGATAGCGAAAACGACATAGGAGAGAGCCTCCCAGTACGGACTGTCGGGGAGTACATCGTACAGAGCACGCAGACCAGCGACAGACAACAAGACAACGGCAGCTGCCCAAATCGCTGCGGCACCGAGGGAGAACCCTGCGAAATGGCCGAGCTTCTTCGCTGGCTCAACGGTCTCTTGCAGCAGGTACGACTTCGAGAGTTCGTAGAACTCCTTTATGAGTGCCGGAATGTCCTGAATGTCGGCCATGTTCCTCGTTTCTTTCTCAGCACAGGCTAACCGAACACGAGAATGATGCGTACAGCCCACGGATTCTTGACCAGGTACGACTACGATAGTTTTTCGTGGATATTGATCAGGGTAGACCGATGGCAGATCGCTGCGCCTATCGAGCGAAGCGGAATCTGAAACCGATCGTGGGGGGCCAAGCGGTCTCTCTGTTCGGCGATTACGTCGCGTTCTTTGTCCTTCCGTACTACATGCTTTCTCTCACCGGTCAAGCCGTTGATCTCGGTCTGACGGCGGCAGCTGAAACCCTTCCGATGTTGTTGTTCGGTCTGGCAGCTGGTGTCTTCCTTGATCGACGGCGCCGCCTCGGGCGTACGCTGATCGGTGTCGACTTTCTGCGGGCAGCCTTGTTCGGGATTCTGGCTCTTGTTTCCGGAGCATCCTGGATCACACCCACCTTCATATTCGGGATCGCGTTCTTGATCGGGTCGATGGCCGTCGTCTTCGATTCCGGGCTTCAGAGCTACATGACCCAGTCACTGGACGAAGACGATCTACTGGCCGCGAATGCCCAACTTGGACTAGCGAGGACGATCACCCTCAGCGTTGGTCCTCTGGTTGGTGGTTTGATCGTCGCATTCGCTGGGGGGTTTACCCTCGCGTTCGGGATCAACGCAGCGACGTTCCTGGTCTCTGCCCTCTTTCTCGCCGCTGTTCGGCCTGTTCGTGCTGTTCCGCACCGGACTCAGGAGCGATTTCGCATAGCGATCACGAGCGGTGTCAAGATCCTATTCGCTGAACCGCGGTTGCGGTGGGCGACCCTGGGCGGCACAGCAACGAACCTCGTGTTCCAGCCGCTGGAGGCGTTGCTCGTATTGTTCGTCGCCACCGAGATCCTCGATCTTGACACCATGGAGCAAGGACTTACGGAGAGTGGCCTGCTCATCGGGTTGTTCTTTGCGCTTCAGGCAGCGATCGGGTCGATCGGGGTCGGGTTCGCAGGTCGTGTCGCACAGCGCGTCCCACTGGGAACCATGTACGTGGCAGGACTCGTGATGCTGGGTGGTGGATTCCTGGTGGTTGCCGTACTCGGATCCTGGATCGCCGTCATCCCTGCGGGGATCGCGATTACTGGTGTGACCTGGGTGAACGTTGCCCTTGTAACCCTCCGCCAGAAACTCGCGCCGCCCGAACACATGGGTCGTGTCATCGCGGCGTCTCGGACGCTTGCATGGGCTGGTCTCCCAATAGGAGCGGCCCTCGGGGGGATCATCGCTGGTCAGGTCGGAGTCGTGGCGGTGTATATAGGCGGGTCGATCGGTGTACTCGCGGTCGCGGCGTTCCTCACCCGCACCGCTCTCTTCAGAGATCCAGTGATGGGCAAGTAGCTACCAACTGCCGTTCAGAACTTCATCCTGCTGGACTTCTTGGTCTTCTTCGAGCCGCGGCGCGAGCTCACGGCCCAGCCGAGGACGAATCCGAACATCACGGCGATCAGGATCCACAGGACGATCTGGCTTGCTACGTAGGTCATCTCATTCCTCCAGGAGAGCTGTGAACTGGATCCTGCGGTTGCGTGCACGTCCAGCATTCGTTTCGTTGTCGGCTATCGGTTGTGTTTCACCGAACCCGATGACATCGAATCTCTCGGGATCAGCCCCGCCGACTACGAGGTAGTCGAACACGGCGTTGGCCCGTTGTTCAGATAGCAGCTGATTCTCGATGTCGTCTCCACGTGAGTCGGTGTGACCGGCGATCTCCACCCGGATCTCTTCGACCAGGGAAAGGGCTGCTGAGATCTCATCGAGCAATATCTTCCCCGTGTCTGTGAGGTCGAAGCTCTTCACCTCGAACTCAACAACCTTGCCTTCGATGAGCTCATCCAGGTCGACCTGGAGTTCCTCCACCTCTTCGACTGTCGGCCCGACGTCGAGGAGTCGAATCGCCGGGTTCACATCGAATCCAAGTGTCCCTGCTGTCTCCCTCGTCAGTTCGTTGAGTTCGTCCCTAACGGTCTTGTCCTCGGTCTCGCCTGAGACCGTGAGAATGCGGGAGTTCGGATCCACGATCACGCGACCCTCCGGCAAGATAGCTGCTATCCGCTGCACCAGAGATAACGAAGTCCCGAGCCATGCTGACTCATCTTCGAGTCCTTCGACGGTGCTCAGGTTATCGGTCTGGATGCCACCGGCGAAAGAAGTGTTCAGGGTCTCTTCGACGAATGCGAGCTTGTCGGCGGTCGATACCGACCCGGCGATCGTGGCGGCGTTTGCAGTCCAGGTGATATCGAAAGCGTCGCCCGTCACCTCGATGGCCGCGAGTTCACCTGTCGAGACGGGCCACAAGGTGCCTGCAACATCGGACACGCCAAGGACGGCGTTGACGGCTGCGAACGCTCCATCCTCCGTTTGTTCAGTTGTGTAGTTGCCGGAGAGCACAACTGAGGTACCAGCAGCATCGGCGGCTACGTCGGGGTATCCGGCGGCGTTGAGCGCCCGCACGGACCTGGATTCGATGTCCGCCTCGATGGTTGCAGTGCCGAAGTTAACGGAAGCGATAGCGAGGATGATGAACCCGACGAGAAACGTCAACACGAAACCTACGGAGGACATAGGGCTGTCATCGCCGGCATCTTCTCCGAATCGTGGAGCCGCGCTCGGTCGACCGGACGTGTACTTCGATACGTCGCTGACGCTCCTTCCCTTGGATCTTGTGATCATGTGTTCCTCGCAACGTGGCTTGGGATATCTCGTATGTGTGGTATCCGACGTTGAGGACCCGGTGTTAGGTTCCCGAGTCCTGCCGTCATGACGCTTCCTCGAGGGCTTCTTCGGTCCCATCACCATCGTCAGGGTCAGCTCCGACCACCGCGGCGAGTTCCGTGGAACGCGCCGCACCGTGCTCGAGCATCCCGATCACTGCTGTCTGGAGAGATCGCACTCGTTCGATGAGTTCCGTATGTTCTGCTTCGAGGGCTGCACGGATATCGGAACTCTCGCGCTGCGCAGCAGCTATCCGGATCGCTGCCTCGTGTCGTGCGGCATCGATGGTCTCCTGGGAGCGTCGATCGGCCTCTTCGACTGCACGGCGTCCACGCTTCGCACTGTCGGCCTCGAGTTGCGCCGCTTCGGAGCGAGCACGTTCCTCGATAGCGGCCGCTTCGCGGGTTGCTGAGTCGAGTCGTTCCCTTGCCTGCAGCAGGATTGCTGAACTCTCCTCTTGAGCCCGGCGTGCCGTTTCCTTGGGCTCCGAAGTGAGGTCGTCAGCCTGTTCGCGCGCCTCGATGATTATCTGACGGGCACGCTCCTGCGCCTCGTCGATGAGCTTCTGTTTCGTTTCGGCTGCAGCGAGGAAGGCTGCTTCGACGTTCCCTTCGGCGTGCTGGGGTGATTGAATACGGCGCTCAAGAGCGTTCGCTCGCACACCCTCCTTGCGCGCTTCGTCTTCGAGGTCTCCGACAAGTTCGGAGATCTCCTCGAGGAATGCGGTGACATCATCCGCGTCGAAGCCGCGGCGCGATCTGGAGAATTCCTTTGCACGTATCCGTTTCGCGAGTGTTTGCATGGGCGACCTTTCCTCGGGTCGCCTTCCTACCTCACCATCGTCACAGCCTGTGCCCACCGTACGATGAACACTGACCGTGGTCAAGCCCTGACAGGTATTGTCGGCATGTTCCGATACATACACAACCCATTTGACGATGGCATGCTTCAAAATCTCTGTACCGTGCGCACATGCTGTTGTCCCTCTACGCCCGCATCGGCGAGTCAGATTGCGAGTCGATAGCGTCGGGCGTTCTCGCTCAGCCGGTCAACACACTGTCGAGCCTCGCCTACTCGATCGTCGGGATCGTTATCGTCGGATGGGCGTTTCGTGCGAACGGACAAGAGCGGCTCGTGCGGATCGTGTTCGGTGTGTTGATGGTGGCTACCGGTGCAGGAAGCGTCATGTTCCACGGCCCACAGGGCCAGGGAAGCCAGTTCTTCCACGACGTCACGTTCCTTCTGGCACTTCTGTTCTTCGCTGTGCTGAATACCTCCACGGCACTCTCGTGGGCACAATCCCGCCGCTGGGCAGCGTTCGGAGCCGCGGCGATCGTGATCTCTGGTGGTCTCCTCCTTTCTTCCGGTGCCACGAACGCTGTGATGGTGGCGCTCGTCGTGAGTGTGATCGGATCAGATGTTGCCCTGCATCGGATATCCCCACGAGGCGGTTGGTGGTACACAACGAGCCTTGTTGCTATGACGGCTGCTATCGCGATGTTCCTGCTTGGACGAAGCGGAGGACCCATCTGCGACCCGGAGTCGATCTTCCAGGGTCACGCTCTGTGGCATGTACTCGGTGCGGTCGCGCTCGGTACGTACTTCGTGGCGACAACCCGATCCAGGCTTGAGACAACCATGGAGGAGTCCAGTTGATACTGCCAACGTATGACGATGTGATCGATGCGGCGAATCGGATCTCGCGACATGTACACCACACTCCCGTGTTCACCAGCGCGTACTTCGATAGGCGTGTTGGCGCGTCCGTTCACTTCAAGGCCGAGAATCTGCAGAAGGTCGGTGCCTTCAAGGCACGCGGAGCTATGAATGCCGTGCTATCGCTTACAGACGAGGACGCATCACGTGGCGTCGTTACTCATTCTTCGGGAAATCACGGACAGGCCCTCGCAAACGCAGCCCGCGTACGTGGTATCGCAGCAACGATCGTCATGCCCCACCATGCTCCTGCGGTGAAGGTCGCAGCGGTTCGTGGTTACGGGGCAACGATCGTGTTCTGTGATCAGGCCGAACGTGAGGCAATCTTGACTGAGGTGCAGGCTGAGAGCGGAGCAACACTTGTGCACCCGTTCGACGACGCAGCAGTGATCGCAGGACAAGGAACTGCTTCACTTGAGTTCGTAGCACAGGTTCCCGATCTCGACGTCATCGTGGCACCCATCGGTGGTGGAGGTCTGCTCTCAGGCGCATCGATCGTTGGAGACTACGCGGGTGTCGATGTGGTCGGCGCCGAGCCTGACGTCGTCGATGACTCGTATCGATCGTTGCGTGATGGCGTGCGGCATCCAGCCACGGGCGCCTCGAGTATCGGCGATGGTCTTCTCACAGGTATCGGAGAGCTGACGTTCGCCGTGCTCCACGCAGCGTCGCGCACGGTTGTAACCGTGAGCGACGAGGAGATGCTCGATGCGATGGGGACCGTCGCCAGTCGCATGAAGCTCGTTATCGAACCATCATCAGGCGCCGCGGTTGCCGCGATACTCAAGTACAGCGACGCTTTCCACGCCAAACGCGTCGGTGTGATCCTTTCGGGCGGAAACGTCCAACTCTCTGTGCTTGGCGGTCTCCCCGCCACCTAACACCAGTCCGCGTCCGACGGGCTCCGCTCAGACGATCGTCGACAGGTTGGTGAGGGCCGATGCGAGGGAATTCCGCGCCTCGACCAGGTTTCGTGAGGACCTGACTTCACGTTCCCGTGCATCCATAAGCACATCTTGGGACGGTGACGCAGCCTCTGTTGTTCGATACGCGAATCGCGACTCCGCTCGTGCATCGAGCGAGTCCCTCACGCCTCGAAGGGCCGCGGTGGTTTCGCTTGCTGCCGCTGCAGTGCGCGTGTCCGGCGCGGCAGCTTCGAGTGAGTAGAGGGCATCTGTCGCAGCTGCCATCCTCGGGCTCAGACTCGCCCAGGTGTCGGCTCGTGATGTTCCTGCGGATGCTCCGACCGCATCGGTCCCATCGAACTTCGCATTTCCTCGCCAGACTGCCATATCTTCACCCATGGCGTCGTACAGCCAGCGCGCCTCTGCGTACCCCTTGTGTGCATCGTCCTTCCACGTTGTTCTTGCGGCTGGGACGACCACTGCCTTCTTCGACCCACGGGAGGCGAAGACGGCAACCAGTATGAGCAGCCCGAGTCCTACAAGTATGAGCAGCCACCATGGCGTTGTGGATTCGCCGTCGTCAGGGATGGTTGTATCTGAAGGTGCGTCCGTTGCAGGTGGTGCCTCCGTTGCAGGTGGTGCCTCCGTTACGGGTGGTGCGATCGTCGATCCGCCATCAGGTGGATTCGTCCCCGAACATGCGGCAAGAACAGTGGTTGCCAGCAATGCGATGATAATGACCCGCTTCATACGTCCCTCTCGTCGGTCGGGTAGAGATTAGGTGTCTTTCCGTGACACTCACACCGTGTCGGGATCGAGATCAGGCCATCGATGTCGCCGTTCTAGAGCTGACCCGGCGACCAGTCAGCCAGCTTGAATACCTTTGCCGTAGCTGTCGCATCTGCAAGAACATGTTCAGGGACCGAGGTCACCGTTGCATCTACAGCGTTTCGCGATGCCGCTGTCGCCACGGGTCGACCCTCCGACAGATCACAAACTTCCTGGGCGCGTGCGGATAACTCTGCCGTGCCGATGGTTCGGGCAAGATCGATGATGGTCTCTTTCGGGAGGCCAACGAGCGGTCTCAGGATGGGTGTGGTCGCCGCTTGTGAGACCGCCACGAGATGTGGGAGTGTCTGGGAAGACACCTGACCGAGTGCGTCTCCGGTCACGAGAGCTGAGATCCCCTCACGCTCGGCTACCTCGCTTGCGGCTTTCGCCATCATGACCTTCAGCGTGACCTGGCGCATACGAGGTTCGACATGTTCGAAGAGGGCGTCTTTGACAGGCTGGAACTCGACGAGATGCACCGTTGGCGCCATACCGTGGCCCCAGGCATCCGTCAGCTCGCTTGCGACAGCTAGTGCATGGTCAGACTGAGCGCAATTCAGCGAGAAGTGTACGAAATCGATCGTGCATCCCCGCGACATGAGCATCCAGGCCGCAACCACGGAATCGAATCCACCAGAAATCAGACACAACACACGCTCCTGTGATCCAATGGGGAGTCCGCCGTGCCCCTTTGTGTGCTCGAGCACAATGAAGGCTCGTTCATCAAGAACGGTGACATTGACAGTTTCCTGCGGATTCGTGAGGTCGACATGGCCACCCTTGGCGACCAAGAGTGCGCCAATCTGGCGAGCGAGGTCTACAGATGTCCAGTCGTGTGTGCCTCTCCGTTTTACACGAGCCGCAAAGGTCCGACCGGTGACGCGCTCGGCGCTGTGGGCGGCGGCGAGTGTGGCCAGCTCATCCATAGACGAGAAGGTCTGCTCGATGACGACATCGACAGCTGCTATCCCGAACACCGACAGTGCTGCGTTCGCAACGTTCGAGATGTCTGCTGTATCCGGCGAGAGACCGAAACGATGGGTACCGAGACGCTCGATCCGCCCGTCGTAACCAGCCGTTGCGAGGGCCTTCGTGAGGTTGGAGCGCACCTTCTTGATGAGGTGCTGCTGGGTGCGACGTGACTTGAGGAAGACATCGCCGCTGAGGGTCACGTGGAGTGTGGGCGGGGCGCCGGGGAGAACCATAACGCGAGGATAGGGCTGCCGGTCCCCCATCGCTACGAATCGTCCGAGGTAAAGCGCTGAGCGGGGAAGTAGTCGACGAGTACGGTCACGTCAGTCTTGAGCGCAGTCTCCAGGTCAGATTCGAGTTCAGAAACCGATGGTACGTCGCCCTCACCGGACAAGACAACGGTGATGACATCGGTGCTGACCTCGAGCTTTTCTATGTTGAGGCCCGATTCGGATATCCACTCCTCTGTCGTCTCCTGTGCCGTTGATTGTCGGCCCGCGCTTGCGATGATTCCCTCGGAGGCGAACACAAGAGGAAGAAGGATCACCATGGCCCCGAGCGTCACCGTCGAGATAACCGTTCGCATCTTCACACGGTTCAGCTTGAACTGTTCAATAGGTACTAGTCCGGTCACAACGAATACGGCCGACGCCATCAGGATAATCGACACGAGGTTCGTCAAGAAGAGCAGAAATGCACCACTGGCATCGCTATAGGCGCCTGCGTGCAAGGTGATGCCGACCACACCAAGGGGTGGTACGAGTGCAACGGCGATCGCGACACCCGTGATCGAGGACGATACGCGTTTGTCCACTGTTGCGTAGGCTCCCGCCGCACCTGCCGCGACGGCGATCAGCATGTCAACGAGCGTGGGTGATATGCGCGACTGGATCTGGGAATTGGCAGACAACGAAACGATCTGTGGTGTCCAGGCTGCGACGATCCACGCCACGCCGATCGAAACACCGACACCACCAGCGATCGTGGCGAACGATGTGGTGACACGACGCATCCATCCATTGACGATGCCGGCGCTCACTCCCATGATCGGTGTCATGAGCGGAGCCACGAGCATCGCACCGATCACGACAGCAGTCGAATCGGCGATCACACCAAGCGTCGCGATCGCCGTGGACAGGACCAATAGGACCCAGAACCCAACCTGTTTCTGGGTGGAATCCGGTGGCTCGAAATAGAGGCTATCGACGACGTTGTCCCGCATCTCATCGCCGAGGTCGCGCTGGTCGAGCCAGGTCCTTATGTACCCACCTACTTCGAGTGGGTCGACCGTCTCTTCGTCAGCGTGCATGATGCCAAAGGACATGATGATGGCTCCGACGATGATGGCCGCGCCTGCTGCGGCGAAGATGAGGCCTGCTATCACAGATTCAGGAAGGGCAACGACGACTATCCCGGCGACGATGAACAGCAACCCGCGAACGAAGTCGAACCTCCATGTGTCGCGCGTGCTACGGCGACGCACAGCCGACCAAGCAACCGCAAGTCCCCGCGCCACGGCAATGGCACCGATGATGATTGTGATGACGCGCAATGTCTTGTCGGTCGTAGCGACCAGCGCCACCCCGCTCACGATGTACAGGATACCGAGGCTGGCTCCGAGCCATCGGCGGGGTTTGGTCGTCATGGCAAGGTGGATATCGCTGGCGCCCGTTCCGATGAGGACCAGTGCCACGGTAAGTCCGAGGAGAAACTTCGAGGCGTTCGGTATCGCAAGAGCTACCAAACCAGCGGCAAGGTACAGAGCCCCGCGCAATGTGGTGTGATTGAAGTAATCGCCAATATCGTGCGAATCGTCGTGTGACGTCACCTCTGGTTCATCCATCGTCATGGGTGGCAATCTAGTAGGTGGCGCACCACTCCGATGGACTCACACGAAGCGGATGAACCTGCGCTTGCCAACCTGGACAACGTTGCCAAGGAGGTCGGAGCGCGGAACGCTCTCATCCGTAAGCCGAACACCATCGATCTTGACAGCGCCCTGTGCGATCAGGCGCCGTGCCTCGGCATTCGATGAGGTGAGCTGTGCATCGCGTAGGACCCCTGGGAGCCACACAGGGTCACCATCGACGAGACCTATCTCCGCGATATCGTCAGGATTCGACTTGTTCTTGAAGACGGTATCGAAGGCCGCTTCTGCACCGATCGCAGCGTCCCGATCGTGATACTTGGTCACCACGGCTCTCGCGAGACGACGTTTCGCGTCACCTGGGTGGAGCACTCCCTTGTCCACCTGCGACGTGATGTCCTCCACTTGATCTGGCGTCAGACCAGCGGCGAGCCGGAACCATTGTCTCATCAACTCATCGGGTATCGACATGGTCTTGCCGAACATGTCGGAGGCGGAATCTCGCACCGAGATGTAGTTGCCGAGAGACTGTGACATCTTGTGGACACCATCGGTCCCAATGAGCAGTGGCACCGTCGCGATGGATTGACCTCGATGACCGGCCTTTTGCTGGAGATCCCTACCCATGAGGAGATTCAACAACTGGTCGTTGCCACCGAGTTCGACGTCAGCGTTGACCGCAACCGAGTCAGAGCCCTGGAGAAGCGGGTACATGAATTCGATGAGCGAGATCGGTTCGTTCGCTTTCCATCGACTCGAAAAATCCTCGCGATCCATGAGCCGGGATACGGTCACCTGAGCCGTCATCTCGAGCACATCAGCCATATCCATGGCACCAAGCCACTCTGAGTTTCGCCGAATCTCGATCCGATCCGGGAGAAGAAGGGACGTGATCGTGGGGAGCACGGATGCTATGTGATCGTTGACCTCATCATCCGTGAGTCTGCGCCGTGTGGCACTCTTCCCACTTGGATCGCCAACCTGGGCCGTGAAGTCACCGAGAATCAGGACCGCCGTATGACCCATCTCCTGGAATCTGCGAAGAAGGTCGAACGCTACAGCCCAGCCAAGCGTCACATCGGGTGCGGTCGGATCCACACCGAGCTTGACTCTCAGTGGGTTACCTCGCTCGAGTTGCTCGAGGAGGGCACCTTCGGGGAGGGTCACATCGACTGTGCGGGTGATGTATGCGAACTGTTCTCGTGGGGACTTCATCGTTGGGGCAGGGTACACCGACTCTCTCGATGACACCGCTAAGGAGCGCTGTGGTCCGTTGGAATCCGAAAGCGCCACGGCCGGTCCTTCGCCTTCGAGATTCCGATCCTCACAGTGGTTTCCACGGGGTTCAGGGGTTTCGGTGACAGTGTCAGGTTGATCGGTCCATCGTTCAGGAGCGACCCGGACATCGTACCGTCGACCCCGAGAGCCTGACAGAGTTTGCCAGGGCCGTCAGCGAGGTGGTCTGTGCGTTTGCGTCTGGCGATCACGGTATTGAGTCCCCGTGTCACGGTGCCTCCTCGCAGCAGCACAGCGGAGGCGGAACCTTCCTGTCCCGTGACCACGTTCATGCACCAGTGGATTCCGTACGAGCGATAGACGTAGACGGCTCCCGCATCCTCGAACATTGGTTCGTTGCGATCGGTTCGTGACCGGTAGGCATGGCTCGCCGGATCTGTCGAGCCCCCGTACGCTTCCACCTCATCGAGGACCACCGCTACCAGGATGCCATCGAACGTAGTCGATAACGTTGATCCGAGAAGGCGCGGGGCAACGATCTGGGGAGCCTGGCGGAGTACACGAGCGAACTCGGCCTTGTTCAGACCTCACCTCGAAGGACGGCTCCGGTTGCGTCTGTGACTTCTGCCGCGATCGTGCGGCGGATCAGACCTGCTTCGTCATCAGTCAAGGTGCGATCGGGTGCACGGAGGCGGAAGTTGATCGCATACGAAACGTGACCTTCGTCGACCGATTCGCCTGTGAACACGTCAAAGAGGGCGATGTGCTCGAGCAGTTCCCCTGCCCCTCGCCGCGCAGCGGCAAGGATCGACCCTGCACTGACCGTGGGCGGAGCAGCAAAGGCCATGTCGAACACCACGGGAGGAAACACGCTCGGCGTTACGAGCTGCCAGGCACCTCTGTCCGTCAGGAAGGGCTCGAGATCGAGTTCCCCGATCACCACTCGTCCCGAGAGCCCGAAGGAGTCGGCGACTGTGGGATGGATCTCACCGACTGTGCCGACGTTCGCATCACCGATCATCACTGCTGCGCATCGGCCAGGATGGAACCCCGTTCTCGCCGAAGGTGCAAACGTCACATCTGGTACGTCCAGTGCGTCTGCGAGAAGCTGGACCAGGCCGGTCCCGTCGTGGATATCGCGGCGGCGCGCTGGTGTATGCCACGAACCTTCGAGCATGCCAGCGAACACGAAACCAAGCCGATCCGGTTGGTCAGGGAGTTTGCCGGATCCAGTAAGAAACACCTTTCCGATCTCGAACAGGGAGGCTGATGGGAGGCGCCGCGCAAGATTGGCGGACGCACCCTTGAGAAGCCCTGGCACCAGAGACGTTCGCATGACGCCTTCGGTGTCGTTGAGTGGGTTCACCACACGGATCGCACGATCTTCACCCTCGAGAGCTTCAGGATCGAGCATCTCGAGATCGGATGCTCCGATGAACGAGAAGGTCAACGATTCGAAGATTCCAGCTCCAACGAGGGTTTCCCTCACCCTCCGAACCCGCTGCTCGCGGTACGGCAATCCCCCACCTGGACCGGAGGGAACGGTTTCAGGGATACTCGCGAATCCGTGGAGTCGCGCGATTTCTTCGACGAGATCCACTGGCTTGCGGACATCAGGCCTGCGGGTGGGGACCGTTACGGTGAGCGGATCGATCCCTTCCACAGAGAAGGTAAGTCGTTCGAGAAGACCGGCCGTGGCATCGCGATCAAGCGCGATGCCGAGCACACGGGATGTCTCGGACAGCGGATAGACGACCGTCCATGGCTGGATGTGTCCTGGGTCAACGTCGATTGGCATGGGGGCTGGGCGGCCTCCGGCTGTGATCTCGAGAAGCTGAGCGACGCGGTCGGCGCCGAGCAAGCAGAAGGATGGATCGGCTCCACGCTCAAAACGTGCAGATGCCTCGGATCTGAGACCGAGACGTTTCGACGTCATGAGGATGTTTGGTGGACTCCAGTAGGCAGCCTCGATGAAAATCGCGGTCGTTGTCTCGTTGACTTCCGTCGATGCTCCGCCCATCACACCACCGATAGCAACAGGGGTGGTGCCGTCGGTCACGACGATGTCTCTCGCATCGAGAGTGCGTTCCTGGTCATCGAGGGTGACGATGGTTTCACCTTCGCTCGCCATACGAACCTGGATCGTGTCTCCCAGCCGCTCTACGTCGAAGGCGTGGGTCGGGTGGCCGAACTCGATCATGGCATAGTTCGATGCATCGACCACGTTCGAGATGGATCGCACCCCAGCCTGACGGAGGCGCCAGCGAAGCCAGTGAGGTGATGGTCGAACGGTGATACCACGGACCTCGCGTCCGGCAAATCGTGGGCACATCTCGGGGACGTCGATCGTGACGCTGAGGTCGGAAGGCTCGCCCGATTCTGTGACCGCGATGTTGGTGTCGCGTAGCGGAACCTGGAAGAGCGCTGCCAGATCTCTCGAGAGTCCGTACACAGAAAGGCAATCGGGTCTGTTCGGAGTGACGTTCACGTCGAACAGAACATCCGGGAACCCGACAACATCAGCGAAGGGTTCCCCGATGTGTTGGGCCGCCTTTGGATAGTCATCGTTGAGCACCATGATTCCGTCGGCTTCATCTCCGAGGTCGAGTTCGGTTTCCGAGCAGATCATCCCGTTCGATGGAATACCCCGGATGTCGCGTCGGGTGATGGTGAAGTCTCCACCGAGGACCGCACCTGGAACGGCGACGGGTACGATGGCACCGGCTTCGAAATTCCATGCACCGCAGATGATGTCCAGCACTTCGGTTCCGACATCGACTTTCGTCAAACGCACCTTGTCCGCATTGGGGTGCGCAGCAACTTCCAGAACACGACCCACCACAACGTCCGTGAAGGTGGGTTCAAGAACGGACCATGCTTCGATCTCGTGACCGAGGCTTTCGAAGGCTTCGACGAGTTCCTCAGGATCATCCATCGGGATCTCGACGAACTCCTCGAGCCACGACCGCGTGAGCTTCATCGGTACTGCTCCAGGATCCTCTGATCGGGATCGATCAGCGCCCGGAGGTCCGTGATGCCATGTCTCACCATTGCCATCCGTTCAGCACCCATACCGAACGCGAATCCGGTGACCTTGTCGGGGTCGTAGCCGACGTGTTCGAAGACCGCCGGGTTGACCATGCCACAGCCAAGGAGCTCGATCCAGCGGCCCTTGGTGTAGGCGTGCATCTCCGCCGACGGTTCCGTGAACGGGAAGTAGTGAGGGATGAACTTGACCTCGGTGTCCTTCCCGAAGAACTGGCGTGTGAACTCCGCCAGTGTGCCCTTAAGGTCGGCGAACGTGATGGAATCGTCCACAGCGAGGCCTTCGATCTGGTGAAACACGGGAGAGTGTGTTGCATCAACGGCGTCAGCGCGAAACACCTTTCCAGGGACGACGATGAATACAGGGGGATCGTGCTGCTCCATGTATCTCGCCTGCATCGGCGACGTGTGCGTCCGGAGCAGGATCTCTTCCTCCTGTTCGCCGTAGTCGAGGTACAGCGTGTCTGACTCGAGCCGCGACGGGTGTGTCTCGTGAAAGTTCAACGCAGTGAAGTTGTAGAAGTCGGTCTCCGCTTCCGGGCCGCGGGCAACCGTGTAGCCAAGACCAACGAAGATGTCGACGATCTCGTCCATCGTTTGGGTGATGACATGCGTGGAACCCAGCGGGGGTCGTCTCCCCGGCAAGGTGACGTCGGCTCGATCCGTCTGGAGTCGTTCGTCTTCTTCCGCAAGGGCAAGAACAGCACGTCTGTCGGCGATCAATCGGGTCAGCTCCTGTGCCACGTCGTTGATCGCTCGCCCGGTCTCTCTTCGTTCCTGGGCGTCTGTGATTCCACCGAGGCCACGTCGTGCATCCGCGATCCCAGATCCACGGCCGATGGTTTCCGCTTCTATGGCTTCGAGCTCGACGAGTGACCCGGCGGAGGCGATAGCGGGAGGTACGGATTGGAGGAGGTTCGTGAGATCGGTCATTGAACGTGGCAGGTTAGTGAGTGCGAGATCATGACAGTTGGTGGACGAGGATTCCAGCGGCGATCGCTGCGTTGAGCGACTCGACGCCACCGGGCATCTCGATCGAAACGGGTGTCGCATCCGGCCCGAGCGCCCACTCGGGAAGTCCATGTGCCTCGGATCCGATCAAGAGAGCAACGGGATCTGTCGACCGCGCGGGCGTGTCACCGTCGTCGACGATGCTGGCAAGGATTGTAAGACCTGCCTCGCGGATCGGGCCGAGGCCCTGTGGGAGCGGAATCAATCGGGTGTACACGTGTGCACCGGTCGCCGCACGGATCGTCTTCGGAGCCCACGGATCAGCTGTAGCTCCCGCATAGGCGACATCCCAGCCAAAGGCGGCAGACGTTCGGATCATGGTTCCAACGTTCCCAGGATCAGCTATGTCGACGAGCACGAGCGTGTTGGACCGTTGCAAGGTCGCCGCCATGGGTATGTCGATGAGTGCCACGGGACCCGGCGTCGTGACCGTGCCGCCGGCAGCGTGGACGACATGTTCCGACGCAAGGGTCAACGGTATCTGTCTGCGTGAACAGATATCGATCGTTGTTCGGTCGGACTGATGTGCGATCACCGACACCGGTGTGACACCGTTGTCGACGAAAACTGAGAAGACCGTCGGGCCCTCGATGATCGTTCGGTTCTTCTGTCGCCGGTTACGTGATCGGTGGAGTTCCTTGAATTCCTTGACGACCCTGTTCCCGGTCGACGTAACGACGGAGGTGTTGATGCTCATGCGACTCTGAACGTTACGGGGAGCCCCTCAGGGCTCCCCGTCGGATTCGCATGCACGGTGTGTGTCAGCTGTCGACGGAAGCTGACGCGACCTCAACGAGTGCGCTGAACGCATCCGGATCGTTCACTGCCATTTCCGCGAGCATCTTGCGGTCAACCTCGATGTCGGCGGCTTTGAGACCCGCCATGAACTGTGAATACGTCGTTCCATTCAGACGAGCCGCAGCGTTGATCCTCTGGATCCAGAGTCGGCGAAACTGACCCTTGCGCGCACGACGATGATCGTACGAGTCCTGCATTGCATGCATTACCTGCTCACGCGCGGTGCGGTAGCGGCGGCTTCTGGCTCCGGTATACCCGGAGGCCCTGTCCAATACTTTCTTGCGCTTCTTCCGCGCGTTCACAGATCGTTTGACACGAGCCATGGGGGGCCTCCTAGCTGTTCAGCATGCGGTCGATGCGCTTGGCATCACCGCCGCTGAGGGTTCCGGTACCTTTGTTGCGGCGCCAACGGGCCGCAGATTTCTTGTTGCGGTTGTGTCCGCGCCAGGCCTTTCGGTGCCTGATCTTGCCGCTGCCCGAACGCTTGAAACGCTTGGCAGCACCTTTGTGCGTTTTCATTTTCGGCACGATAATCTCCTGTCATCCAGACGCGAGGCCTCTGGCTACTCGTCGTCCGTTTCAGTTTCCTTCTCGGCGGAAAGACCTCTGATCGGCGCCAGGACCATCGTCATGTTTCGTCCTTCGAGACGAGGCATGGTTTCGATCTCGGCATAGTCCTCGACATCTTCGAAAAGACGCTGGAGAATGCCCCGGCCGAGCTCGGGATGAGCAACTTCACGTCCGCGGAATCGCATCGTGCACTTGATCTTGTCGCCTTGTCGGAGGAATTTGACAACCCTCTTCCGCTTCACCTCGTAATCGCTCGCACCGATCTTCGGGCGAAACTGGACTTCCTTGATGACGGTGCGAGTCTGATTCTTCCGGGCTTCACGTGCTTTGACGGACTGGTCGTACTTGTACTTGCCGTAGTCCATCATCCGCACAACGGGTGGCCTTGCTTCGGGAGCGACCTCAACGAGATCGAGTCCGAGTTGGGCTGCGAGCCATCGAGCTTCGTCGATGTCCTTCTCGCCAATCTGGCCGCCGTCTGGTGCGATGAGACGCACTCGCTTGACGCGAATTCTGTCGTTCACCCGTGGCTCCGCGATGGGAGTACCTCCTGATCCGTGGTCTTCCAGCCGGGGAGGTCGCCTACAGAGAACAAAAGACAGCGCGACGAACGCTGCCGGAAGTTCGACCTATCGCACCTGAGACGGTGGAAAGGTGGGAAGCAGGCGCCTCCTCTTGCGTCGTTTGTTGATCTTAGGATACAGCGGAACCCGTAGTTACTACGTGGAATCCGCCGTGGGTGACGGGGGCGGAGTGATATCGCGAAGGATCAAAGCGGCACGAACGGCGGCTTCGGCTGCTTCGCGGCCCTTGTTGTGTCGGCCCGGCCCTGAACGAGCGAGAGCATCTGCGAGCTTCCGCGTTGTGAGTATGCCAAAGGACACGGGCACACCGGTGTCAAGTTGGACACGCATCAGTCCCTCAGATGCTCGATGTGCAACGTGCTCGTAGTGGTCCGTATCACCTTCGATCACGGCACCGAGACACACGACAGCATCGTACCCGGACGTGGCGAGCGCCTGAGCGATCAGTGGCAATTCGAATGCACCTGGCGCATCGATGATCTCGAGGTGTTGTGCTCCCACTTCCTTGAGATACGTGACCGCGCCGGTCTTGAGTCCATCCGTGACAGGAGCGTTGAATGCCGCTGTCACGACACCAATGCGAAGTCCATCGGCACGTATCTCCCCAGAGGGGGCGTTATCGATCCGCACGTTCGGACTCTCCCACGATATGTCCCATCCGTTCAGCCTTCGTTCGCAGATAGTCCTGATTCTCATCCGTGGCGCCAACCCATATCGCATCGCGGTCGACGACATTGACGCCGTAGCGTTTGAGCTGGTCGATCTTGTCTGGGTTGTTCGTGAGAAGACGCACCGACTCGATACCCAGGTCATGAAGGATCTGAGCGTCTACGCCGTAGTGTCTCGCATCGTCAACGTGGCCGATCTGGCGATTCGCGTCAACCGTGTCAAGCCCTTGCTCCTGGAGGTTGTACGCCGAGATCTTGTCAAGAATCCCAATCCCGCGACCTTCGTGTGCTGCGTTGTAGACGATAACCCCTGCACCGGCGTTCGCTATGAGTCGCATGGCTTCGTGCAGCTGGGAACCGCAATCACAGCGTAGCGACCCGAAGACGTCGCCGGTGAGGCACACCGAGTGAACTCTGGTCAATACGTTCTGTGCGCCAGCGAGATCGCCCATGGTGAGGGCGATGTGAGGGCTGGCGTCTGTGGCTGCCTCGTATCCGATCAGCGTGAAATCACCGTAGCGGGTGGGCAAGGATGCTTGAGACGTCCGGTTCACGAGAACTTCGGTCTTCCAGCGGTAGGCAACGAGATCGTCAATCGAGATCATGACAATCTCGTGTTCTCGTGCGAACGCTGCAAGCGCGTCACCACGCATCATCGTCCCGTCGTCGTTGACGATCTCACACAATACGCCCGCTGGCTGGAGTCCTGAGAGCCTCGCGAGATCGACCGCCGCCTCGGTGTGGCCTCGCCTCGCGAGTACTCCCCCTGGTTCGTAGCGGAGGGGGAAGATATGGCCGGGACGTGAGAAGTCGGATGGGCGCGAGTCTCTATCGACGACCGCGCGGATCGTGCGAGATCGGTCTGCTGCCGATATTCCCGTCGTCGTACCTTTGGTGTAGTCGATCGATACGGTGAAGGCCGTCTTGTGTGCCTCCGTATTGTCCATGACCATGAGCGGTAGCTTGAGCTCATCGAGTCGTTCCCCCGTCGTCGGCAGACAGATGAGCCCGGATGTGTAGCGAACCATGAATGCAATCTGTTTCGGTGTCACCTTCTCCGCGGCGATGATCAGATCTCCCTCGTTCTCCCTTTTCTCATCGTCGACGACGAGAATGAACTCGCCCCGTCGCATCGCAGCGAGGGCATCGGAGATCGCTGCAAGGGTCATGTACTGGTTCCGATCATCCGTTCGACGTACTTCGCGATCACATCGACCTCGATGTTGACCGGAGAGTCGACTTCCTTGCTCCCGAACACGGTTGCCGAGAGCGTGTGTGGTATCAGCACAACCTCGAACCAGGCAGGGTCAGCATCCCTGTCGCACACAGCCGTGACTGTGAGGCTGGTCCCATCCACAGTGATCGACCCCTTTTCGACGATGTAGCGCCCTAGCGTCGATGGATGTTTGACCCGTATCCGTGTCGCCCCACCTTCCCCTTCCAGAGATGCAATGACACCCACACCGTCGACATGTCCCTGGACGATGTGACCATCGAACCGACCATCCGCTCTCATGGGACGTTCAAGGTTGACATCGTTCCCGCGAACCAGGTTGCCGAGCGCACTGCGGCCCAGCGACTCATCAACGATCTGGACAGAGAAGGAGGTGCTGCTGTGCAAAACGACGGTCAGACAGACACCATCAACGGCAACTGAGTCGCCATCTTGTATATCAGCGGCAGTCCTCTTGCCACGGATAGTCAGTTGCCTTCCACCGTCAATGGGAAGGACGTCTTCGACTCTCCCGACTTCGGAAACGATTCCAGTGAACATCAGGATGGATCTCCAATCTGTGCGGTGATCTTGATATCGGGACCGATGCGTTCGACAGATTGAAATACGATCGTTCTGGCATCGTCGATCGAATCGAAGGAGCCTGCAAACGGGGCTAATCCAGCGCCTGCGGCAAGGCTGGCACCGATGTACACGATCAGGACGTCAACGAGGCCGGCATCGACCAGGGTTCGAGCGATCGTTGCGCCTCCCTCAACGAGAACAGACGTTATGTCCTGATCTGCCAATGATCGGAGTGAAGCGGCCATGTCCGTTGAGCTGCCTGAGTGGGACTCGACGATGATCGGATCCCTGGCGAGAACACGCGCTCCGGTTGGAAGGTCCTTGTGACCCTTGAAGACGATAGGTCGGGGTTGATGGCGATCGTATCCATCCAGTCTGACGGTGAGCAGCGGATCGTCCTCACGGATGGTACCTGCACCGACGGCGACCGCGTCATTGCGTGACCGAAGGACGTGGGCGTCCTCTCTTGCCTCCGGTGACGTGATCCACTGCGAGGAACCGTCGCGTGCCGCGATCTGTCCATCCAGCGTCATCGCGATCTTCAGCGTGACGAGAGGGAGGCCGGTGCGTCGGTGGTGGTAGTAGCTCGGGTCGTTCGCTTCGACGATCGATGCAAGTCCACTGTCGATGACCTCGACACCAGCGGAACGGAGGCGTGCGATGCCCCTGCCACTCACCTTGGTGTCGGGATCTCTCGCTCCGACGATCACTCGGCGAATCCCACTGTCGATGATCGCATCCGTGCAGGGCGGGGTTCTGCCTTGATGGTTGCATGGCTCGAGCGTGACGACCATCGTGTCGCCTGCGACGCTGCCGAGCGATGCCAGTGCCACGCGTTCTGCGTGTGGATGTCCTGGGCCGATGTGGACGCCGACGGCACGCACCACACCAGCAGGTGAGACGATGACGGCGCCGACACGTGGGTTCGGATGCGGGTGCGTTCCGGATGTGGCATCCAGCGCAGCACGCATCACGTCATCCACGGCGACACCATCGACTGGATTGTCGACAGCGCGACGCATAAGCGTCCCCTTTCTTCCATCCGGACTTTCACCGTCGGCTCCGGAGTTCCACCGGATCGGCCCCAGCTGGGGTTCGCGGACTTTCACCGCCGGTCGGGAATTGCACCCTGCCCTGAAAGAGGTATGTAGTGAGAAACTTAGTACGAGGGTGGGCATAGCCCGAAACGGGAACGACTTGGAACATGACCTACGAACGAATCGGGGTTACGCTAGCGCAGATGCAAACGCGGAAGATACTTGACCCAGTCCGATCGCTGTTTCGCAAAGAGAAACTCAAGGCCGACGCCGTCGCGGGTGTGGTCCTTGGAGTTGAGAGCGTTCCGGATGGGCTAGCTGGCGGGTTGCTGGCTGGGGTGAATCCAGTCTTCGGTCTGTACGCCTACATGGTGGGAACCTTTACCGGTGGCATCTTCACGAGTTCTTCCTTCATGGCCGTCCAGGCGACCGGTGCTATGGCGATCGTCGTCGCCGATATCAATATCTCAGGCATGGGAGACGACCCTGACAGGATTCTGTTCACCCTGTCGATCGTCACGGGCCTCGTCATGCTCGCTGCTGGACTACTCAAACTCGGCTCGATCCTCAGGTTCGTATCCAATGCCGTCATGATCGGGTTCATAAACGCTGTTGGTGTCAACATCATCCTCGGCCAGCTCGATAACTTCACCGGGTACGAAAGTCAAGGTGCGAACCGGGTGCTACGGGCCATGGACACGCTCTTCAACCTCGGTCAGGCTCACTTCGGCACCATCGCCATAGGCGTTTCGACGATCGTGTTGATCGTCCTCCTCGAACGGACCAAACTCAAGGCTCTCGGGATGGTCGTCGCGATCGTGGCGACGTCAGCGGCTGTAGTCCTCCTCGGGATGGAGGTAGCTCAGTTGCTCGACATTGCCGACATACCTCGATCCCTTCCTCGACCGGTCCTTCCCGTTCTTGGAGCAGTTCCGGCGCTGCTCATCCCAGCGTTCTCTCTCGCGTTTATCGGCTTGGTCCAGGGTGCAGGGATCTCGGCGAACTTCCCGAACCCCGACGGCACGTACCCTGTAGCCTCGAAAGACTTCATCGGCCAGGGTGCGGCGAACATCGCTGTAGGCGTGTTCCAGGGCATGCCCGTCGGTGGGTCGATGTCCGCGTCTTCACTCGTGAAATCTGCGGGGGCGAAGTCACGGCTCGCCCTTCTCATCGCTGGTGTGGTGATGGCCATCGTCATCCTCGTGTTCGGATCGGCCGTTGGCTACATCGCCATGCCTGCCCTCGCGGGGTTGCTCATGACGGTCGGGTACCGGACGGTCAAACCGGCTGATATCAAGGCGGTCTGGAAGACCGGATCCATGCAGGCCACTGTCATGCTCGTGACGTTCAGTCTCACGATGCTGATAGCCCTGCAGTACGCGGTCCTTGTGGGTGTTGGTATTTCGATGATCTTGTACATCATCAACCAATCGAATCAGGTTACGGTCAAGCGGTGGTTGTACGACGAGTCCGGTCGACATCGCGAGGTTGATCCGCCCGCCACCGTTTCCGCCCACGAGGTCATCGTTATCCAACCGTACGGAAGTCTCTTTTTTGCGGCGGCCCCGGTGTTCGAAGAGGCGCTCCCCAATGTTGGAAGGGACTCGTCGGGATCCGTCGTCATCCTGCGTCTACGCGGTCGATCCGATCTCGGTTCGACATTCATGGATGTGCTCGGTCGATACGCGGAGGAGTTGAACGCGGCCGGGAGCAAGCTCGTCATCATCTCTGCGGATGAATCCATCCATCAACAGCTCGCTGCCACACGGGTCACAGCAGTCGTTGGTACGGAGAACATCTACACGTCGGACGAGTGGGTGGGTGCCACGCTCAAGCGTGCATACGACGATGCGTCGGTCTGGGTCGAAGCGAATGAGCACCCGGAACACGAGCGTTCTCCTGACGATCGGGATACGTAGACCGCCTGCGTTGGGATCATTCGCTCGGACCGTCAGCCGATGTGTTCCTCGAGTTCTCCATTGTGGGTCGTCTGTGTTGGTGCGTCGGCACCCGCACGCCATGTCCATTTGTCACCCGATGGCGAACATGCGACTTCGATGTCAACGGATGTGCCCGCTTCGATCTGTCGCGGTCGATCAAGGGGGAGGAATCCTTGCTCCCAGCTGGGGACGATGTTCGGGGGGACGTTGCTCAAGGAGTTGCCCGGACCGAGCGTGGCAGTGAACCACACCCCGATTCCATGAACGGTCGCGTTCTTGGTCACTCTCGACGTACCGACGCCAGAAATTGTCGGTTGCGACTCGTTCAGGTCGGTAGTGAACAGTGTGACGGGTTCGCTGACCAGATCGGAGCGGCTCATCTCGACGGAATGGAGGTTGTTCTGGGCGACGCGTTCGAGCGGCGAGAAGTCAAGATCACGCAGCGGAAGATCCCAGCGCTCGATGCTCTCATACTCCGCGGGTACACAGATGAGGCTTGCCGTCACGTCGAGGGACATCGGCACGATCACCGCACCCGGCACAAGGAGCCGCTCCTTCGCATCGCTAACCCAGGCAACTATCCCCTCATCAAGCCCGGCGTTACCGATCGTTTCCGAGATGAGTACATCGGCGCGTTGGGGTACATCGATGTCGAGTGAAGACCCTTCCAGGAATGTGATCGTTGCAGCGAACCCGTTCCTGTCGCTGATCTCTCTGGCGATGTGGATGATGGGTTCACGCTCAATGGCGTACACCTGCGAGGCTCCGGCCTGTGCCGCGAACATCGAAAGTATCCCGGTCCCTGAACCGATATCGACGACGATATCGCCAGGTTGGACCGCCGATGCGATGGCATCGTGGAAGGCGGAGATTCTGAGCTCATCCGTGAGCATCGAGTGATGGAAATCGAAGCTGTCAATCGGTCGTACTCCGTACCCGTCCATCCTGGTTCCCCACGCTCTGTATCGCCTCGACCGACGATCGCATCGATGCCTACGGCCCCGGCGACGTTACCAGCGTCTTGCAACCAGTGTGCTCGGCGTCATCGACCTGGTGTGGATCGTGGCCGTGAGCCTGGTCAGGTTCGTCGGTCGACCTGGTAGTTGGTGCCCGCTGTGCGCTTTGCGACTTCCTTCATCTCAGAGGCAACAGATGAAGCCTCCCACTCGCTTGCGAGTGGCTTGTTCTCGGTGGTAGCTACACCCATCGACAGGGAGCAGATCGGAAAGGCATGACGTTCACCGCGGCGATCGGTGACTTCGATGTACCCCTGAAGAGCATCGGCGGTGTCGTAGTGCTCGAGAATCCCATCGTCAAAGGTCACGACGACCTCGTCACAGAACGGCTTCATGTTGTCGGCACGTACGATCGCTATAAAGTCGTCCCCACCAACATGGCCTATGAACGCATCCGCTTCGCCCACGGCGTGGGCCGCAGCGAGGAGGATCCTTGCGGTGAACTTGATCACAGTATCGCCACGCATGAACCCGTAGTGGTCGTTGAACGCCTTGAAGTTATCGAGATCAGCGTGGACCAGGGCGAATTGTTGCCCTGATGACACACGATCCTCGAGTTCGCTCGTGATCCGAAAGTTGCCTGGCAAACCGGTGAGCGGTGACAGATCGCGCATCTGCTGCGAGCGACGCAGAACGGTGCGTACGCGCGCGATCAACTCTTCGAGGTCGAAGGGTTTAGTGATGTAGTCGTCCGCCCCCAGGTCGAGTCCCTTGACCCTGTCCTCTGCGAGTGACCGTGCTGTCAATACGATGACCGGTACGTTGGCCGTTGGTGGGTCACTTCGCATGCGTCGGAGGACGGTGAGGCCATCGATTTCAGGCATCATGACGTCGAGCAACATGAGGTCCGGTGGCGCTGCCGCGGCCTTCTCAAGCGCCTCTTTCCCACCGCCCGCGAGTTCCACCTCGAACCCATCGAGTTCGAGATTGAGTCTCACGAACTGGAGAATATCCGGGTCGTCATCGACGACGAGGATGCGTTCCTTCATCTATTTCCCATACCCACGATCGACTTCATTTCCACGATGGCGTTCACCGGATCGTCAGCGTTAAACACGGAGCTTCCAGCCACGAAGACGTTGGCACCGGCCGAGCTCGCTCGACCGATCGTCTGGAGGTCGATGCCGCCATCGACCTGTATATCGGTCGAAAGTGCTCGAGAATCAACGGATTCTCTGAGAGCCTCGATCTTGGTGAGAACCTGGTCCATGAACCGTTGCCCACCGAAACCGGGTTGCACGCTCATGACCACCACGATGGAACATCGGTCAAGGTACGGAACGATCGCTTCGATTGGTGTGTTCGGTGACAACGCCAGCCCGAAATCAATGCCAAGCCTGTCTGCCTCCTCAGCAACGGGTACGGGATCGGGTATCGCCTCGATATGTGCTGTGACCCCATTTGCTCCCGCCACCGCAATGGACTCGATGTACCGCAAAGGATCGGTGATCATCAGATGACAATCGAGGTACAGATCCGTCGCAGCCCGCAGCGAGGCGATCACGGGGGTACCCAGCGAGATGTTCGGCACGAAGTGGCCATCCATCACATCGACATGGAGGGAGTCGATCTCAGGCGTGATCAGGTCGATCTCTCTCGAAAGGTGAGCGAAATCAGCGGCGAGGATGGATGGCGAGATGCGGATGTCGTTGTTCATTGCCAGCGATTGTATAGGGTTGGCGTCACGCATCGTGGAAGGGAACCGAATGGACGCGTATCGTGTCGCCGAGGGAACGGGCCTGGATCTGAGGACGATCGACCCGGGTGAGAAGACAGCATTCGCCGACCTCAAGAAGTCATCGAGTCTGAACGTCCTTGCATCCTATCGCCGACGACTTGCAGATCTGCAACGGCTGTTGTGGGCCGACGGGAGTAGGAGCCTCTTGTTCGTTCTCCAGGCAATGGACACGGGGGGCAAGGATGGCACTATCCGCAAGGTGTTCACCGGTGTGAACCCCCAGGGTGTCGATGTTCGTGGTTTCGGTGTACCAAGCGAACGCGAACTCGATCATGATTATCTGTGGCGTGTCCATACTCAGGCCCCACCACGCGGCCGGATCGGAATATTCAATCGATCTCACTACGAGGATGTGCTCGTGGTCCGCGTGCTCGATCTTGTGCCTGAGGAGCAATGGCGACGTCGCTACGGACACATCCGCGACTTCGAGAGGATGCTCATCGATGAGGGGACGGTCATCGTCAAGGTGATGTTGCACATCTCGAAAGAAGAGCAAGCTCGTCGACTACGGTCTCGCCTCGACGATCCCGCAAAGAGCTACAAGTTCAATCCGAGTGATCTGGACTCACGAAGTCGCTGGGACGAGTACATGGCCGCATACGAGGAAGCGATCTCGGAAACGACGACGGTCGACGCCCCGTGGTTCGTTGTGCCGTCAGATCGCAAGTGGTATCGCAACCTCGTTATCTCCAAGATCCTCATCGAAACGCTCGAAGGTCTCGATCTCACCTATCCGGAACCGGAGCATGATCTGTCTGCCATCGTCATCGAGTGAGCGACCGCCAATCCACAGTCAGGCATCGAAGACGGCGATGAACATCCCGTCAGTCCTGGTGAGATGAGGCGTGAACAGAACACCATCTCCCCAGGGCTCCGCTATCGAATGTTCGGGTGCGTGGAATCCCATGTTGGCGACGACATCGATCGTTTCCTCGGGAAATACGGTGCACACGCTGTATACGAGGCGTCCTCCCTGTCGGAGGAGACCTACGGCCTGCTGGAGCATTGATCGCTGCATTTTGCCGTAGCGGTCGGGTGCGTCTGGGTCCATCCGATACCGGATCTCGGGCCTCCTTCGCAGTGTGCCGAGGCCAGTGCAGGGAGCGTCGAGGAGAACGCGATCGAAAGACGAGGATCGAAAGGGCGGTTTGGCGGCATCGGCCACCAGCCACGTGATTCTCGAGATATCCTTGGAGCGA